>NZ_JBFAKI010000005.1:0-517319 GCF_040655675.1 Nocardia sp. NPDC050378
GTCGCGGCCGATCTCGACTTCCACGACGAGTTGCCCAAACTCGTTCCGTTCATGGACAACCCGCAGAACGTCTTCGCCGATCCGGCGGTCCGGGAGCCCTCGGCCACGTTCAACGCCGCATTGCAGGTCGCCTACCTCATTGTCGGCATTCGCGCGGCGGGTCTGGCAGCGGGCCCGATGGTCGGCTTCGACGCCGACGCCGTGCGACGAGAGTTCTTCCCCGACGGCAGGCATGTCCCGCTGTGCGTCATCAATATCGGCAAGCCGGGCCCGGACGCCTGGATGGGACGGCTGCCACGGCTGGAGTACGACGAGGTCTTCGCCACCGCCTGAATATCGCGCGACGGCGCAACTCTGATCAGTGGATAGGCACAATGACCGCTACATCGATCCGGTGCCGTCCCTGTTCGACCTCCAGTTGGTCGCCGACCGCATCGGCTGGCCAGGCATGGATGGGGTCCGCACCGCCGACGGCGGTGAGCGCCGCGCGGATCTCATCGTCCTGGGGGCGTAGGTCACGCTGTCGAGCGGTGTGAACCGCCCAAACGACCTTAAGTCGGTGTGTCAGTTCAGCGCTCGAGTTGGTCGACTCGTACACCCCCGATCCGGGGCCCGACGAGGCGCTCGGCTTCGGCGAGGGGATACCAGGCTGCAGCGCTCACCTCGGACCTGGATCTGCCCGATATCGGCCGTTGCCGTGGTGAACCAGTACCCGACGTCCAAGTGAAAGTGGGCCGGCTCATCCTTGACCGGCCGAGCTGGAACCGGGCCATACTCGATGTAGACAGGATTCGGTGACTCTAGGGCAACGACGCTCGGATCGAGCCCGGTTTCCTCCGCAAGCTCGCGCACCGCCGCGTCGATCAGCGTGACGTCGGTTTCATCAAGATGACCTCCTGGCTGCAAAAGTATCCCTCCATACGCTTTGGGGCGCACCAAGAGGACCTCGGAATGCTGGCGGACCAGCAGGGCGCCGACAGTCACTTCCCTGTCAAGTCTGCATGTTGAACTCTTGAGCGTTCGATCTGCTGGCGCTGAGTGCCCTGCGGAGTTGGGTGTTGTGAGGGATCAGGCGACCGGGTAGCAACCTCAATCTGAGGGGGAGCCCCTCAGAAAGGATCAGTGATATTTCCCACTTCGATTGCCATCGCAATAGTCCATCAGTGTTGGCATCGCGGAGCATTGTGTTCGGCAACAGCTGTGTCGGTGTGGTGGTGGGTCGTGGTCATGTCCGGGACTACGGCGCCGCGTCGATCGCGAACGGTGCGACGACCGGGATACCGGTCCCCTGCTTGTATGTGTTGCCGAGTGCATCCGTTGGCATAGGGTCGTGATCACTCCGTGCGTGCTGGGGGCAGGCCGAATATTCACTTGCGCGGGACTCGTACTCTGAAACGTTGGGTCACTACCTGTCGCGATAGGAGAGTTGTGGTCACCGTTTCGGCGAAATATCAGCTGCCGCATCATCTTTGGGTTCACAACGAGGTGTTGGGGAACCGGTTCGACACCTACATCGGTGATGTTCGCGCCACTGTTGTGACCCCGCCTGCACCAGGTGGCCTGGCGGTAAATCTGTGGCACCCTGAGCTGCCTGACGTACCCGAGGACGCGTGGGATCACACGACGCAATGGACGACCCAATACGCCGCATGGGGGGCCGACGACGGCACAGCGTTGCGCCACGTAGGCATCGAACTGCGTGAAGACGGTCGAGCCGTCGCTCCCTACTACCCCTTCCATGTCGACCAGCCCGCGGAGAAGGTGTTCGACCATGCGGCCAGGAGAATCGCCTACTGGTTTAGTCGGGTTGAAGACTGGGTGACAGTGGTGACCGGCGAGGATGTCTACTCGCGCGAACCGCTCTTCGATGCCAACACCATCGGGCCCGGGCTCTCGGCGTGGCAGCGCGGCACGTGGCAGAACGCTGGGATGACCATCCAGACCCCACGCCCGACGCTGCTGTCCGCAGGCCTGTTCGCGGCGATCCTGGAACGGGTCGGAGAGAATGTCGAACCGCCGATCGAGTGGCAGTTGGTGTGTGGCGCGTCCAGGGCCTATTTGCGTGGAGATGCCCGCAGGACGATTCTGGACGCGGCGACCGCCGTCGAGGTCTGCCTGATCGAGCAGATTCGGCTGGTCGAATCGACCACAACCGCGAAGTTCAAAGGCAGATCCGGGATGCAGGACCGATCACGGTGGCTCGCCGAACAGCACCCCAGCTACGAGGAGCACGCCTCCCTCGATGTGCTCCGTAAGTGCCGAAATGATGGGATCCACGAGCGTGGAGTCATCACGTTGGCTGATGCTAGCAATGGGTTGCACGCCGCGATCGCCACCGTCCATGCGCTGGGACGGAGCCGAGATCCCCGCACAAAGTGATGAGGGCACTTTCGGTGCGTCATAGTCTTGCGTTGAGGATCAGTGGGCGTGACGTAATCCATGGTCAGACCGATCGGCTGGTGATCAGGCTGCGGCGATTGCCGGCTACCAGGATACCGTCCCTGTTGGTCGGCCACCCGTCGCTGCGGGGGTAGAGCCCAAAGGTCGCCACTTATGACTGGATTCCGTTCTCGGCGTAAAATGTCTAGGTTGTGGTGAGATGTCGGAAATGCATCATGTGTTTGTAAAGGCCGATCCGAATGTCGTGACCGCTTTGCATCTTGTAGTGCGCAGTCGTGAACTGGTGGTCGAATCCGGCGCGATCGGCGGCGATGCGGCTGGCCATGTTCTTGACGTCGATTCCCAACCAAATCTGTGTGCCCTTGAGTTGTAGGTTGGTTGCGATTGCGGTCAGCATCGCGGTCCCGTATCCGCGACCGCGATGAGACGGAGCTACCGACAGTTGGAACGTTGCGCAGGGCATATCATCCACATCGTCCGGCAGTTGCCCATCGACGATATCGCTGTTGAAGTCGTGACAGGGCCACACCTCGCCGCAGATCCACCCGATCGGGGCGTGTGTGAGGTTGCACCGAACCACCCATTCGTGAGCGCTGATCAGCTCGACGGTCTCGTCCACGCGGTCTGTTCGTTTCAACAATTTGGCGGCATGTGGTTGCGACAGTTCGTCGTCCACTCGAAAACCGGGAGGGAACCACGATGTGTCGACAGAGGCTTCGTCGTGTCGGAACCACGAGTTGATGATCGGAATATCGTCGGAGGTCATGTCATCGAGGTCCATTCTGTGCATGCGCGCCATTGAACCCGATTCGATCACCTTCTGCAGAAGCTGGTGGTTCGTTAGGTGGAGAGGAGCGTCGGGTGACGATCGCGGAGTGCCGAAGACCGCTTGCAGCAGAAGGCCCAGCGGTCTGATTCCTGGAAGCGAAATTGTCTGTCGCTCCGTCGTAGACGTGGGCAAATCAGCTCGTGACAAGTTCGTCCAGCACAGCGCAACTCGATTGGCTTCTCGACCGCCTGGTCGCTGCTGCGCTCCGGCTGAGTCGAGTCGACTAAACCGTGGAAGTAATCGGAGCTCTTGCCGCGGGCCGGTCGGATAGCCGGCCCATCGGGCTCACTCAGACCACGTCCGCATCCAATTCGGCGCCACTTCTGTTGTCCGAGTGGCTAGTCATCACCATCGGTGGCGTGTCACCGTGCACCGCCGAACCACGGGCCGAACCGCCATCGCCGTTTTCAGGTGGTCGAGGATTGTCCTGAAACCCACTGCGAGATCGCTTGACCACGGTCGGGGTCTACACCGACCGTGTCGAGGGTGCCGTCGCGGCGCAGGATCACGGTGTCACCGACCGCGAACCACCCGACAATATCGCTGGCAAGCGCGTGCGCCGCCCGAACCTGCGTCCGCCAATTGCTGGCGAACTCATCCAGATTCGCGGTAGTACGAGCATCCATGGATACTTCGTGGACCTGAACCGATCGCGGGACCAGCTGGTATGAATCGATTGGTCGGTTACTCAGTCGCTGGTAGGGGCTGTGCAGGACTGCTGGACGGACGGTGAGCACCGAACCTGCGACATGGGGAGTCAGTCGAAGTTGAGCGCGGAACTCGAAATCGCCGCCAGCGCCGACCTGGCTGGCGTGATTGGACAACAACGACACCATGGCGTGCAGGTTGATCTCAAGCACGTCTTGCGCGATCTGATCAGCCCAGTCATCGGCTCGGCCTAGCGGCTCGATCGGTGTGGCGACGAAACCGGATCCATTGAAGAGCAGTTCGGCGAATGCCTCGTTGTGCGCGGTGCTGTATGACTGCGCGGTGGTCACCACAGCTCGACGAACTCCGGGAAACGCCTCGACGTAGTCGGGAAAGAACTGGCCGGGTAGCGGTGGGTCTGCGGCTGCCCACTCCTTGACTTCCTCGGCGGTCGCCACGATGTCGGCCGAGCCGCCGAGGCGTTGAGTCCCTGGCGCACTGGGATAGGCCGCCAGCGTCAACCACGGCTGCTCAGTATGGCGGTTGATGTGGCTGAGGCCTTCATCGTGGACGAGGTTGAGCGAAGCGCGTAGTTCCGCACGGCTGGTGAACCGGTCCCGGTAGCGGCGGGCGATCTCGGCTTCGGCGAGGTAGCGGGTGACCTGACCATCACGTAGCGCGTAGCTGAGGAGGGTGCCGTCACCGTTGTCGTTGCCGCCCCGGATTACCGCGTGCGGTGCATCAGCACTGCGCGGCACCGAGATTACGTAGAAGCCGGTCGACGGGTCGACTGGATCAGCCACCTGTCTGACGCGGGCCCCGGGCAAGAACGGGCGGATCTGGTAGTGGCAGATCTGCTGCATCCGCTCAATCTCTTTGGGCGGCAGCAGCACCGGGGTCAATGCGGCAGCCACCGAGTTCTGCTCGGCGATGCCCAAGATAATTACGCCGCCTCCGGCGTTTGCCAGCGCCGAAACATCCTTAGCGAGTTCCTGTTTTCCCTCGGTCGTCTTTTCGTAGAGGGTTTGTTTGAAGTCCAGATCTTCGGCTTCGGGGATCTGTCGGGCAACCGCGTCGGCGAGGTGGGTGTAGGTGAGAGCGTCCACTGGAGCGCCGAACAGGGCGGTCAGTCGCGGGAAGCTGTGCATAGTCAGTCATTGTTGTCGACATCGGCTGGCGATCGCTGTCGGGCGCGCAGTTTCGGCTCAATGGTCACATGCGGGGTCGATGCTCAAGGTGTCCACCGGAGGGAGTCGTCGTGCTCCATATTCGGTGCCATGCCTCGTTCGCGGCGACATAGGATCCGGGCGTGACCAGTGACTCCGACTACGGGCAGATGATCCGTTCAACTTTTCCTACGCTCGACTTGTGGCGCACGGCGGTAGGAACTGCGTTCGAGCCCTTGCCTGGGAGCCAGCTACGTAGCGACGACCTTGACTGGCCACCCGCACCTCTGTCGGCGGTCGCACACCAGGGATTGTCTGTGGCGACAACCCACCTACAGGCAATTCGTGCTCACCTGGAGCCGGGGAGCGGGCCTGGCCAGCTGTTTCCGACCGCGCACGACACCTTGTGCCGCACCGCGCTTGTTGGGGCCGCGCAGGCCGTGTGGCTTCTCGTGTCCGAGGACAGTCGAGTGCGGTTGCGCCGCCATCGCATGCTGATCACCGATATGCAGGGTTGGCATAGCCAGTATCTGCGCGATCTGCAGAACTACGCGGGCGACGAGGATCGTGAGGCCATCGAAACGGTTGCCGCTCACCTGGATACGCGTATCCAGGAGATGAGTGCCAAACGTGCTGCAGCGGGTGAGAAGGCCGTTTTCAACAACACCGAGATGATCCGGCAGGCTGCGCAGGAGGTCTTCGTCGGCCGCCCCGACGCGGCGCGTCTCGTCCAGGCCGCGGTGTTGGTGTGGAGGTCGGGATCTGGAGCCGCGCATGGTTTCTACTGGCAAACATATGGTCGGCCGGGAATGCTGCAGCGTACTAGTCCCGATGTCAACGGGATCGCCCAGTTCGTCGTCGGCGGGTCAGTGCATGCACTCGTCGAGCCTTATATGGCCGCCTACCAGATCAGCGCCCTCGGATGGAAACTGCTTCGCCAGCGCGGACGCTGACCGACCAAGGGAAAGCTGGATCGGGCGAGTCGTTCAGCATTGAGTGACGGCGAGGTGAGGTCAAACGGCGGACAGTCACACCGCCGCCTGGAACCTGGCGTCGCCGGGACGCGTCCAGCTGGGTATGGGACGAGAATCCATCGACGCGCAGTCACTCATCGACGCTGGGCTTGACCCCGCTGATCCGCAGGTCTGGGCCGACCAGTACCGGATCAGCGACTTGCTCGTCTGTCTTGGAATGTGGGAGTCCGTGTACTCGACTGTAGTGGGAGAGACGAGGAGGGTTTCCGGAACCGCCGAAGATCGGGGGGAGACGGATAACCCTATTCAAGCGGCTCGGCGCCCGCACCGACGGATTGCAGAGGCGGGATGGGTCAGCTGACGCGGGCTCTGCCAGCCCGCCTCCTCGGCGCTTTAGGACTCGGGAGCCATCGTCGATGTATGGCCACTCAGCGGGTTAGCCTATGTCCTACAGGGGCATTCGCGTCCGGAGTCCAGCCTCGGGGGGAGTAGTCACACATGAGCACAGACAGCTCGTCACCGGCCCCGGAACCACCGGAACCGCCCTCTGATCCTCCTGCCTTTCTCCTGCCTGCGGACCCACCCCCGCCGCCAGATCCGCCACAGCAGTCCACGGCGCGGCGAATCATCCGGAGGATCCACCTCGCCGCGGTCTGGCCTGGGTGGATGAACGTGGCCTCGATGCTCACAATGGTCGCTGCGGTCGGTGCACTGTGGTTTACCAACAACACGCTGCGCGTCACCCAGGACCAAGCCAGCGCCACCCACGGCCAACTTGAGCTGTCTCAACGCACCGCCGTGACAGACATGTTCCAGAAGGCTGTCGAAATGCTCAAATCCGATGGAGAGCCGGGCGAACCCGAGAAGATCGGAATTGACGCCCGCATCGCCGGAATCCGACTTCTCGAGCGGTTAGCCCAGGAATCACCTCGAGATCGCCGCCTGGCGTACCAGACGATCGCCACCTTCGTGCAAACCCGTGCCCCACTTTCGACGTGTAAAGAATGGGACGATCTCTTCGATCGCATGGGGGATGAATCGACAGCAGTTCGTCAAGAACGCCTTCAAGAGCACCTAGAAAACTTGCAGGACATCACCGTAGCTCTAGCAGCGATCGGGAATCGAACTCGTGATGCTGAAAGTGATACAGACCAGATCGACCTGAGCAAGTCGTGTTTACGGAATCGAGAATTCATAGGAAACTTTGCGAACGTACGCTTCTCCGGTGCAGACCTCGCCGTTACGGCCTTCGTCGATGCCGACCTCACGGGGGCAGATTTCAAGTCAGCGGACCTCCGCAGCACATCGTGGGCGATGTATCTCCGCGACGTGCCGGTTCCGAACGTGACTCTGACCGGCGCCATTTTCGGTTTAGCCGATCTTGCGGGAGCAGATCTGACTGGGGTCGACCTCACCGGGGTGAATCTCTATGGCTCGAATCTGGAGGGTGCGACCCTCGTCGGCACGAACTTCACCCGCGCGCTTGGAGAGCTCAAATCTCAGCTGCGTCGACGCTGCTCGGGCGGTCTTCGATCAAGCGGTGCTGACCGACATTTACTACTCCAAGGGCACCAAATGGCCGGAAGGGTTTGTGCCCCCTGCATCTGCGGAGCCCGATTCAGGTCGCACGAATCCGGAATGTGAGTGACGTCGGCAGCTCGGCTGCGAAACAGGAATGCGCCTCGGAAATTCTCAGCACTGTTGGGTTCCGGCAGTGCCACCGAAACAAATGGTTGAGGTCCGTGTGTGCCCAATCTCAGGAGGCGCTACCACTGCGGCGTCAGGTTGAGCAGTTCAGACCGTCGAGTCGCACACCACGACGTTGGTCGGCGACGAACGTGACCAGGCGGCTGCGCGACCCCGACAGCCCGCAGGTTCATGTCATATCGGCCCGAAATTCGGCGGACCCCCAGTAGTGAGATCGTGTGAGTGCGGAGATGATTGACGACTCGACCGCCCCCCGGACGCCTCGGTCGGTCGGGGGGCCCGCTCCGTAATGTCGGTCTGCGTCGATACTGTGACGCCGTGATCACCGATAGTTACACGCCAAACGGCGACTACCACTCGATCCGGAGTGCTGCCGTCCACCGAATCAACCACTACGGGCGTGAAGCCACCAAGACCCCATTCGATCCGAAGCAACTCGGCGTCCACGCCCGCGCTCTGATGAAGACCTTCGACGCTCACATCACCGCAGACGAGTCCACAGGGTCAGTCTGCCTCGCATGCGGTCAACTGTGGCCTTGCGACAGCATTCGCTTCATCTTCACGCCCGTCAACCTTCTCGACTGACGGAGGATGTCGGAGCTCTGCCGTAGTCTCTGCCGGATTAGTCCTTCCGGCACAGGAGGTCTCGACCCATGGAAAAACAGGCCCGGCGCTCGATCACCATCAAGTTCGATGGCGAGCAGATCAAGTACACCGGCGATGTAGAGCTTAAGAAGACCGTCGTAGGCACTTCTTACGTAACGATGGACGGCGAAGTCGTCTGGAGTCAACGTGTCCGCAACGGCGTCACGGAGGCGGTCACCTTTGAACTGGAGGGCTTCTCCTTCGACGGCGTCGACGAAGTCTAGGTACTCGGCAGGCCACGAAAGAGACGCGATCGAAGGCAACTATGGACGCCGCACAAGATCCCGAATACCTGCGCGCCACGCAAGCTGCGGTGCGCGAGTTCCGGAGCAAGTTCCGCGAGTTCCTCGCACTACATTCCCCCACGAACGAATCCGGATTCGGCCGAGGGGTGATCCCGGCCGTCATGCGGCGTGAAGGTGTCACTCCCGAGGAGGTGACCGAAATCGCGGAGCAGGTCGCCGAGGCCGCCGGCCGTGCCCGGCGGGCCGCACAGCTAACCCAGGTCCTATATACCGTTGACGGTCAATCCAGGCCTATCGACCCTATCGCGGCGTGGTCTTCGGTCGCTCAGCCCAAGCCCGTGCTGGAACCAGAAAACGTACTGATCGCCTGCGGGCAGATCATAGGTTCACTCGACGAAATGATCGAGGCGGCCAAGATCGAGCAGCCACGACCGGCCGGTCCCGCCGAAATGCACCCCACCATCTGGGGTGCAGCTAAACCTCTGTGGGACGACGGTCACTACCGCGAGGCCGTCGCGGCGGCCGCAGAAGCCCTGGTTGATAAGGTAAAAACCCTCGTCAGGCGGCGAGACATCGCTGAAACACCGTTGTGGCAGCAGGCGTTTTCCAGTGCCCCTGCTAAGCCAGGCGAAATCCGCCTACGGTGGCCAGGTGAACCTGAGGACCGTGACGTGAAGTCGATGAATGACGGGCTGAGGCTGTTTGCGCCTGGTGCCCAGATGACGATCCGGAACAGCGCAGCCCACTCGACGGAGAAGATGTCCGAGCAAGACGCGCTCGAACGGCTCGGCGCTCTCAGCCTGCTCGCCCGATGGGTCGACACCTGCGAGCGGGTCGAAGCACCGCAGATCGAGACCGGCCCGGCGTAAAGCCGTTGACGGCCCCGTGCGGTGGGCAGTCACTTGCCAGCTGACCGTCGCCCAGGCACTGGTGAGTCGCGCGGTTGGTCGATCCGGCGGACGCGCGTAGGGTCGGTGTTGTGACTGGCGAGTCCAGCGAGCGTGACGCCGAAGCTGCGGCCATGGGGCCGGAGCAGTTGCAGGCCATGGTCGATCGCCTGGTGTTTACAGGCGAGCCGCTCGCGAACGCGGTGGCCCCCGACACCGAGGCTGACCGCGCGCAGGGCATGTGGCCGCGTCCGGTGGCGATGCCCGATGAGCTGGATCTGCGATGCCAGTTGCGTGCGAGCGAGCTCGCCGCGAGGCGGAATCATGTCCGCCGCGCAGCAACCGCATTGGCTCGGAGAGGAACGTGGCCTCGTCAGGGTGGTCCTCCAAGTAGGCAGCGAGCGTGTCGGAGATGTCAGAGTCGCTGATCGCCATGGATTGTCCTCCGTCGAGAGCGTGTTTCAAGCGGGAACCGCTGGCTAGCTGAGGATTTCGTCTGAAGAATCCAGGCATCCCACCGCCACATAGCTGGCTGCCGCCGTTGACGCCAACAGCGGCGGGTGTTCGTCCATCACATCGGATGGCTGCCCGTAGTCGTGGGTGGGGCGCCACAGATGCGGTGCGACCAGACCTGGGGCGAGAAGCCGGTACGGGGCCAGCATCGTGGTGATTTCGTCGCGACTGCGCGGGTGAAGTCCGATTCCGTTCGCGCCGAATATTTCGACTGCTGCGCCGGTTGCGTCTGTGAAGACGTCGGCGGTGATGTGGCTCAACACGAGCCAGGACCCAGCGGGTAGCCCGTTGGTCAGTGCTGCGAGGACTGCGGGGGCATCGGCGAGATATTCCAAGGATCCGGACAGGCAGACCGCGACCGGTTGGGCAGGGTCCATCACCGTGTCGATGTGTTCGAGGATTGTGGGCGTATCGGTCAGGTCGACGTGGGCGACGTGGTTGCCAGGTTCTCTCAGCAGTGCACGGGCGTGGACGGTGACGAGCAGGTCGGAATCAACAAAGAGGGTTTTCACCGAGTCCCTGTGCTTCTGGGCGATGTCGTGCAGGCTCGGTGTCGTGGGGTAGCCGCATCCGAGTTCGACGATCTGAGCGATGCCGTGCCGGGCGGCCAGGTGTGTGATGGCGCGTTCGACGAAGCGGCGGGATTCGGTGATGGCGATCCGCAGCGGGTCGATGGTGCCCAGCAGTTCCCCGATGCGGCGGTCGTGGAGTTCGGCGTCTTTGCGGCCGAGGATGGCGTTGAGGATGCGAGCCCGGTTGGGCGCCTCTTGATTGAGCACCACTGTTGTCGAGTTCTCGGTCTTGGGCAAGGCAGCTCCTTTCGGCCGTCGAGTGGGGTGATGGTGGTTGGTCATGGTGCCTCGCTGATCGCGGTGGTTCTGGCTGCGCCGTCGGAGTGGTTCGCGCAGAAGTCAGGATGTAGTCAGCTCCCGCCGACGCGGTTGAGCTCGACGGGGCACCAGGCGGGTCGGAGGGGGCGTGGGTGGTTCGATGCGGGCGAGCAGGGTCGCGATGTCGCGCTCAGTCGGATCGAGGAGGTTGAGGTGGTGTGCGCCTTCGGCGGCGGCGGCGATCGCTTCGGCGAGGACCGATCGGTGGGCCAGCCGCGCGGGTGAGGTGCCGGGTGCGAACCCGTGCTCGATCACCGCGTCCAACAAGGAGCTTCCGACGTCGGCGGTGTCGCAGGCGAGGTCGATCATCGTCATGATCTCCGACCCGAGCCCGGTCCGGAATTCCCAGAGCCCGGCCAGATCGCACAGCGCCTGCGATTTCCCGTAGGCGCGCAGCTCCGGCACCGGGGCGTACGCGGCCAGGGCCCGAGCGTGGCGCCAGCATGCATCGATGCGGCGGGCCAGTAGCCGTCGTGCTTGCCACGGATCCCCGTGATGGTCGATCAGATCGCATGCCACCTCGACCGGCAGTGAATCTGATTGGCCCATAAGGCTGTTGGGATGCACGGTGAGGTAGACCAAGGAAAGGCACGTCGGGGCGAACGCGAGCCCGACGATGGTGTCGGGGCCGTGGCGGACCAACGAGGCGGTGGGGTCGGTGATGTTGCTGTAGTGCAGCATCGGAGCTGAGGTCTTCATTCTCGGTCGCTTGCGGGGACGCCGGGTTCGATCCGCTGCGGTTGCGCGACTGGTGACAGACCGTCGGCACGGCGGCGAGGTTGCCTGCGACCCCGGGACAAACCTTGCATCAGCCTGTCGAACTGGCGGCCGACACCCATGAACGCCGGACCGATCGGGCACTGAACCGTTGTTGGTGGCCACTTGTCGAACAGCACCGTGAACATCGCGAGCCGTCCGACCAGTTCTCCCGCGGTGAGGCGCCCGGGGACATGGTCGTCGACGAGCACCGCCACATCGGGTCGGTTCCCGAGGTGCCAGCTGATCTCGTCATCGATCATCCGGGCGGTGACTCGACTGCCTCCGGTTGCGGTGTCGGGAAGCTCGAAGTACTGCCAGTCACCGATCTGCGTGTGGTCGACGTCGAGGAGGTACATCGTCCATAGCGTGAGGTAGGCCCGGGTGGTGTGTTCGAGCGAGGTTGCCTCTGGTTGCGCACCGTTCCATACCGCGAGCAACCGGCTGGTGTCGGGCAACGGTGTCATTTGGCTGGGCATCGGTTTCCGATCGATAGGCGAGGGTTGTGTGGCAGCGCGCTGCCAGACAGCGGATTCGAGGGCGTGGCGCCTTCGACGACATGGGCAGCCCCGGGCAAGGTTCAGTGGATGCCGGGCTTGTCAGATGCCGGACCGATGGTGGTATCGGGCACGCTCAGCTGCCGATGACGGCGTTCATGATGGTTCCGCCGCTGGTGGCTACGACGCCGCCGATCATGGCCCCGGCGATCATCTTCGGTGATTCGAGTCCGCCGCCGGTCCATTTCTCCCAGGCGAACTTCCCGCCGGCGTAGGTGATGGCCACGATGCCTGAGAGCAGGATGAACCAGGTCAGGTACCGGACCATTTGCAGGATCTTTTCCGACAGCGGTGGCGCTTGAGGTGAGGGGTTGTGCAGTTGTGCCAGCAGGTCGCTACCGGCAGCGAGCAGCGGATTCATCGGTCGCCTTTCGGAACAGTGGGTGCGGGGATCAGCGGGTGGGATCTGTGATGCCGGGCTGGCGGGCTACGGTCGACGGGGTGGTCGTGGTGTCGACGGTGATGCCGGGCTGGCGGGCTACGGTCGACGGGGTGGTCGTGGTGTCGACGGTGATGCCGGGCTGGCGTGGCGGGGCAACGGTCTCCGCAGGGCCTGAGGATGGTTGCGGCTGGGGCGGTGGTGGCGCGAGGTGTTGGGGGGCTCCCACCACCTCGATCGGCGAGGGGCTCGATCTTGGTGAGGTGGTGGGAGCGGGCGAGTCCACACCAACCGGTGCGGACATGGTCGTGGCGGACACCGAGGGTGTGTGGACGGCGGGGGAATTCGAAGGCGAAACCATGGTGGTGTGCTGCGATGACAACGGCGTCATGGCAGCATCGTGCGCTGCGGCGCCCAGCCACGCTCCGGCCCACGAAACGGGCGAGGGGCCGCCTCCAGCGGGGTGGGTGTAGGCGTCGTGTCGCATGCCGGTTTCCCAGATCCGCACCCAGGTTGCGAGGTCGAGAAGGTCGCGGTTGTCGGCGATTTCGCGTTGCACGATCTCGAATGCGGCGCTGATCAACTCATCACCGGTCGTCGGCGGCACCAGTTCGCTGATCGCGGTGGTGAACTTTTCGCCGAGCAGGGCGACAGCGGCGCCTGGATTGGACAGGGCAACGGCCGCCAGCTGGGTGAGGGCGGCGGGGTTCAGCACCGACGAGACCACGGCGCGGACAGCGTTCAATCCGAGGGTGCCCATGCGGGTTACGGCGGCCAGGGCCTGGGGGACATTCGACGCGGTTCTCGGGTCCGAGGCATCGGCGAGGCGTTGCGATATCGACTTCTGCGGGGACACCTTCAGTGCGGCGACAGAGTCACCGGAAACATCGTCGTCGACGAGGGTGACGGCTGCGTTGAGGGAGGTGTAGGCGAGGGCTTGCCCTATCGAGATCAACGATGCGATCGGGTCCCCGGTCGAGAGCAGCGACTGCGACGTCACTCCTGCGGCGGCGCGCAGGATCACCGACCCAGCTGGGGTGTCGCAGGCCAGATCGCCTGGGACGCAGAGGCTGGCCACGCGGCCGGTCAGGGCACCGAAGTCCTCGGGTATGTCACGCTGGGGACCGATCCCGCCGCCCGATACCCCTGATCGCAGCGGCGCTGGTGGTAGTGCTGCCAGGTGCTGGCCGTTGGTTCCGGGAGCTGGGGTCGGGGCCGTGGCGTCGGTGCCGGGGAACAAGCCTGCGCCGGGTGTGCGGGTGGGGTCGGCCATCAGGATGACGGCGGCGATCATCTCGGGTGCGACGACACCGACCCCGGCGCCGATGTCTTGTGCGGTGATCGATGCGACATGGGCGCCTTGGGAGTAGGCGAGGATCGCGATGCGAGTGGTCGGGCATGCCGAATGTAGTTGGGTGATCATGGATTCCAGGCGCAGGACCCCGGTCGCCACGGACTGTGCGTACGGGACGGGGGAGGCGCCGACCGCGCCTCCGAAACCCGCCGGGTAGGGCACGTACGCACGATCGACCAGCCCGGTGGCGGGCGCGGCGGCCAACATCGGCCGTATCACCAGCGACAGCATCCCGGTATCGGTACTGGGTGCGGCATCCGGTGAGGACTCACCGGTGCCCTGAACCGCGAACACATACAGCGCTGGACATCTCGGCAGCGACAGCGACGTCGACGGAACCGTAGCCGCCGTCGTTGTCGGTGAAGCCCGGACTAGCCCCGCGTGGGGTGCGAACACGGTGAAGGCCACGACGCACGCCAGGGCGGCCACGGTACTGCGATTGAGCGTCATCAGTTCTCCTGCAAAGGAACGAGCCAAACCCTGTGTTCCGTCAAATGCGCACCGGGATCGCGGCCGTCGCCCCCGCGCGAGTAGATCGGTGGTAAGCACGTCCAGCCCCGTACCAGTCCAACGAGCGGAGCCCACGCCACCGCCAACCGATCCAGGTCGACGGGCGCCCCGGTCATGCTGCACATCCGTACAGCACGTCCCACTGCGGCGGTAGCGGCTCGCCTGCACGGATGATCGACAGATCACCCTGCCGCCGACAGCGCGCAACCGAGATGGGCACGGTTCGTGCGGTGAATCAATCTGGGGCTCAGTCTAAGTCGCGTCCAGCCCACCGCTGAGCCGAGTGGTTCGGCAGCGGGCTGGGCACATTTAGTCGGTGTGTGTGGCCAGCACCCGGGTGAGCAGGACCCTGGCGTCGTCGCCGTAGACGGCTTGGTTCTGCAGGAGGGCGAAAGTCCGTTCGGCCACTGCGATATCGTCGGGTCGAGTGGCGATGACCTCGCCGGTGACTGTTTCGGTCTCGACCGCGGCACTGTCGTGTATGACGAATCCCGGTGTGGGCGCACGGAATTCGGTGTGAAGCGGGACGATCCCGATCCGCAGGTTGGGGCGGGAACCGAGGTTGTCGGTCAGCGCTTTGATCTGGGTGCGCATGACCGCGCTACTACCGACGGTGCGGTGCAATGCCCATTCGCCGATGAGGAACTCGAAGCTGTGGGTTTCGCGGTCGAGGATGTGTTGGCGTTGCATTCTGGCAGCGACGACGTCGTCGAGGTCGTTCGGAACGCCGAGCACTTCGATGCAGGCGGCCAGGACCGCGCGTGCGTAGTCCTCGGTCTGGACGAGCCCGATGATCAGCTCCGGATTCCATGCGCGGTGGTGGGTGACACCGCTTTCGATGTCGATCAGGCTGCGCTGCAGCTTGGCCAGCCCGGTCTCGGTTCGGGCATACCAACTCACGTACGTCATATCGTTTTCCGTCTCTTCAGCGGTGGTGAACGCCAGGCGGTACCCGGCGGATCTGGATATCGGTTCAGCGGGAAGGAGTGATCGGTTACGCGACGAGGGCGGCGCGCGCTGCGTCGAAGGTCATTCTGATCAGCAATTCGAAATCGGCGAGACTGTCGGGGCCGGGTTCGGCGAGCCATCTTCGGTTGTTGTCGCCGGGGGTGGGCAGCGGGATCGGTGAGCCCGACACGGTACGGATGGCCTGCACCCTCGAGGTAGGCGGAAACAACCTGACGGCCCGGGTATCGCCGGGCTCGGGCGGGCTGGTCAAGAACGTACGGGTACCGGTCGCGACGTTGTCCACGACCGGGGTGCTCACCCGGCTGTGGCCCAGCATGTCCAGCACCAGGTCCGCCAAACCCGCACACACCTGGATGGCGTGGACGGTGTCGGCGGGCAGGATGATCTGGTCGTGTCCGTCGAGCACGACACGCCAACCGAGGCGACGGTAGGCGGTGCACCGATCGGCAGGGGTTTCGGTCAAGGGTCCAGCCACAATTCCTCGCAGGGCATTCGGTTGATTGGGAGAAATCCATCCCGGATCTCAGCAACGGTCATGGACGGATGAGGATGAGAAAGCCAGTCACGCAGAAAGTTCCGCACCGCGGTGCGGCACCCGCAGAAGTCGACCACCAACCCGGCACTGATCACCCGCAGATGAGTATCGGGTTCCTCCGGACGAGGTGACCGCCTCCGCCGCGACATCGCGAGACCCCGGCCCTACCGGCACGCCGAGATCGTGGCGACCACGACCTCGGCCGAGGGCCGATACGGATCCAGCGGCTCGTGCGGTAGCCAGCGCCGCGCGGGATCGCGCGGCGAGGGCAGTAACACCTCGTCACCATCGGGCACCAGCACCGCGCCGGCAGCCGACAGCGTCGCGAAGGACCCACCACTGCGCAGATGGGTGGGCATGGGCCCGGTCAGAATCGTCACGACCGGTTCCGGGGTATCGGTATGCACGATGACCGGACCCGGCCACGTCAATGCCGCGATCACCCGGTGACCGAGCTCGGACGGCAATTCGACGGCGCCCACAGTCCCGGTCCGCAACACGATCTGGCCGGTGGACTCGCGAACGAACGCATCGAAACCACACACATTGCGATACGTGCTGGCCCGGCGAATAACCTTGTCCACCAGCAAGACTCGCGATAAGTTCATCGTCTTCCGCCACGTTCCAGACACGCCCGGATCGCGGTGAGGACCGCGAAGGTGGTGGGTCGTTGTGGGCTGGTCGGTGGCGACTCCCACTCACGGCGCCGGTCGGTATTCGTTGCCGTCGGTGTCGGGAGCGGGATCGGGGCACCGGCGGACAACACAACAACATTTCCCAGCCAGAGCCGGGTGTCATCGGGCGTCGGTTCCAAGTCGCGGTCGGAGTTGGTGAGGAACGTCCATGTCCCCGACCTGGGGTGGGAAACGATAGGCCCACTATTGTTCTCGCATCGAGTTAGAGCAGCGCGCACGCGTTGCCCCAGCGTCCAGGGAACCATGACCGCCTGCACTCGCCCCGCGACGACGATAATTTGACCGGTGACCGAATTCAGAGAGGCCGGCAGCTGGCACACCTGCTGGTAGTAGGCACAGCGAGATGTCACCGACACACCGAACAGGTCCGGCGCGGCCAACCCGGCCTCTGTTGCGACGCGCACATCTGGATCGGGAACCTCGAGGAGGACGGTTCCGGTCGAAGTGGTGTTCATGGGCAGCCTCCACAGGCATCGGGATCGAACCTCGTAGGGGTGGCAGCTTTTCGAGACGATCGGGAGTCGATGACAGCGGCCAGTGCCCTGTCGATGGCGGCCGATCGGCGGCGGTGAGCTCGCCCACTCAACCGGTCTGCTTCGGCTTTGAGCTTTGCGACAAAGGCCTCCAGCTCGGCGGGATCGTGCCGCGCAGCGGACCGCAGAATGGCCATCAGCTCGTGGTGTTTTCGGTTCCGCACCGCTTGTGCACCCCCAATCGTGTGCGCGAGTCATAGCGATCAGATAACCAGCGGCCCGGTCCGGGCTGTATGGATTCGGTGTCCACACCATGTCCACAGCTGCGACAGGGCGGGCCACCACGCAACTGGCATCAACCAACTTTCATGGCGCGTTGCCAGGCAGAGGAGCGGAGGTGACCGTCGCTTCTACGCGTTGCACTTGCACCGCCTGAGGTCCGCGTTTGCCCTGCGAGATTTCGAACTGGACGCGATCATCTTCGGCCAAGCTTCGAAATCCTTGGCCGATGATCCCGGAGTAGTGCACGAAGACATCAGGCCCGTCGGCACGGGCAATGAATCCGAATCCCTTGTCTGCGTTGAACCATTTCACGGTTCCGGTGATGGTCATGCGGCTGCCTTTCATCGGTGCTGTTGGGTATCTCGAGGCTTTCCGTCGGTTGGTGCGTTTGCCTGCGGTGCGTTGGCAATGACACAGCCCTCCGAGGAAATCAACCGCCGATGTTTGTGGCGGTGTCGTCAGAACCCTTGGTCTGAACGCGATTTCAGTGTGTACTGGGGTTCTGTAGCGCGGTAGCGTCGCAAGGGGTGGCAAAGGGTGGCACTTCCTACACGACTGGAGGGGTAGTGACTGACAAGCCGGAGTCGGCCCTGGACCATTGGCGGCTGCGCGCGGGCCTGAGCAACAAGGAGTTCGCGCGCGAGATCACCACCCGCGCCGCAGCTCGGGGGCACAATCACGTCGTGCCGGACGCCACCACCGTCCGGCGATGGATCGAGGGCAGCAAACCTCGCCAACCCGTCCCAGATCTGATCGCCGACCTGATTTCCGACAAACTCGGCTACCGCGTCACCACGTACGATCTGGGACTCGGAGAGCCCCACAGCGACCGTGGGCTCATTTACCATCAGTCAGTGAGCGACAGCATCGAGTCTGTCGCAGACCTCGGGAGAGCCGACGTGGACCGACGCAAATTCCTGACCGCCGCGCCGTTTGTGGCACTGGCTGGACTCGGACCCTCCCGCGACTGGCTACTCAACACACTCGAGCAACTTCCCCGAGCAGGGCAACGCGTTCATCTCGACGATGTCACCGCGCTACGCGACATGTTTTCCAAGTTCCAGGAAATCGACATCTTCCAGGGTGGAGGATCCGGTCGACTGGTCCTAGCCGCCTACATGAACAACCACGTCTACCCCCTGCTGCGTCGCTCTCAATCCGCCGAGGTCCACCACCAGCTCTACGGAGCGGTCGCAGAACAGACCTACCTACTCGGGTGGATGGCATTCGACAACGGCGAGCACGGCGTCGCACAGCGCTACCTGATCCAGGCACTACGCCTCGCTGAAGAGTCACGCGATCCAGCGATCGGTGCGCACGTATTGGCTGGGCTGGCCGACCAAGCAACACTGCTCGGAAACCCAGCAGAGGGCCGTCGGCTAGCACAGGCTGGCCGGCACGGACTCCGCGCCACCGACTCCCATGCCTGTGTGGCCGATCTATGGACTCTGGAAGCACGCGCACTGGCCGCGACAGGCGAGCGGAGCGCGACGATCACGGCTCTAACCCAGGCCGAGAAGGCCTTCGAGCAAGTCGACGCCGACAGCGAACCGGAGTGGGCTCGCTTCATCGACCCGGCCTACATCCATGGCGAGATCGCCAATGCATTCAGAGACATCGGATGCCCAGATGAAGCTGAGCTGCACGCAAACCGATCTATCGAGCACGCCAAATCCCAGGGCCGAGCGCGGCGCGGGGCGATGTCGAACGCTGCGCTGGCCGCTGCTCACCTCCACCGCGGTGATCTCGAGGCCGCACACGCGGCCGGTATCCGCACCCTGACCCTTTCCAAAAGGGTCAAATCCACCCGATCCGTTCAGGCCGTTCGCGACGTCCACCTGCGAATGGCTCGACTCGGCGGACCCGACCACCCACTCGTGCGGGAATTCGGCGAGCTCACACACTCGGCACGCAACGCCTGAGCCAAACTGTTCGTGCGCTAGCACCAGCACCAGCGAACTACACCAAAACGATCCGCGCCGCCGCCCCGGCACGAAGGCTCAGTCTCGGGCCGCCAATGGCGCGAAAGCAGTCGAAGCCGTCTACGCTGCAGGCACTGCTCCGATGACAAAGAATCGGCGTGGCTGGGGTGGTGCGGGAACGTAGCAACCCTTAGCACGCGCGACGAAACCCGTGGTCTGGCCGGTACCGTGAAGCAATGGCTTCCCCCGCTTCCTCGGCGTTCCCGCCCATGACCGAAGTGCTTGGCGAACGCACCGTCTACGCCGCACCGCCGTGGCTGCGCGTGGGCCTGCACGACATCGTCACCCCTGATGGCGTCGCCCGCACCCATCACGCGGTCCGGCTTAATCCCGTTGCCTGCGTGATCGTCCTCGACAACTGTGGCCGGGCGTTGCTGCTGAATCGCCACCGCTGGATCGTCGATAGAGTCGGGCTCGAAGCGCCAGGCGGGATCATCGAACCCGGCGAAGCCCCGGATATCGGGGCACGCAGGGAGCTGTTGGAGGAAACCGGCTTCGAGGTCGAGAATCTGGAGCTCGTCGCGGTTCTGGAGCCAATGCCCGGTCTGGTAGAAACCCCTCACCATATTTACCTCGGTCGCAAGCCGCGCCAGGTCGCGCCCCCAAGCGACGCCGAGGAGGCCGCAGACTTGGTGTGGGTGCCGTTGACCGAGACTCGTGAGCTTCTCGGGACCGGTCAACTACTCGGGACTGCGACTGCGGTCGGGATGCTGGCCGCTTTGCCTCTATTCGTGGCTGGTGGACAGCTCCCGGACGCGGTGCGCGAGCAGGTCGTGCCGGTTACGTAAGCGCCGTGACCCGACTGTGGTGATCGCGGTCGCTGCTGAGGTCAGTAGCTCGGAGGCCTGATCCAGCTCGCTTTTGCGGGTCGCGTGTTCGGCCAGATCGAGCAGTTGTCCGGCGCGTGCCCGTACAAATTCACCTGGCAGAGCAGCCAAGGCTTCGCTGGCGATCGCGCCCGCCGCCGGATCACCCACGCGCACTAGTAAGTGGCCCTTCCATCGTTGCCAATGGACCTCGTTGAGGGCCAGGAACGGCAACGCTACTTCATCGCCGGGTCGGGATCTCTCTAATGCGTTCTCGGCCTCGGTAATCGCCGCATGGACAGTCGAGGTCTCGCCGGCGCAGTAGGTCGCGACCTGCGCCCGAGTCGCGGCGAGCCAAGCGCGCAGCAACAGCGGTAAACAAGGAAGTTTCTCCGCGCGGCGGACCTGCGCTAGTGCTTGGTCTGGTTGACCGGTCTCAGACATCATGACCGCGTGTTCCCCGAGCGCGTGCGCCAAGAGCGCCGATTCACCCGACCTTGAGGCGGCGAAGTGCGCGAGCTCGTAGTGCTTTTCGGCCGCAGTGTGGTCGCCGACGTCGAGGTCTTGCCAGGCCGCAAGCGCGGCCGTATCGGCTTGGACACGGGCGACACTGCGCCGATCGGCGCCCGAACTGGTCGTCCACAAAGCCTCCAACGTCGTGACGTGGTTGGTGGTTTGCGCTCGCACCAGTGGAGCACCTAAGCGTCGATCCATCAAGCGCAGGCTGTTCGTGTGATGGGCCAAGATGCCGAAAAGGGTGTCGTCGGAGGGCTCCCTGACTGATTCCGGCTCAGTCGTGCTGTCGGCGAGTGGGAGGTTTAGGACGTGGCACAACAGCCGTGTATGGACCGGATCAGGAACAATGTGCCCGTTCTCCCAGCGAGACAATGCGACTCGCAAAGAGTCTGGGCTCATCAACGTGATCCGCTCGATCGAGGCTTGCGCTCGCAGCGCGCTGAGCAGCCGCGCTTGCGACCAACCGCGGGCATGGCGAGCTGCACGGATGAGGGGTCCGTCCATTCGCGATCGGTCCTTTCGACCGGACCGTCCGTCAGCGCCACCAGGCGGGCAACCCGAAATCTGCACTGTGAGGGCGATATTCCAGCCTCCCACATCATTCTTTGGCCCGGCACCTCAAGGAGCGTGCTGTCGATGGGTGCAGCGGTCGAGGGCTATGCGTGAATATCTTATCGGTGGTCAGCCCAAGGCGGCTCGGTGTTGGATCCGAACCAGGGCGTGACGCTCACGGGGGTCATGCTCTGCTTGCCAAAGACGTTCGAGTGTCGTCAGCCCTTGGCGCGAGGATGCGCTACGAGCTGGGGCTGATCGGGTTCCGCTCCGATGCCCCCAATGAGCCGGTCATCCCGGCTGCGGCGCAGTCGATCCGCTCGAGATCCGGTGATGGCCGAGAGGACGCCGGGCCATCTGCATCAAGGCCACCCTTATGCACATCGAGTCGCACATCGGCAATTGCCTGCCGACCCTGGAACCCTGAGCCACGGCGAGGCCGTGCGGGGAGAACAGGTGCACCCGCACTGCTCGACACGGTATCGGGTTCGCCCCGGGCTACTGAAGCGTTCGGGGTAGGTGACCGCGTTATGGGTGAGGAAGAGGGGAAGCGGTGATCAACCCCCGCGCACTTGCCGAGCCGAACGGTGCGCACGGCGGCCACATTCACAGCGTCCTGTTGGGGGAAGGACGCCTAGCGTCTGTCAGGTGTAATAGGGCGGGCCAGACATATTTCATCTGGAAACCGTGCGTTCCTCGGGCAAGGAGTCCACGGTTTCCATTGGGGTAGAGCGGGTTTGACTCAATTGGCCGAAACGATCAAGGTGCGCCGGGCGATGGCACGGTCCGTGCGAGGGGTGGTCGGCAACGGCCGACTAGTCGGCGATTCTTCACCGGGCTAGGGCAGCGGCCTTCTCGATCTGACCGACCCCGAAATGTCGACCAAGGTGTGCCTATCTGTACCGGCCCACCACGGGTTTCGGGGGGTTGTGCTACGGGTTGCTACGTTCCTCCGCCATTCCGCCGCGGCGATTCTGGAAGTCCGAAACGTACTTTCACTCGGCGGATACGATGGCCAATACACGAACCGGAGTCCCCCCTCGCGAAAGGTTCACACCACCGTGGGCGAAGACCAACCGTATAGCGAAATCGAACAGCGTCGCCTGGCGAAACAGCAGAAGTCGCCGGAGTTCCGCGCATGGCAGGACCGCGAGGCCGACGATCTCGCCCGCCTCCGTGACGCGGTTCCCCGCCTCGCCGAACTCGACGACCCGTGGACGGTCGACGGATTGGCAGCGATCGAGGACGCGGCGCTGGCTCGGTTCCCGAACCCCGGCGAGACCGTCACCGACGACGAAATGGCCTACCTCGCACTGTGCGCCCGCGGCATCGGCCACACTTACCTGCGCGCGATGGGCTGCGGGAAGTGGGTGTGGGTGCAAATCCTCGACGGCAACCCGATCGGCGCAGCACTCGAATTCCCCGGCATTGGTGTGTACGTCGACCCTGAGGAGTCGATCCGTCGCGTCGTCTTCGGCCGGGAGCCAGCGACGCTCGCGCGGGAACTGCACACGCTTATCACCTGGGACACGCCCGTCTGCCAGTAACCCTGCCCGGGGTGGCCTGTGACAGGTCCGACCCCCGAGGCGCCCGATCCTTCCCGCGACGTCGTTCCCCGCACGGACCGCGGACTCACCGAGGCCGGTGACCGCGGGCACCAGGCGTACGTGATGGACAAGATCGCGGAGGCGGCCACTCAGGTATCGCTTACCGCGCAGCAACTCGAGCATATCCGCAGTCCTGAGTCGTGGGAGCATGCAGTCGAGTTGTGGGGCGACGCGAAGACCCTGCACGACATGCTGGCCTACGGCTACCAGCACATCCACGGTCGCACCCCAGAGCAGGGCTGGCGGCAGGAGTACCGGCAACAGGTGCCCGGACATACTGCTCGGCAGCACGACGCCGCGCAGATTGTGAAGCAAGCCGGTCGCGAAATCGTCACCAGGACAAGCGAGTACAAGGCTGGTGGGGTCGCTGTCGGTAAGGGGCTTGAGCAGCTGGCCAAGGAACGTCAGTTGCTCAAGTCCGGTACCACACGCGACGTGTCCGAGTACATCGTTCGTGCGGCGCGTCCACCAGCACCGGAGGTGATGCGGGAAGCCCGCAAGCTGGAGCAGGAGTTCCCCGGCAAGTTCAAAGTGATCGAGCTGTCGGAGAAGGATTTCCGGCGGTATATCGACGCGGGACGTCCCATCGCGCACGCGAAAGCAGTAGAGCGGCTGGGACATCTGATTGAGAAGGTGCGCCAGGCACCAGAACTGACAACCGCGCCGCGGGCGCTCGAGGGTTTTGTCAAGGAGATCGAGAAGGCAAAGGAGAAGGGTCGGCCGATTGACTTGGAAGTCCTCGCGGGCGCACAGATCGAGCTGGCACAGATGATCGAGGTCGATAAGCAGATCACTCGTGAGCGGGACAAGATCGCCCGCGAAGCCGCCCAATTGCGCCTGAAAGAGGCACAAATCGTCGAGCGGGTCCAAGCTCAGCAACGTGAGGCGCGTGAGCAGAAGCTGCTGAAAATCCTCGAAACAGTGGATCGGGAGGTCGTGATCGCTGCGGTCGGGGAGGCCCGCGCCTTAGCACCGCCGGCGAAGGGGATGGAGCTAGCGATCGAGCCGGGGATGGACCCGGAACTGGTCGCGATGATGCAGGAGATGCACCATGTGATCGCCGGTCAGGAGCCGGTGGCGAGGCAGATCGATATGCTGGAATATCTGCCGATGCCGACACCCAAGCACCGAGAGCTTGCGGGGTTGGCGCTGGCCCAGCACGCCCAGCAGCCCGGTAGGCCGATAGCGGAGGCTATTGCGGCGGCAGAGGAGAAAATCCGGGAGCGCGAGGCGAAAGAGCTTGAGAAGGCGAAGGCTATCGAGGCACAGCGGGTTCGCGAGCTTGAGAACCGTGACCTGATGGCCAGGATGGTCGAAGCACACAACCGGCAGTTGGAGCGGGCTGCGCTCGAGCAAGGGCAGCGGGACACGGGCGACCGCATATCCGACGCGCAGCGAAACGAGCGGACGTTGAAGGCTGCGCAGTCGCTGCGGTTGGATCCGCAGCAACTGCTCAAGACCGGTGTCGATCCACGGGTAGTAGAGGCACTCGCCAGCAAGGAGGTGCAGGTCGACAAGCAAGCACACGCGCTCATCGTCGAGGTGGACGGCGAGCAACGGTGGGTGGACCAACACAGCAAGGAAGCTGGGATCGCGAAGCAGATCCGCGGCGTGTTCAGCGGAGTGGATCTGGCCCAGCTCGAAGTCACGCAAATTACCCACCAGTCCCATCACGGCCTCAGTGCGCAGAAATCGAAGGAAGCGCTACAAATAGAGCGCGAGAAACAGCAGAAAGAGCACGAACTTGCCCTCGAAGCGGAGCTGCGCACGAAGTCCCGCTCCCGTGAAGGGCCGTCGAAGGGCATCGAATTGGGCATCGAGAGGGACCGATGATCGCACAGCGCGCCACCCAGTCGCTCCCGGTTAGGGGTTGACACCCCGCGGCCCCACAAGCCGCACCCGACATAGCCTCGATCGGGGACACCTCTGATCCGCACGGTCCCCTTCATCCAGCTCGATGCCGATGGTTGTGCTGGTGAATTTCGACGTCGTTTATCGGCGAATCCGGTCGTTGCTCGGTGTTGGATCCCACCGATCTGATCGGTGAATTTTGACGTCACCGGGTGTGGCAGGGGCGGGACCAGATGGCAGTACGCAAAGGAGACAGTGGGGACCAGCAGAGGTTCTCGGAAGACCCGTTGAGACAACGCTCGGCAAAGCCAGCAACGGGCCACTGACCCGCGATAATCCCGGCGACGTCGATGGTCATCCCAGCCATAATCTCCGACGTGAAAGAAGTCGAGGTCGTCGTCGCCCATCACGAGCGCGCAACTCTGCGCGTCGGCGGAGTGTTCCTGAAGATTGACGCTGACCAGTCAAACACCGATGTCGAGGTCGAGGCGATGGCCAGGGCACCGATCCCGACTCCCGAGGTTCTGTGGCGCAACCCGCCCGTGCTCGCGCTCGCCGCTCTGCCAGGGACGACACTCGGCCGCCTCGGTGAGCCGTCGACTGCACCCCCAGCGGCGTGGGCGGCGGCAGGCGCCGCCATGCGGAAGCTGCACGACGCGCCCCTACCGCCATGGCCCGGCCGCAGCCTCGACGCGCTCGCATCGGAGCTCGACCGCGAGTGTGCGTGGATTGTCAGGAGCGGGGTGGTTCCTGCCGACGTTGTCGCATACAACCGTCGGATAGCCGAAATCGCGCTCCGGCCGTGGACGCCGGTATTCACACACGGCGACCTCCAGATCTCTCACGTGTTCGTCGACGGTGACGAGGTCACGGGCATTATCGACTGGTCGGAGGCGGCACAGGGTGACCCCTTGTATGACCTCGCCACCCTGACGCTCGGACACCAAGAACACCTCGGTGACGTCGTGGCCGGGTACGGCTCCGACGTCGACCTTGACGTGATCAGCGCCTGGTGGTCGTTGCGTAGCCTGCGGGGAGTCCGCTGGCTGGTTGAGCACGGTTTCGATCCGACCTCGCCAGGCTGCGAGGTCGACGTGCTGAGAACCCAAGCGATGTGGGACTGACCATTCGCAACCAACACCGCGACGTCAAAATTCGCCGATACAAACATCTTCGGATCTGGTGCGACGTCAGGATCCACCGATCGGTGACGTCAGAGATCACCGATGGAACCAATGCCGAGCTGACACACCCCCGGCCGGGCTCATCCCAGCGACACCGGTATTGACCTGCACGCCACTGACGATGCATGTCTGGTGCCACACTGCCGCGCCTGATCGGCACTGTCGCCTCGCGCTACCGCACGGCACTGTCGGCTTCATCCACCCCGCTCCAGGCTTGCCGCGAATCACGGGCCACCGTTCTCAATGCTCCTGGCACCGTTGACGCTGGCTACCGCGGCGAGATCAAAGCCTGCCTGATCAACCTCGGCGATGAACCTTACGAGGTCCGCCGGGGGACCGCATCGCGCAGCTGGTCATTCAGCCAGTCGAGCTGGTGGACCTCATCGAAGTGGACGTCCTTGACGAACCGCCCGCAGCGCAGCCGGATTCGGTAACGGCGATCGGACCGTGCACCGACCCGGTTGCCCCCTCCCAATCTGCTGTCACGTGACGTGAACTAGGGGATGATGGAGTTGAGGATGCCACCCCAAGTCTCAAGGGCCTGTGCCAACTGTGGCGCTGTAGAGGCGGCTGAATTCAGGCTGGCGAGGACGGATCGGACGATCCCGCGGTTACGAGCTTCGGGGGCTTCGCTCGCGCTCTCTGCGAGATACTCAACATTGTCGATCAGGTCCGTGCGGCGGTCATTGGGGATTGCAGGGTCCGTCATTGCAGCCTGCTTAACCGCTTCAAGTGCATCGGCGAGCTGGGAATTGCCCTGGTTGACCACGGTGGAGATAGAAGAATCGATGTTCGAGATCTGCAGCGCAACCTGCGAGCCGTAAAAGTTACCGCCATTAATTTGAACGGAGTAGTTCGACGATTGGCCCGAGGCTTCGGAGTAATCGGCCATTTT
The DNA here is from genome assembly GCF_040655675.1 of Nocardia sp. NPDC050378. Taxonomy (NCBI): domain Bacteria; kingdom Bacillati; phylum Actinomycetota; class Actinomycetes; order Mycobacteriales; family Nocardiaceae; genus Nocardia; species Nocardia sp. NPDC050378. The sequence continues at coordinate 26,808 of NZ_JBFAKI010000005.1, forward strand.
TGATTGCACATCCTTTAAATAGTGGACTGATATGGACAAGAAGGCTGCAGCCATGTCGGTGCTGTCGAGCAGCGCGGTTTCGGAGAAGCTGAACGGCTCGATTGACTGTAGATAATTAGCAGAGATCGTCACTGGGGTAAGTCGGTCGAGTGTTGTCAAGATCTTCGCCTTTTTCTCACGAGTCAACGCGCCAAGGTTGCGCAGCTCATCTGAGGAAGAAATCGTAACGGTGAGCTCAACTATTAGGTCGTCGATATCCTGGGCGATCAGTCGAGCGAGAAAACCTGGCACGATTCCGCCATGGCGTTCCGGCGGATAGTAGCGCGGCTCGCCAAAATAGGCCGGCGGTTGGATTGCTAGAAGCTGATCACTGAGCTTGGCGAACGTTACACATAGTTCGCACAGCGGACACGTCGTCTTCTTCGAGGCTTGACTCTTCCGGGCGATATCGAGTAGGACTCCCACTCTCGATCTAGCCTGATTTTTGGCATAGTTTATCGACTCATCTAAAGCGATCGCCGCTTCGATGCTAAATCGACGTATATCAAAGGGTAGGAACGGTCCGTTGAAAGGTGCGTCGAGTACGTCTTGCCCAATTTCCTCTGTGAGGCGCCCTTTAAGGTATATTATCCAGTCGAGGAGCGGTTGAAAGCTATTGGCTTCGATGCCGACCGTGTGCATTGATTCTATGTGTTCGTTCAGGCGCCGGTGGAAAGCTTTATAGCGATCTTCCGCTGCCTCACGGTGTGGGTCATATGGAGGGTTGGCGTATAGACGTAGGGCAAAGTTGCCGGCCTGCTTCCCTGCCCTGTGGATCGCCTGAATCGGAATATTCATGGTGCGTAAGTCGCGATCGAACGATCTGATTACCTGATGCGATACCTCAATGCTCATGATCCCGGCAATCGGGCTGCCCTCCATCGCCACATCCTCCCCTAAGCGGTTGTTACTGCGCAAGAAGGGTCTGTACCGGCGGCGAATGCCCTCGAAGCCTGTACTAACCACGAACACCAGAGAGGGCCGATGACGCGCTGACCTGCAAAAGGAGGGTGGCCGGGGTGGGTCTGAGCCGTACGGCTGCGCCATCTTGTCGGGGCTGTCGGGCCACGCCACCTCGCCCGTCGAGGGCCACACCGCCACAGGTTCCCGTCGGCACGGGGCTTTCGTTGCGCCGCAACCACTTCTGTCGGACCAATGTGTGCGCAAGGGGTGATGTTCGCCGCGAAAGTCGTCGAGAATCAGGTCCATGTCGAACCCGACGCCGAACCCCTCCTCGACGCCTCCGTCGTCAGGATCGCCCGCATCGCCACCGTCCGCCCCCACGCCAGCGCCTGCCACGCCGCAGACCCCCTGGTGGAAGAATCCCGCAGTTATCGGAGTTGCTGGGTTGATCAGTGCTGTAGCTGCCGTGCTCGCACTCTTTCGCGACACAATCGACTTCAAAATCGGGTCGAAACCGGATGCACCGACCACATCGCTAGTCTCCACATCGAATCGCGCGCCCGCCACCAATGCCCACACCTACGGCTCGGGGCCGGCGCGCGAGGCATACAGAGGGGAAGAGCCCTCACCCACAGCAGTCTTCAACAGCATCGTCGACAACCCGAAACACGGCGACGAAAGGAATTACGTACTGTGCCGCCTCGCTGATCGCGGAAAAACGACGTACGCCGATGAGGTGGCTGTTCGGGACAACGTCGAGATGCTCGTATACGTATGGATCGACAACTCAAGTATCCGCTCTGACCAGGCGATCAAGGGTGCGCGGATGGATCTTTTGATCAGCGGTGAAGCTCATCCCGAGCCGGCACTTAATGTGTACCTCACCGGCGACAATGTGATCAAGGTCTGGGATGGATGCAAGGTGCTCTCAACGGGTGTCGCGACGCTGTCGTATATCCCGGGAAGTGCAACCTTTCAGCCCTACGACGGACTTGCCGTGAAACTGGAAGACGCCGTGGTGCGCGGAGATAGACTCCTGCCGGGGGTTCGTGGTAACGCGCCGGGAGTAATTGGAGGCGATGGCCGCCCCTACGGGTATGTGGAGTTTCGCGTGAAAGTGCTCGTGCGGTAAAAGTGTCGATCCGGTTTTTCGGGGGCGCAGCCGAGGGATACGCGACACAGGCGTTAATTGTCACAGTGACGATTCTTGCCCTCTTGGGAGATCCTCTCGTTCAGGGCGAGCATCAACGAGGTGGCGACCATCATCGCCATGATCGCGTTCTCGGGCGTGAAGAGGTCCGGGGTGTGTCTGGTTGATAGCGCGGTCGACTCCTTCGTCTAAACGGAGTACCGGCCTACTGCGGCGTAGCCGCTGAGGTCCGATTGGGGGTGGTGGGATGGGTGATAGGTGGGGTCGCCGGTGTCGGGTCGCCAGCGGTGTGGTGCGACGATGCCGGGTTCCAGTAGCTGGTAGGGGGCCAGCATCGCGGTCACGGCGGTGTGATCGCGGGGACGGTAGGGGATCCCGTGGTGGGTGAGATGGGTGGCCCATATGCGGATCTCGTCGCCGAAGATGTCCTCGGTGATGTGGCTGAGGATGAGCCAACTGTTCGGCGGGAGTCCGCCGGCCAGCTCCGCGAGCACGGCGTGTGGGTCGGGCAGGAGTTCGGCGGTGCCGGACAGGCACAGCGCGATCGGCAGGTCGAGGTCGAAGAACTCGGTGATCTGGTCGAGGACGGCGGTGGTGTCGGTGACGTCGACCATGGAAAAGCGTCGGTCGGGGCCGTTGGCCAACAGGGCACGGGCATGAACGGCGACGAGCTGGTCGTGGTCGAGGTAGAGCACCCGGGCGCGCTCGACTTCGCGACCGGCGACGTCACCGACATTGGGGGGTAGCGGGAAACCGCAACCGAGCTCGACGTACTGACGCACAGCGTGTTCGTTGGTGAGGTGCTCCACGGCCCGCAGCAGGAACCGGCGTGCCTCACGCGCGACCGTGACAACCCTGTCGGCCGCGTTCTCGGCGACCAGCCGGTCTATGTCGTAGTAGTCCTTGCCGCCGAGCAGCCAGTTGCCGACTCGCGCGCTGTTGGCAACGTCGTATCGCAGTTCAGTCAGACCGGTGCCCATGTCACACCGCCCACCGGCGTGCGGCTGTGAGCATCCCAAGGGCAGGGAAAGCGGTTGTCGGCATGAGATTCAAGTCCTCTCGGAGGTGGCGTCCAGGCCCCGACCCGGTGCCTGTGGTCGTGACGAGGGATACGGCCCGGCGGGTGAGGGCCGGGGTCTGGAACACCGGTCAGGTGGTTCTCAGATGCCGGGGCCGACGTGCTCGGCAAAAGCACGGTCGAGCAGGGCTCGGGCGTGCTCGCCGTAGCGGGCCTGGTCGGTGAGCAGGTCGAAGGTGCGTACCGCGAGGGCGATCTCTTCTGCTCCGCTCGTTTCGACCGAGCCGGTGACGGTTTCGATATCGACGCCGGATTCGTCGTGGATGACGAAATTGTCTGCCTGGCTGATGAACTCGGCATCGAGCGGGATGATGCCGATGTCGACGTTGTCGCGTTGGGTGAGGATGTCACCGAGCCTGCGGATCTGGGCGGCCATGATCGCGTGACTGCCGACGGTGCGCCGCAGCGCGGCTTCACCGATGAGCAGGTGGAAGCGATGCCCCGGTGCATCGAGCATGGCCTGGCGCTGCATCCGCACCGCCGCGGTCGCCTCGCTGTCGTCAGGCACGCCGAGCACGCTCGTGCACTTGGTCAGGATCGCGCGGGCGTAGTCGAGGGTCTGCACCAGACCGGGCAGGATCTCGGGGCTGTAGCTGCGCTGGTATTTGGTCTCGGACTCGATGTCGATCAGGCTGCGCTGCAACGCTTCCAGGCCGTCGTCGGCCACGGCGTACCAGCTGGAGTAAGACATGATCTAACCTTTCAATGCGTTTTCAATAGTTGGATCGGTAGGCGGGAGCCCACCGGGGTGTGGCTGCTGTGTGCGGGCGAGCGCTCCCGGAGGCGCGGGATGGTCGGGACGGCCTCCGGGAGCGGTTCCCACCCTCAGACCTGGCCAGCGAGCTGACCGCGCGGTGCTGGTCCGAGGTATTCAGGTGGTCGGAGTCGGAGTCGGAGTCGGTGTCAGGCGCGGGCGATGGCGCTGACGAGCGTCGCTCCGCCGAGTGTGCGGGTGGTGATGAGCTGGCGCGGCGCGAACCGCTCACTGCCGGGGTGGTATTCGGTGACGGTGACCGCCCACAGGTCCGCATCCCCCACACGGACCAGCGGCGAGATCGTCACGCAGTGCCGGGTGCCAGCCGGGACGGCATCGATCCCGGCCTGCAACCGGTCACCAGGGCCCACGAGGGCATCGGCTGTGACGAATCGGCGGGCCTGCTCGGCGGAGCGCTGCACGTAGTAGGCGTAGTTGAACCCCAGGATCGCACCGGGGCCGCTGGACGTGTCACCCGGTCCGAACCCGGTCACCACCCCGGAGGGGGAGGTGATCTGCGCGCAGGTGAAGGTGCGCGAGCCTGCGTCGCTGTCGGGTGCGGTCACGATCGCGATAGTGGCAAGCGCGGCGAGGGTGGCGAGCACGGTCGCGGCGATCCAGCGGCGGCGGTGTGAGCGAGGCGTGGTGGTGGTGGTGTCGAATTTCGCGTACATGGTGCTGGTTCCTTGGTTCGAGAGGGTTTCGGGGGGTGGCCTTGGAGTCGCCGGGAAGCAACTCCGGGGCCGCCTCGGCACGGGGCCAGGATCGGGAAGGTCGTGGTTTCTCGCCGGTTCACATGCGGAGGCCATTCAGGTGGTCGGGGGCTGTGACGTGATGGGTCAGGGCTGGAGGTAGAGGCGTTCGTTCGGCAGCCGGGGTAGGCCGGTGCACCGGCCGAGGGAGACAGCCACGGTTCCGGGACGGTGGGCGGCCACGTCGCAGACGAACACCAGCGCGGCGGTTATACAGGCGGCGAATTCCATTCGGACGCTGGAAATCAGAACCGAGAGTTGGACGTCGGGTTCGTCGGGGCGCGGTGAGGGTCTGCTCGCGTGTGTCATTGCCGCGGCGTCTGTTTGTGGGTCGACCGCGGTCGGCAACAAACGCTCGCGACGGTAGAGCTCGCACGGACTGCGCGGAGACTCGGTGAAGGGCTGCACCCGCGTGATGATCGGTGTCATCGCAACTCCTCGGGCGGCTCGGTCACACCGGGCAACCATCCCGCGCTCGCCATCGCCTTGAGCTGCCGAACCATGGTCGGCAGCGTGCAGTCGAAGGTTTGAGGGTTCTCGGTCCCGGCGAGGGCGCTGGCCGACCCGCCCGGCTCGGTACGCCTCGCCGCAGGTCGGAGTGAGTTCGGCTCGTTGCTGCCGTTCATGCACGGCCTCCCAAATGGCTTTCCAGCGTTGATGGAAGTCGGATCGGGCAGTTTGTCTCGGCTTTCCCCGGAATATGTTCTTGTTGAAAGTCGTGGCCTGCCAGCCGTATCGGGAGGGACCGCACCGTGTTGGCGTACCGTAAGCGTGTCTGTTCAACAGCGGGGTCGAGCTTGACCGAGCTCGGGGCTGCAGTGGCCATACCCGTGCGTCGACCGCGTCCACACATCGTCTCGAGAGTCGCGTGTAGTTCCTCCCATGACAGCGGGGTCCTCGGGCTGGGCACGGCGAGGCGGCTCATCGGCTCGCCTTCCGAGCTGGGCGGCGCTTGTCCGCCGCAATCTGCCACTGCGCGCACCGGTTCCGGAATACGTCACCGTTGTTCCGAAGCGCGTCCAATGCCCTGGCCACTGTCCACGGCGGCACCTTCAGGTCGTGCGCCATCGTCTCTACGGTCAGCGGTTCCCCGGGCTCAAGGAGTGTGAACACATCGTTCTCGAGGGTGGTTGCCATTGGTCACCTCGGTCGGCTTGCCAGTAGTCGCGGAGTCCGTGTCGGAGCTAACTCGGACGAACTGACAGTCGTTCCACCATGCGGTTACGGGCAACGCGCACAGTACATAACCGATATACGCCGCACGCATACCAGCCGTGTGTGCCAGTGATAGCGTCGAAATATTCGCGTTGTGTGGGGTTGGAACGACGGGAGCGAGGCGATGGCGGACATAGCCGGAAGTGGGCGCACATGCGCGACATGCGGAAGTGCGTTGAGCCGGTTCAACGTTGGCCCGTGGTGTGCCAACTGCTCACCCATCGCCTCGGCGGACGGGCCACCCGAGATGCCGGCCGAGTTCTGGGCTCACGGCCCGCTGCGTGACGCACTGGCGAACTGGCACATGGGCGCGGTCATCGAGGCGTATCGCAACCACCCCGCTCACGGGCAGCCACTGAGCCAGATTCAGGTGGCGCAGTGGCTGGATTTGAGTCAGGCGCAGCTGAGTCGGATCGAGAACGGTCCGGCGCCTGAGTCGCTTTGCAAGCTGGTCAGGTGGGCAACTGTTCTGCGTATCCCGCCGGATCTGCTGTGGTTCAAGTTGCCGAACGTGGCTACCGTGGAGCCCGTGGACCGACAAGGATTTCTGCGTGTGGCCGCAGCTACCGCTGCGACGGTCATCGTGTCACCTGACCGCCTCACCCAGATGCTCAGCGAAGCCCGCACCACCGTCAACCCGACGAGAGTGGGCACAGTCGAGATCAAACAGATTCACGAAGCCGCCCAGCTATTCGCACGCTGGGACGCCACGTACGGCGGCGGCCTGGTCCGCGACGTCGTCGTCGCGCAACTACGAGTCGCGGTCGCCTATCTGAAAGCCAACTGTTCAGCGCGCGACCGCGCAGCCCTACAGATGGCGGTCGGGTCACTCGCGCACACGGCGGCGTTCATGGCCTTCGACGCCTGCGCACACGACGACGCGAACTCGATGTTCGCCCTGGCCCTCGACTGCGCCGAAGAGTCCGGGGCGGTGAACCTGAGGGCGAAGATCCTGTCCTCGATGGCGCGGCACGCGATCTGGAACGGCCGCAACCATGACGGACTCGGGTACGTCCGCAGAGCGTTCACCGAGGCAGACAAGCTCACCGCAACTGAACGCGCGATGCTGCACACCACTGAAGCGCGTGTGCACGCCAAGCTGGGCGACATTCCCGCAACACTGACCTCCGTCGCCAACGCCGATCGCGACTTCAGCCGGTGCGCGCCCGGCAATGATCCGGCGTGGATGCGCTACTACGACAGCGCGCAGCACGCGGGCGACACCGGCCACGCCCTGTTCGATATCGCTGTGCACGGCAGCTTCGTCGGTGAGGCCCGCGACCGGCTGACCGCAGCCGTCGACGGCCACGCAGACACCGCCGCACGGTCTCGGACGATGTCGACCATCAAACTCGCGTCGCTGGTCATGGCCACCGGTGACCCGGACGAGGCAACCACCATCGCAAACCAAGCCCTCGGCCGAGCGCGTGACCTCAAGTCCCAGCGCGCTAACGAGGACATCGCCGAACTCCGCCGCTACGCCCACCGTGCCAAAGTCCGGATACCGACGCTCGCCACCACCACATGAACACCTCACAGGTCGAACGAATCGCTCGCACAGCCTGCGCCGATGCTGGCATCGACCCAGACGGAATGGTCTCAATCAAACTCGCTGAGAATGCGATATTCCGAGTACCTGATCAGCGCCTGGTCATCCGCGTCGCGCGAGCGGGTCAGACTAAGGCGGCACGCCGCGAGGTTGAAATCGCGGAATGGCTTCGAGAACACAATATTTCGGCTGTGCAGCCGATGGGCACTCGCGTCGACTTCGCGGTGATCGACTCGCGCCCGGTGACGCTGTGGAAAGAGTTGCCGCCCCACCGCAACGGCAGCGAGCGCGAGATCGGGAGGGCATTACGTGCCTTGCACCAGCTGGCTGTGCCGCCGTTTCTGTCTGAAGTCGCACCGTTCGTCCAGCTCGAGCAACGCATCGACAGCGCGTCGTCGCTGAGTCATGCGGATCGGCATTGGCTGTACCAGCGCCTCGCGGATCTGCGCGCAGGCTGGGAGGAGTTGCCCACCGGCATGCCGTGGTCGCCGATCCACGGCGACGCCTGGGAAGGCAACGTGGTCACCACCGACACCGGAGAGACGACGTTCCTCGACCTGGAGCGAGCCTCGGTCGGCCCACCCGAATGGGACCTCGTCTCCACCGCGATCAAACACAGCTCCTTCGGCTGGATCTCGGCCGAACGCTACCGTTCCTTCTGCGACGCGTACGGCTACGACGTCACAACATGGGACGGCTTCTCACTGTTGAGAGATATTCGTGAGCTGCGGATGACCTGCATGGCGGCCCAGGCAGCAGGATCGGATCCGAAACACGCCACCCAAGCGCAACATCGAGTTGACTGTCTACGCGGCGTATCAGGTGCTCGGCCTTGGTCGGGATGGCACCCGATCGCCTAGCGAAGCTGCATAAACCAGGTGCGACAACGATGGCGCTTCTGCAAGAGGGCGCATCGCTCGGCCATAGGTCCACCGCGCGGCGAGACCCCAGGAACTGGGAGAGACTAACCGCGGCGCCCCGTTTGGAGGTAGCGAGTGAAAATCAGCAAGCGATAACGGTGCGCCGTAGCGACCGTCGAAGGACAGGATCTCGAAGCACACGCCGTATTGGTCGATTTCGAGATTCAAAGGGATCGGTTGTGCGGTGTCCGGGAGGCGGAGGCATAGTGGAAGCGGTCGGTGCCAGTTGTAGCTGACCTGCAGAAGCAGATTCACCCACTGGCCATACTTGAGGATGCAGAGTTGGTCGATCGCAGTCAGGCCCGTGACCTGATTGGGCGGTAGTGGGGGAGAGCCTGCTCGCCGGACGGTGCAATCGCATCAATTCGACATCGCTGCGTCACAACAAATTCGGGCGGAATTGTCCACTTTCGTACCGTAGTGTTATGGCATGACGAACGATACGGATAGGCACGAAGTCTGGGCTTGCGACGTATGTCAAATGGTGACCACCACTGATTGGGATGAAGAGCTTGAGCAAACGTCGGCCTACCGGCCTTCGCAGCCCCGTTGCCTGAGCGGGTGATCAATATCTGCGATGAGTGTGCAGCCGATCGGGGGCCGCACGAGCTGACCGACTTGGCTTACACCATCGCCGAAAGCGGCAGGCCTGGACCGCGAGATCGTTGAACGTTGTCCCGTGCGACCTCACCTCTGGCGGGGCCGCCACGGCAGCAGTGCCGCGGACGCACGGGCTGTGGGGGCAGTGGCATGGACCCGGCGCCTCGGCTTCATCGCCTACCAGCTCACCAAGCCCTCCACAGGCGACACCGATTGGTGACGATAAGTGACCTGCCACAATGTCGCATGCCACTTCCGCGCAGAACTCCGTGATCACGGTAGTTAGCGGCCCGGCTGGCTCCGGCAAGTCCATGCTCGCCCACGCCCTGGCCGAGCGGTTCGGGATTCCGGCGATCATCCGCGACGAGATTTAAACAAGGCATGGTCGCCGCCACCGCGCCGAACCGTGACGTACACTACGAAGCACTCAACATCCCTGTCCTGCACGCGTTCTTCGACGTGCTGATGGTGCTCGCTCGCAGCGGGGTCAGCCGGGTCGCCGAAGCCGCGTTCCAAGACAAGCTCTGGCGCCGAACCTGCTGCGTGTGGCCGATTTCGCCGAAATCCGCATCATCCACTGCACCACCCTTACGCAGGTTCTCTATGACCGCATCGCCCATCGCGCCGAGCACGACCTTCACCGGCGCGCCCACTATTCCGAGGGCATGCTCGCCGAGATCGCCGCTGGAACACGTACGGCCGCATCATTCATACCGGTGAACATGGACGTCGAGCAGATGACCGTGGACACCACCGGCGGCTACGAGCCTGGCCTCGACGCCTCGCACGGTTTGTCACCGCGCCCGGCCAGCGGCCTGGCCGAGCCTGATTCGTTGATCGTCGGTGTGCCGACCTGCGAGTTCGCTTATAGTCTGCCGCTATGGGATCACAGACGAGGAAGGCCACACTCATCGACGATGCCGCTCTCGACCGGCTGACGGCCACCTCGTTGGCGCGGCCGGATTCGGCCACGGCCACTTCCGGGTTCACGGCCCGCGCGGTCGCGGCGATGTACCCGGCGGTCCCGGCGTGGATCCAATGGACCTACGAACGCAGCAGCGCCGAGACCGCCCGGTTCTTCTACCAGCTGTGTTATCCGCAGCTCGACCACAACGGCGAGGTGGTCGGCGGCTGGGATAACCGTCGAGGAGTTCTGGACTTGGCACCGGATCTTCTGGGCGGAGCAGGAGGCGCGGAAGGCCGCACGTGCCCGGCTACGTGGCCACGGAGTGATCGCGCATTCCCCGGAATTGCCCGATGACGCGGAATTCTTCACCGCCAAGGATTCCGGCGATGACCTTAACGGGCACTGGTACTCGTGAGATCCGGTCGGTGCGCCCGAGTGGGAACCTCTGCCCGTCGATTGATCGGGTGCCAGGCAATGGACACTCGGGTCCTACGTTGCATGGTCAGCAGCCGAGGTCAGTTTCTATACTCGGCTTGTTCCCGTCGGGGTGGGTGTACTCGTCTGGGGTGAAATCTTCTGTTGTGTTCAGTTCGGTCCGTGCGCGTTCCTCGCGTTGTCGTTGCGGGTGTGACATTCGTTGTCGTCTCTGTTGTTCTGCACGGTGGTCGGCGAGTTCGGCACTCAGGCCGTTCTGCAGTGCCGCAGTTGATTGTTCTCGTTCATTGGTCGCGCTGTCGGCTGCGCGCGTCTGGTCTGCGAGACGGCGGCTTTCGTCTTCGGCGGCGGTGTGTTCGGCGCGGGCGAGTAGTTCGTTGGCGTGACGGTTTGCTGCTCGCGCAGTGTTTCGGATCTGCTCGTGCGCTTGGCTCCGCTCACGCTGTTCACGGACCAAGGTGTTGATGCGTTCTTGCAGGGCCTTACGCTGGCGGCGGCGCGTCACTGGCAGGGCGTCGAGTTCCTCACGCGAGGTGTCGAGTGCGGCTGCGGTTGCGTGGAGGCCTCGGATAGCGGTGTCGAGTTCATGGGCGTGCTGGCGGGCGGCCAGTTGTGCGTCCTCGGCGGCTTGTCGGTGTTCGGCCACGCTCGGGTCTGGTGCCGCATGGAAGTCGTCCTGCCGAATCGGGGTGAAGATTTCGGCCTCTGTTGCGATGTTGCTGAGCCGCTGGGTAAGCCCGTCGATCGCCTCGGCCAGCGCGCGGTCGGAGAGACGTTGCAGCCCGGCCAGGATGGGAAGTGATTGTTCGGTGAGCGGGTTGTCGGTCAGCCATTGCTCGATGAGTGCGCGCCCGGGCTGGTCGAGTGTGCGCCAGTCGCGGCGCAGCATCGCCAAAGCCGCGGGCGCGGGCTGAGTTTCGGCAATGTGGGCGCATCGTGCGGCGAGGTGTTCTGCCGGGTTGTGTTCGGGGATCCCGGGCCGTTCGTTGTCGCGGCAGTCGTGGCACAGGCCGTCGTCGGAGATTCTGGGGGGCACGGGAGAGCTCGCGTTGCCGGGACGTTCGATGCTGCAATCGACACATGGCAGGCCAACGATGATGGGTATCGCGGCCCGGTCGTAGTCGATCGGAAGCCCACCCGATGCCGCCCGGGCGGTGGTCGTCGACGTCGGATCGCGGCGGTCGAGGGTGTCAGGGTCGGCGAGATAGGTATCGACCACGTCGTTGCCTGCGGCCTGAATCGGGTCGAAAGCAGCCGGTGTGATGGTGGGGTCGATGAATTCGCGGTGGTGGTAGACGGGCCAGGTGCGGTCGTGGTCCGCTTCGGTGTCACGGCGAAAGACGTGCGGATCTGTCGTGGGTGTGCACGCCTGGATCAGCGCTTTGTGTTGCGGGAATTGCTGTGCAGCCCAGCGGAGTCGGGCTCGCGCGATGGGAAAACTGTACTGGTAGAGGGTTTTCGAGACGGCGGTGAGGACTGCCTGTTCGTCGTCGGACAGTCCGGTGTTGAAGGTACGGAACGCAGCGACAGCGTCGGCGACCTGCCCATTCGCGAACAACTCGGCGATGCGGTCGATGCCGGTGGTGAGGTCGCCCTCGGTGGGTTCGCTGACAGCGGCAGCGACAGGAGCGTCCTCGGCTTCGTGCTTGGCCCGCTCGGCTGTAGCGACGGTGACCGTGGACTCGCTTTCGGCGTCCGGTGTGCTAGGTGCAGGCGCTGCCTGTTCAGTGTGTTGGGCAGGCGGTGGCGGTGTCGGGGTGTGGTGGTGCAGTGCGTCGATGCGCCAGGCCAGTGCGGCCGCGAGTTGATCGGGACGCAGCGGTGCGGCATCGTCGGGCTGCGCGCCTTGGAGAAGTTCGTAAGCAGTAAAGAGCAGATCGCGGGGTGACCAGGATTTGGTGGCGCGTTCGACGGCGGCGACGACCCGAGGCCATGCCGGTTCGGTGGTGAGCAGTTCGGCCGTGTCGGTGCCGAGGACGGCTGCGAGGTCGGGTAGCCAAACTGGGCGGAGAGGGTCGTTGCCGGTGGTGTCGAGGGCGGAGGGTTCCAGTTCCAGGCGCGCCCACAGTGCCGCGGCGGGCATCTCGTCGGGTAATGGTCGTTGTGCGGCGGCGTCGGTGAGCAGGGTGGTGATGTCGAGTCCGGCGCGGTCGGCGAGGTCGATTTTGTCGGCGACAATCGGCCACAAGGTGTCGGTGCTGATGCGAGCATCGATCTCGTCGACAATGTCAGCCCACCGATTGCGTGGCAGCGTCGGGTCACCGTAGGCATCGATGACGCGTTGTTGCAGACGTTTTTGGTGCAGGCGTTCGAGGTCGGTGTAGCGATCGGGTCCGGTGGGTCGGGTGTCGGTGTCGGGGATACCGAGTCCGGCCCGCCACACCGCGAGCTCACCTAACAACGCGGGATCGGTCCCGAGTAGTGGGCGGCCCCACGCGGGTGCGGTGCCCGGCGTCCAGCCTCGCGCGGAATCACGGATTTGTTCGGCAAGAGCGGCCACGATCCGCTCGCGGGCCCGAACAGGCGCGGCCAGAGCCTCATTGGTGGCGCCGTGGGGCAGTCCAGGCGTCCAACTCAACGGTCCGGTGCCGGCGGAATGGGCACCGGTCGGGTCCAGTCGCCAGTCCAGCACCGCAGCAGGGTCATCGGCGGTATCGAGTTCCCGCTTATCCGCGGCGGCGCGGAGCGCGGCGACGGGGTCGGCGCCGGTGAGTGCGATCAGGGCCAGATGTTGACGCAGGACCGGGTAGGCGGGGCTGTCGGTCAGGTCGGGGTGGATGGTGTCGGCAGCTTGGTCGAGTTCGGTGAGACGGTCGCTGCCGAGGGCCTGTTCGGCAGTCAGGCCGAGGGTGTCGAGGTAGATGTCGACCGCCCGCCCGATGCGCAGTGCCGGGTCCAGGGCGGCACGAAGTTCGGTGTGCGCGGATTTCTGTGCCCCGTCGCGAGCCAAGACGCGCTGCAGTACTTCCACCGCGGTGCGCGGGTAGACGGCGGGTTCGGTGTAGATAGAGCCTTCGGCGCCGTCGAGGGCGGTCGCGAGGTAGGCGTGGTTGGCGTGGATCCCGCGGGTCATCGCGACGTAGAACTGTTGGCGGGATTCGCGCCCGGACAAGGCGACATGGCAGGCGTCGGCGGTGATTCCCTGCGCGGAATCGATCGTCGCGGCGTACCCCAGATGCACATGGGCGCGCACATATTCGGCCGGAAGCCGGACGGTTTTGTCGCTGTCGGTGCCGCCGCGTCGGTGCGACACCGTCAGTGAACCGTCGTCGTGGACGGCGGTGATGGTCCAGGAATAGCCATTGCGGACCCAATCGGTGTCGCCGAAACGCAGCTTCGGGTTGTTGCGTCGAGTGCGCACGGTGTCACCGACAGAGCCGCAAAGACCGTCCGCGAGGACCACTTCGGTCTCCGGTTTCGTGCCGGTTCGGGTGAGTCTGTCGGCGCGGGCGCGTGCGTTGAGTGCGGTCACGACTTCGTGGGTGGGTGCCAACATGACCGCGTCCCGACCGGCGTTGTGGTCGGCGGCCCAGGCTGTGTAGGTGTCGTCGTAGACCGATCCGGTGTGTCCGGCGTGGATGCGGTCGTTGTCCAGGTACCAGGCCAACGCGGCCGGGTCGCCCTCGCGCAGCCCGATCGAGGCGGTTGCTTCGCCGGTGGAGTCGAAGCGGACGACGTGTGACAGCGTCAGGGTTTGTTCGGGGGAGGCGGCGTTCATGTCGGCGTCGGCGCCCCCGGCGTCGATCGCGGGTAGCTGCTTGTCGTCGCCGATGCAGCGCACCGTAGCCCCGCGTCGGGACAGGTACTGCAGCAGTTGCAGGCGTTTGGTGTTGCCGAGTGTGACGTGCTCGTCGACGATCACCAGCGTCGTGTTGTCGATATCGAGGACCCACTGCGGCAAGGACGGCGGATGATCCCGCACGTTCGTCGGTGAATCCGGACCGGCGGAGTGGCGATGGATGACGTCGAGGAGCTTGTCGACCGTTTCGGCGCGGGTGCCGATCGACTCCCCGAGAACCGCGGCCGCCGCGGCGGTGGGGGCCATCCCGAGGACGGTGCCGCCACTGGAATGCCATGCGCTGGTGAGGACTTGCATGGCAGTGGTCTTGCCGGTGCCGGCCGGAGCGTTCGCAGTATGCACGCGCAACCCGGACGTGGCGAAGGACGAGATCACACCGACCTGGCCGGCATTGAGCGGCCGATCAGGATGCGCGGTGTTGTATTCCGCGACCGCGCTGTTCAGCAGGTCGGGGTCCAGGGTGCGGGCGCCAGGTTCGATGGACAGTTCGATGAGTGCGGCTTCGACGTCGAGAGTGGTTTCGGTGGTGTAGATCTGGGAGTTCGGACGAACGTGAACCGGGGTGCCGTCGCGTTGGCGCAACCATGCCGGCACGGCGCGTAGCCCGGGTTCTTCGGTGAGGTCGGGATCACCGCGCGCGATCGTAGACCGCGGTGAGAGTGCTGCGGCGACGACTTTGTCGGGAACCCAGGCCCAGTCAGCAGGGCGGATCCGGCCGCGGAGCTGGCGTTCGACCTCGGCCCGCAGGTTGAACGGCCGCCACGTCGAGCGCCTCTCCGATACAGCGGCCAGCGCACGTTCGGCGGTCGCGGTGATGAACGCGGCGTCCGGGTCCGGGCGAGGTATCGGTGGCACCGACACCGCAGCCACCATCACCGCTTCAACGGGTTCACGGCCACCGAGCACCGTGGTGGCTTGGGCCAGCCAGGTTTGCCGTTGCTGGGTGTGCGATTGCGGGAGGTGTTTGGCCGGGCGGGTATCCAACGTCGCCCGATCGGCCAGACCGTAGACCTCTTCCGGGGTGGGTTCGCGGCCGAAGGTTGCCTGGAAATCGGCGGTGAGCCGGTCCAAGCGTGCGTTGATCGCGGTACCTCGTTGCGACCAGGCATGGATCAGTTCCACAGGGACGCCGATGACTTCGCGGATCGGGACTTGGTGGATGTCGCGGTCGGGGCGGGTTTCGAACTGCAGGCCGAGGGCGAGTTCGAGGTAGTGCTCGAGGCGGGAGTCATAGATCTCCGAGACCGTGACGGCCGCTTCGTGGAACAGCCGGGAGTCGATCGTGCGCCACTTGCCGTCCAGGGTGCGGACTTTGTTGGCGATCAGGACGTGGGTGTGCAGGTCGGGATCGCCTGCGCGGCTGTCGCGATGGGTGAAGCAAGCTGCGACGATGCCTTCGACCTCGGCGTGGCGGACGCCGTTGCGGCCGAGCCGGGTGAACACGGCGTTGCGCTCCAACCACGCCAACGCATCACGGATCGCGCGCTGGTGGGCAGCCTCTAACCGCCGCGCCATATCCGGTGGTGCCAACGCCCACAGCACCGACACACTCTTCACCGGGGAGAAAGTGATCTCGAGACCTGCTAGCGCGGCCTGGTTGACGCGCGAGTTTCTGGCGACCCAACCCGACAGCTCTCTCGCGTTCAGGGGTGCGCGACCGTACTCGTCGGTGAACATTTCGGTCGCCACTTGTGTTCGAATGCGTGCACGTTCGTCATCGGAAATGGCGGCAGTGGGCTCCATATTCCGTGCTGAATTGTGTGCGCGGTAGGCCTGAGAACAACGTTTCCGATACTCCGAACGAACCTCATAGACGGCGAACTTGTTGCCCAGTTTCGTTGCCTTCTCGGCCGCTCGGGTGGCGTCGCGGTCGCTGGCGCCCAGCGCGACCTGGTGCGCGTAGACCTCGGTCTTGATCTGTTCGGCGTTCGGGTGAAGACCTTCCCCGAACAGCGACTTCATCTGGGACTCGGTCACTTCCGTCCCGGCCGTGAGGTCGAGTGCACCTAGGCCGGTGCCGTGCCAGCGTCCGGGTGCTTCACCGTGATCGGAGTAGTACTGCGACAGCGATGACCGCCCGCGAGCGGTTCGGTCGTTGGCGGCGGTTTGACGCAGATAATATTGGTAGCCGTTTCCTGCGGCGACTCGATGAATAGTCGCAACCATGTCTCCATGAGGCACCAACGAATTCCCTTGCCGCAAGGGGCAATTAATTCGGTTCGACAACTAGAGGCAACGATGGACAACTCTCGACACGGGCGTTATTGGATCGTTATCCGGGATGCCAGATGTCTGCCTTTTAAATGGGCGAAGAGAAGCGAAGGTGAGGTGTGGGAGAGCGCGGAAGGAGGCGGGAGGGGCGGCGATGTATGGCGGCGGGTAGGCGTGGGCTGGGTGCAGCGATGGTGAGTGGAGGCGGGGTGATGTGGGGTTTCGGGTGGGGATCAGCCGGTGGAGGGCGGGTGATTCCCCACCTCGCCGCCGGACGCGCGTTCGATCAGTCGGCCGGGAGCGCGTCCCATGACCAGGGTGCGCAGGCGTAGCGGCGGTGGTCGACGGTGACGATGTCGTCGACCGACAGGGATCGGTGGCCGTGGTGGTACCAGCGGCGGGTGTGCTCGACGTCGGCGGGGTGTGGGTGGTCGCGTTGAGTGCCGCGAAGACCCGGTCGAGGACCGCGAAGTCGTCGGCATCGCCGAGACGGTCGAGCAGGAACCGGTCGGCCAACAGGTAAGGGTCACCGGGTCGGTGACCGTGGATCATCGAGCGCGGATCGGTCGCGAGGTGGACGGCGATCATCACCTGTGCGGGGCGGCGCCGCTGTCGACGGAGGAACCGGCGGCGAGCGTGGGCGTGACGGGCGCGGTGGAACACAGGCGGACCTTCCTCGAGGTGAAGCGCAGCGGCTGGGGCACCCCGGGATGTGGCGGTGCCCCAGCCGATATCAGCTGTGGGGTGGTCAGGCTGCGACGAGTTGACGCTCGCGTGGTGTGGGGATGTGCAGGCCGAGGTGGACGCGGCACTGAGTGCAGAACCCGTCGTCGTGAACCGGGGTGTAGCGGGTGCAGCCCTCGCATCGGCCGGGACGCTGTCCGGGCGGCAACGTGGGACGGGTGGGTCGGCGCGGCGAACCGACAGCAGTGCTCGTGGCGGGTTGGTGGGTGATGAGGTAGCCGTCGTCGTCGAAGGCGGGAACGCCGGGCAGGTCGGGGTGCGACATCAGGAACTGGTCGAGGACCCAGACGAGCCATTCGGGTGCGCGGCGGCGAACTTCGAGGATCAGCGCTGCGGCCGCGTCACGATAGTGGTCGGTGAAGTACGTGCAGTAAGCGATGGCGAGATTGGCGGCGGTGAATCCGTCAGGTAGGACGGGCAGACCCGTGTGTCCTTCGTCGCGGCAGTAGTCGCACAGTCCGTCGTCACTGCGCAGCACCCTGTCGCGGATGTGGAGGGGTCGTTGGTCGGTGGTGGGGCGTTCGACGAAGCAGGACACGCACCGCCATCCGGCGACGGGGGTCATCGCGGTGGTGAAGTCGTCGAGACCGTTGCCCGCGAACGCGAATCCTTCGCGGCGGTCGGCGCGGGAGCGCAGCCCGGTTCGCTCGGCCGCCCAGGTGTGGGAGTGTTCGGGCGATTTGGTAGTTTCACCGGCGAGGGCGCGTTCGTGGTCGCGTTGGTCGGCTACGTGCACGCAGTACTGGTGATCCCACATCGCTTCGGACAGGTCGGTGGGCAGCGGTGCCCGTTCACCGGGGTAGCGCGGTGTCCACCCGCGCGGGGCACCGGCGGTGAGGTCGACTCCGCGGGCGATCAGCTCAGCCCAACGTTGACGCAGGCGGGCTTGTTCGACGACTTCGGTGTCGACGAACAAGCTTTTCCGCACATAGGTGGTGACCTCGGTCGGTTCGGGTTCGGCCGGTCGGCGTTTGGTGCGCGCGCTGACGCGGGCCCGGATCTGCTCGGGACTGAGGCGGGCGGCGTCGATGCGGCGGGAGGCGGGCATGCTCAGGCGCGGCAAGGGGTTGCGCCAGGTGCGGATCGATTGGCGTGGCATCTCGGCGGCGGCGAGTTGGACCTGGAAGGCCGCGAACTCTTCGGCGATGCTGGTGCGGTTCGTCTTGGCGCGGGTCTCGATCAACTGGGCCAAGGCGTGGTTGTCGTGGGAGTGCAGGCCGGGGTCGGTGTCGGGTACCAACCGCACCAACCGTTGCCGTTCCAGTTCGTCACCGGCGGCCCAGCGGGCGCGCAGGCGCAGCAGCGCGGACTCGCGCGGATAGAGAGTGAAGCACTCGACCATGAAATCCAGGACATCCCAGTCGGCGTCGGTCGCCAGCTCCAACGCCGGCCGAAACATTGCGAGCGCGGCTTTGCGATCGGTGTCGAAGGTCAGCTCGATCGCTGAGATGGCATCCAGGAAAGCCTGGGTATCCGGTGCCGCGGCTGCCGAATCGGTGACGGGGTCGTCGGTGAGTGCGGGAGCGGGTTCGCCGACGCCGGGGTGATGCAATTCGAGTTCGTGCCGGTCGAAACCTGGCTGGTCACTGTGGGTGGTGAGGGTGACGGTAGGAGTGTGAACGGACACAGCTGTTCTCCTGACTGGGAAGGTGAGAGGAGTCGACTCCCCGGGCGCGCTGGAACTGCCACGCCTTTCGCGAAATAGGGGTGCCGGGCTGGGGTGGGCCCAGCCGAGGGCTGTTCACCAGGACAGCGGGCGACACGACGACGGGAACGCGCCAACTGCGTGCGGGGGCGAATTCCCCGCGCGCACAACCCCACCGCCGGCCGATGCTGGGACGGGCGCGGGGGGTTCGTTTCCGCCGGGCGCGGGCCCGACGGCGTGGCGCACGATGGCCTGGTAGCCCTCGAGCGGCTGGGCCCACCCCAGCACGGTGCCCCGACCCACCACCTGCCGCCCCGCGCGCAACCGCAGCGGCATCGGGAGAACCGGGTCAGGTCAGAACGGTGGTTGTCCGAAATCACCCACACCGACACCGGCCAGCACGGGTGCAGCCCACGCCTGGCTGCCGCTGCCCGCCGGGGTGGATGAGGCCCACGGATCAGAAGCATCCGAGGCATGCGCGGCGGTGGCGGGCTCGGCCGTAGAGGTGGTGCGGGTCGTGTTGTCGGCGCCGAACCCGTTGCCGCTGGGGTTGTTCGTTCTGCGTCCGGTGCGGTTGACCTGGGCGCGGGCGAACCGCAAGCTCGGGCCGACTTCGTCGACCTCGAGCTCGAACACCGTGCGTTTGTCCCCGTCGCGGGTTTGGTAGCTGCGTTGCTTGAGTCGCCCGGCGACGATGACGCGTGCGCCCTTGGTCAGGGACTCGGCCACGTTCTCCGCGGCCTCACGCCAGATGTTGCAGCGCAGGAACAACGCTTCCCCGTCCCGCCACTGATTGGTGTTGCGGTCGAACACCCGCGAAGTCGAGGCGACGGTGAAATGCGCGACCGCATCACCAGCGGGGATGAAAGTCAGGTCGACATCGGAGGTCAGATTTCCGATGACTGTGATGCTCGTGTCTCCAGCCATGACGTGCTCCTTCGTTCAAAGTAGGGGGTTACCGCAGTGGTTAGTGGCGGCCGGTCTGGGCGGGTCGTTCAGCCCTCTGTGAGACGGCCGCGTCTGCGGCTGATGCGATAAGCGCGCGACAACCCGGAGTCGATCGCCTTCGCCTGCCGGGAGGTCAGTGGGATGACGATCGCGCCGGCCCGGGTGAGGTGAAGGGTTGAAGAACGGCCGGGTCCCGACCGCTCGGGTCAGGTGATGTCGACGCCCAGGTCAGCCGCGATCACCACCCCGGCCTCGGCGAGTTTCCGCAGCTGTTGGGGCGGCAAGGGCTTGTCGAGCGCGGTTGCCAACAGCACCGCCATGGGGTGGGCCGGGTCGGCGTCGAGGGCGGTGGCGAGAGCGATCCTGGCGAGCGCGGTGTCGCCGTGGTGGTAGGCGCTGTAGGCGAACAAGGTGAGCGCCTCCGCGCGGTCGTGACCGTGGGTCGCCGCCGCGATCTGGAGCCACAATGCGTCTGCCGCCTCGTGATACTCGTTGCGAGCCAGGCCGTACATGATGTCGCGGATAGTCTGGTCGCGCAGCAGCGCGACGGCCCAGGCCAGGTCCTGCGCGCCGACAGGGTTTTCTTCGGCTGTGCTGATCTGGAAGAGGAGCCACACGGTGCGCTCACGTCGCAGATCGCGGATACGGGCGGGGGTGCGCGCGGCGGCGTGGTCGCTGCGGTCGCGGGCAACGGCGTCAGCGAGGTGGGAGCGAACCTCGTCGACGAGGGCGGGGTTCGGGACGTCGGGAATGCTGCGGAACTGCCGTACAGGCGATGCATGATCGGTTGCCACAGAATCGAACTCGTAGCGCAGACGGTTTCGGAACCGGGTGCACATCATCAGCCTCATTCCGGTCGGGTTGTGAAAGCGCCTCTCGCGCAGCGTTACCGGGTGGGGCGGTCCGGATCGACTCCTGGGATCCGGACCGCCGGTGCCCTCACGCTGCGTGCGCGAGCTGCTCCTTTTCCGGGTCGTCGTGGTCGACGGTCGGGCCCTCGTCGACGGGGGCGGTAGTGGAGTCCTGGTCGAGGGGGATGCTGCGGTAGTCGAGGTCGCCGGCGGCGGCGAGTTCCACCTCGACGAGCCGGAACTGTTCGTTGCGGTCGCTGCCGCGCCCGCGACCGGCCAGGTGTTCACCGGCCGCAGCGAGGAAATGCAGATAGCCGGAGACGGCATCGCGCTGCCAGGAGTGGGTGCGCCAGCAGTCCTTGTCGAGGGTTGATTCGTGGGCGGCGAGTACGAGCCCGAGGGTGATCACCCACGCCCTGCCTGCCACGGCTGATGCCGCGGTGTCGGTCAGACCGGTGCTGTTGTCGGCGTTGAACAGCGTCAACGCCAGGGCCCGGGCGCGGGTTCCGCCCAGCAGGGTGGTGTCGCGAGCCAGTGAGGTCGCCACGAGCTCGGCGCTGCCCGGCGGTGGGGTCCGCAACGTGAGCACCCGCGCCAGAAATTCCAGCCGCCGCTTCTTGGCCGCGGCGCCGCGTTTGTTCAGCTCGATCACCCGGCGCCGTTCCTCACGTTTACGGGCGGTCTCGGCTGCCGCCTGTTCGGCAGCGACCCGGGCAAGATCACTACCATCCCCCTCGCCGTCATCCGGACGGTCACCGCTGGTGTCGGGGTCCCGGTGGTGCAGCTCGGTGGCGTCGAGCTGGTCGACGGGCAGGTAGTAGCTCGGCATCCACACGTCCCGGTACACCAGCCCGGCGGCGTTGCGCAGCCCTTCCATAGGTTCGGTATCGGGGAGGTCGGCGTCGAAATCGACCGTGTCCGGGTCGACGACCTCCCCGGTGGCGGGGTCGAACAGTTCGGCGTCCTCGACCAGATCCAACGCCACCGCCCACCGTCGCTGGTCGGCGTTGATCGCTTCGGGGCAGACCGGTTCGGTGTTGGTGTCGACCAGGTCGTCGGCGGGGACATAGGTGCCGAGATCGACCTCGACGGAGTCCATGTCGAGGATCGGGTGCCCGGCCGCGGCAAAGGGCAGGGCCGCGGTGAGACGGTCGCGGCGTCGCTGACGGTCGGCGGCGATCATCTCGGCGTGGTAGTCGAAGTTCCACCGCACCGACGACAGCTTCTCCACCGCAGCGTGGTCGCCGAGTTGTTCGTATCCGCCGATCACCTCGAGTTGGTCGAGACTGAACTGCCTGGAGTCCAACAGGTTCCGGGCAGTGCTCGATCGGCCGATCTTTCCGGCCTTGCGGATCTGAGTGGTGTCGGTTTGCAGGCCCTCGGCGATGCGGGTGGCGGTGGCACCGAGGTCGAGCATGTAGGCCACCCCGGCCGCACGAGCCGAATCGGTCAGCTCGATGCGGCGGTCGTTGAGGTTGATCTGATCCAACGCCCGATCGATCAACCGTTCCGGGTCGTCGATCGATCGGTCGGTGGTCTCGATGTAGACCGGGACCTTCGCAAGACCGAGGGTGCGCGCGATCAACGCGCGGACCTGTCCGTCGACGACAACGACGTGTCCGTCGGGCCCGCGCTGGGCCAGGATCGGATCGCGCACCCCGAACCGCCGGATCGACTCCACCTCTTTCGGGTGGGCGTCGAGATCGATCTGGTCTTCAGGACGCACGTTGTGGCCGATGACCAGATCAGCCGGGTCCATGCTCGCGGCCTCGGCGACCGCGGGCAGCGGCGCGAGCACGGCGACCGCGGGGCCGGTGCCGGGCGAGGAGGACTCCTGATCCAGGTCAGCCGAAGTGTCGGGCTCGATGGTGGCAGTAGGCACGAAAGCTCCTTGCGTAGCGACGGCGGCGCGACCGCCAGCCGAAGCCAGGGATCGCGCCGTGATAGGGGAGTGAACGGGTCAGTGGTTGGTGCGGGAGCGGCGGCTGACGTTGAGCGGATACAGCCGCAACGCCCCGGTCTCATCGGACCGGTAGGTCCAGTACCGGCCCCGCCAACCCCGGAACTGCTCACGCCAGGACCCAATGACCGCGTTGTCGGTGAGTGCGGTGACGGGTCCGGCGGTGCCGAGATGTTCACGTCCGGCGAACTCGGTCCGGGAGATCGACTCCACGGTGGTGGCGTCGATCGTGGGCGAGGTTGTGCTCATGCGGGGCTCCTGTCGGTTGTGGTGGTGACTGGGTGATGTGCACGGCGCGGTGGCCGCCCACCGCCCGACTCAGGGTTACGCTGAATGTTTGCTGGTTGTCGGGTGGTGTGGAAGGGGCGCGGGTGATGGCGAGGAACCGGTGAGTGGGTTACCGCGGTACGCGCCGATGCTGGCTGCCGCGGGTGCGTTGCCCGTCGATGACGGGCGGTGGGCGTTCGAGCTCAAGCACGACGGGATCCGGGCACTGGCCTACGTCGATGACCGGTTGCGATTGGAATCGCGCAACGGCAATGACATCACCGCGGCCTGGCCTGAACTGGCCGGGCTCGCCCCGGCCAACCCCGGTTTCGTCGTCGACGGTGAGGTCGTCGTCGAAGTCGCGGGCAGGGCCTCGTTCCGGGCATTGGCTCCGCGGATGCATCAACGCAACTCGGCCACCATCGCGGGGCTGGCCGAAACCTCACCGGCGACGTTCATGATCTTCGACCTGCTCCACATCGGCGACCGATCCTTGACCGGGCTGCCCTACACCCAACGGCGTGAACTCCTCGAACTCACCGGCCTGGCAGGACCGCACTGGCGGATCCCCGGCCTGCTGCCCGGACCGGCCACCGACGCCGTGGCTGCCTCGCAGGCGCTCGGGGCCGAGGGCATCATCTGTAAACGCCGCGACAGCTGGTATCTGGCCGGGCAACGCAGTCCCGCCTGGACGAAGGTCAAGAACGTTTCCCACCAGGAGGTGGTGGTCATCGGCTGGAAAACCGGGACGGGTCGACGGGCCGGGACGATCGGGTCGCTGCTGGTCGCGGTTCCCGATGACCGCGGCAACCTCGAATACGCGGGCAGTGTGGGAACCGGGTTCACCGCTGGGATGCTCGCAGACCTGCACGAACGGTTGGCGCCGTTGCAACGCCCGGATTCTCCGGTCCCTGGATTCAGGTCGACTCCGGCCGGTGTGGTGTGGCTCGAACCGCACGTGGTCGGGGAAGTGGCATTCACCGAATGGACCGGCGACGGCCGCTTACGACATCCCTCCTGGAGGGGGCTGCGCTTGGACAAAGACGTCGATGAGGTCGAAACGCCAACAGAACGACCATAGTCACCGTCATCATGGCTCGAGCTGGCATGCGGCCCCGCATAATCCAGCAGCAGCGGCGATGATCGAACTGAAACGGGCACGGGCCTCAGAGACTGTCGGTCGCTGCGGAGCTGAAGCTCATGGTGAAACTGCCGTAGTGGGCAGTGAGGATGAGTACTCCGCTGTGGCCGGCGTGGTGACGGATCATCTGGATCAACGTCACACCGGAGAACGGTTCTGTGAGGTCGATGTACTCGACGAAGTCGTCGCCGCCGACCGCAGTGCCGGAGAAGTTGAAATGGCTGCGGTCGTCGTAGCCGACCGCGTACGCCACCTTCGACGGTCCGTCGGGTTTGTCGGGGTCGGCGAGCAGTCGTGGCAAGCCGTTGGACCGAAGATAGGTGCCCTCGTCCTTCGCCCATACCAACGCGGGCGGCACGGGGTCGGGTTTGTTGGTGTCCCATTCGGGCCAGGAATGCTCACCGGCGGCCATCGCGTGCTCGGCAATGGGCAGGACTTGCCGCAGCGGGAACCACAACTCGAATGAGCTTGATCTGCGCATATGCAATGCCTTTCGTTGAACAGCAGAGCGTGTACGTGGCGTCGAATGGTCAGCTGAGGATGGCCGGGCGTGGGCCGGTGAGGGACGAGCGAGCTCACGGTGCCTGTGGGGTACGACGGTGCGGCTTTCACGTGGGGGCTCATCGCGGGAACCTGCCGGATCTGGTTATGGCACCCCTGGATCGCGTGGATGGGATCGTTGTCGAAAAGCTCGAGGGGCTCACATCCGCGGCTGAAGAGTCTGCTCGTCGACCTCGATCGTCGTCATCGGTTGCGCGATAGCGTCTTCGCGCACCGCATCGTTGGCCCCAGTCGGTGACCGGAATTCGGTCACCGCATCGTTGGCCCCAGTCGGTGACCGGAATTCGGTCCAGTTGCTTGTGGCACCGGCTGGGCGTTTGGAAGGGTTCTTGTCCGGCAATCCCACGCGCGGGCACATGGCGCTGGTCGGTGTACGAAATCCCGTTGTGGGTGTCGGTGCGGTGTTGGTCGGGGAACTCGTCGCGCTGGCCCGCACGGCGGGTGCGGTCGCCGTGACGGTGGTCTTGGATTCGGACCCGGCGCACCGGTGGGGCCGGAGGGTCTTCTTTGAAAGGCGCGGGTTCGTCCCGGTCGATGGCAGTGCGTTGCACTTCCGTCTACCGCTGTAATCGGCCGCACCGCAATCGCCGCGGCCATGCCCGCGCTGATCTCGACGGATCGCATCGCGCAGGCGCCCACCGGCAACCGGTGGGATCTACTGGGGCTGTCTAGCCAGGCGTGGGTATGAAAGCATGAGTCCGCACGCGGTCGTCACGAAAACACAACACCACCCGGCCCCAGGGCCGGTCAGGTCATCGGTGCGGGCGGTGTTGGTGGGTGACCGAATGCTGTGGGCACCATTGCTCGAGGTGGAGCAGTCCCTGCCCGTTGCCGGTGCGGAGCGTGAAGCTCACCAGCGCGAGCCATGTCCCGTCTGAGACCCGCGCCCACGCATGCAGGAGCCCCGCGGTGGTGTCGGCCAAGCGCAGACCGCCCTGGCGCACCCGAAGTGGTACCGCGTCGACCCGGAAATGGGCCGGTCGGGTCGTGATCGCCGCGGCGAGGTCCACGGTGACCGGTTGCGGCGGATCCACCACCATCCGCATCGGTGGGGTGAACTGCTCAGGCCAGGAATCGAACACCGACGACGTCACCGCTGTTCCCGCCGGTAGTCCTGGCAACCCATCGGCGACCGAGGATGCAAGCGGCGAGGACAACCGGACACGACGCCGTGGCGCAACGGGCCCCGCAACCGGGCCCGCAGCCGGGCATCCAGGCGTGCGGTGATGGCGTCGACCTGGGCGGGGTGCACCTCCACACCGAACGCGGTCGCGTCGAGAACTTGTCGGCGGAGCGCGGCCAACGCGGCCGCGGTCCAGTCCGGTCGCGACGTCTGTGCCATGCCAGGCACCCTACAGCTATTCGAACATATATTCGACTTCTGTTATTCGGGTGTGACGCTGCGGTGGGCGATGCCGAGGCAGACCAGCAGGTCGCTGATGCGGTACTGGGTTTCCCATACGGCCGGATCATCGGGATCGAGCGCGGCATCGAGCAAGGCCTGCCGATCGATCGAGTCTCTTCCCATACTCAGCATCGACGCGCCAGGCCGGTGCGCGGTCCCACCGGCGATGAGGGTGTCCGCCGGTGTCCGGTCGGTGTTTCCCTCGGCGGCTGGTGTCGGGGGCTTGTGAACCACGGTTGCCCGCAGCGGGCTTGGTTGCGGTTGGAATGCGTGTCCGTGCAGGTCAGAAGCAGGAAGCCGTTTACGCTCGGAGTTGTCAGGCACGTTCTCAAGGTGTGGAACGAGGTAGTCATGGCAGGCAAGTTCGAACTGTTCTCAGATGCCGCGGGAAAAGTCCGGTGGAGGCTCAAGGCAGGCAACGGCGAAGTGATCGCCCAAAGTCAGGGCTATGCGAGCAAAGACGCGGCCAAGAACGGGATCGCCTCCGTACAGAGCAACGCGGCCGGGGCCACGATCGTCGACCTCACCGAGGCCGCAACGTAATTCAGTGTAAGGACTGAGCCTGACCGGATGCCGGTCAGGGCTCAGTCGTTTCCAGGACTGAAGGGGTCCGCATTCGGCCGACGGATCGGGCCTCGGTGCGCAGGTTGGCCAATGTCGACAGGCTGGGAAGCGGTCGTGGTGTAGTCAGGACACGGGACCCACATGCAGAGGATGCCGTGTTGATGTGCGCACCTCATTCAGCAGAACGTATGCACAGGCTGGACCCCATTTGTCACGTGGTGGGTAGTCGATACAGGAAATGGCCGATGGAACAGGCATGGGCTGTCTCACAGATAGGGGAACTGGCTGACCGCCTGGACCAGCTGGCCGACCGGTTCTGGAGCACCTATGAGGTTCCGGACATCCTGTAACACCGCCGAGCGGGACAATCTGAGCCGACAGCGAGCCACCAGCCAACGTGTGGTGGCAGATTGACTGACCAGGCGGTCAGCCACACCACGGCGGACAAGCCCGCACGAACCGGTAGGTGAGTTCGTCGGCCGGGTAGTGCTTTTCCCCTGACCGGCCATAACACGGTGCATGGGCTCGCCGTGCCCGATGTCGACGCAACCGCGCCAGGTCGGGGCATCGTCTGAACGCGCCGACTTGGCACACCGCGCGGGCCTAGGCCTGGGCAGTATCTGCGCTGGTGGCGACGATTTCGCCGACGATGGCGTTGATCGCGTCCGGGATCGAAGACTGCGGGATCGCAGCGACCAGGCGGTCGAGTTCGTTCTCGGTGAGCGTGGTGCCACCCCAGCGAACAACTTGATCGAGGGTGACCAGGGGCCAGTCCCTGCCGATGTCCGCCGCGCTGACCTCCTGGTGTGGCCATTCGGGCAGGTCACGGGTCTTCATGCGCGTGGCAGCGCCAGCACGGGTGAGATTGGCTAGTTCCTGGGCGCGCAGTTCGGCGAGGTAGTCGGCGAGGTGTTCGACGTCGTGATCGCCGGAGTCCGGTCGCGCATCGAACACCGGGCCACCGTTGACATAGACCCGGCAACGTCGGGCGGGATCCAGTGCGCTGGTATCGATCTCGACCAGTGCGGCGCCGTCGATCACGCTGATCGCGGCATAGGCATGTAACCACTGCTGTCCAGCCACTGTGAGTTCGAGGCTCGCCGGATCGGTCCGGTAGCTCGTGCACCAGCTGACCAGCCTGGCCAAGGCGATGCCGCGGCCGCGCAGTTCGCGCACGCGCGCGCCCCGGCGGCGGTGTCCAGCGTGGTTGGTGCCGGTGATGGACATGGTTGAACTCCGTGGGGTCAAAGGAATTTGGTGCGGTCGCGGCGGTGGGTCACCATTCGGGGACCGTGTCGAACACCGGGCCGGAGTTGACGTAGACCCGGCACCGGTGCTCGGGGTCCAGGCCGTAGGTGTCGACCTGCACCACCACGGCGTTGTCGGCCTCGCTGATCCCGGCCGTGACGATGAGCGCGTTGTCACCGACCGGCAGGTCCAGGCGCGCGGCAGCGATCGGTGCGAGCAGCAGCTCAACGTGACGGGCCAGTTCGGCGATGATCTTGTTCCAGCTCGTGGCCTTGACCCCTGCGTCGCGGTTGTAGGGGCTGGCGATGACACGGCTGTCAGGATCGGTGACGGCCGTCAGGTCGTCGGGACCAGTTGCGACCTGGTAGAACTCGGGCACAAGCGACCACAGGGTGTTCCAGGTCAGCTGGTCGCGGGCGAAGGCCTCGACCGTCATCCTCCAGTTCGCGGGGTAGGAGTCGATGCGCAGCTGATAGCGCAGCGGCACCCCGCGTTGCTCGTCGTAGAGGGTGACGTGGTTGTCCCCGCTGTTGCCGACGATGTCGCTGGCCTTGATCTGCGGCACGCTCATGGCGTCCTCTCTGCTTGTCTCGGCCGAGTAGCCCGACCGAACTTCTGCCCTCCTGGCAGAAGAGATTTCGACCGGCACGAGCCGCCTGGAGTGCAACCCGGCGGCCAGGGACCAAGCCCCGGGGTGCGCGCAGGGCGGCGCCGGTCAATATCGGCGAGCCAGAAAGGGCAAGAACCAGCCAACCGGGAGCAGCAACCCGGCACCGCCGGGTTTCGAACTCCGCGCCGCCGGCGCGAACACCACACCGCGCGAGCACCGCGAGCTCCACCGGGCGCCAGCCCGCGGGCCCGAAGCCAGCGGCCTCTCGGGGGCTGGCCGGTCGAGCCCGGCACGTCCCAGAACGTCATCTGAGTTGGCGCCTCGAGTATTCCGGTGCCCAGCGGTGGCTGATCGCGGGGGCGTCCAGGTCGACCGGTGGCCCCGCGGTCCCGATTCCGGCTGCGGCGTCGGCGGCTTCCTTCGCCTTCACCTGAGCCCAGTACCGGCGATCACACGCCACCGTCCACCGACACACGACCGCCGAACCGTACTTGCCCAGTGAGCTGGCGTAGCTGCCACGCTCCTCCCACTCCTGGCGGTCGCTGTGGAACTGCGGGACGAAGTCGCGGGTACCTTTGCGCCCGCACCGATTGCATTTGTGGCACCAGAACGTCGGATCCCACACCGAGTTCTTGCCCTGGCCGGGCACGCGCCGCGCCATCAGCCGACCTCGCCGGGCTCGTCAGACCTCGGGGCGCGGCGGTCGCGGTAGGTGGCCTGTTCGGGTGGGTTCTCGCACAGGCACCAGCCCGAGCAGCGCAAACAGTCGCAGTTGTGAATGCAGGCGCCACAAGCGATCTCGTCGCACAGGCGTCGCGTGTCGCGCAGATTGCGGCGCATCGGCTCGATGTGGAGCCGGTATCCCTGCAGGGCATGAATCCGGCCGTCTTCCTCGACGCGGTGCGAATACTGGGGGTGCCAGTGGGGTGCCGCGTTCATGCCGCGCGGCCCTCGTCGCTGGGGTCGGCATCATCGTCCGCGTCCGGTTCGACCAGCTCGCGGATGTGCTGGATCGCGTTGTGTACGGCGGCTATCCGGGCGGCACGGTTGATCTGTTCGTGGTGGTGGGCCAGTACCTCGCGGCGCATCTGTGCCGCGCGGGCCGGGCCGTCCCCGGTTGCCAGGGTGTCCCCGCAGAACAGCAACACCTGATCACCCAGCCCCCAGATCCAGGCGTTTGACCGCGCACGCGGCAATCGCGTACCGGTCGATATCAGTCATCGACCACACGTAGTCACCCGGATCACCACCGAGCGCGCGGATGGCTTGGGCCATCGCCCGCATCAGCCCACCGGTGCCCGCGGCCGGTTCATCGATCGCGAACGGGTCGCTGAACATCGCGCCTCGTGGTGGGAGCGGGTGGCCCAACGTCATGCGGGCCATCAGGTCCGCGACCGCTGCCGGGGTGTGGAATTCGCCGATCGCCTGACGTGCGCCGTGGGAGCGCAGCACGGTGAGCACCGCGCCGAGGACATCGGTGTCGGATCGGTGCTCGGGGTCCGCAGACCCGGTGAGTTCGAGCAGTCCGCGACGAAACGCGGCGGTGGCCACCGCACGGACACCGGCCAGGACCGCAGGCTCTGGTGCGGCGTCGGGAGCGGTGATCCAGGAATGCAGCGGACGCGCCATCTCCACCAGATACGGTTCGATCAGCCACAACGCCTCCCACTGCGTGCGGATCGTTCTCACCAGCTCGGCGTCGGAGAACGCGGCCCAGCACGCCGCGATCGCGTCCGGTGTGGCGATGTCGTCGACTTGCAGGGTGGCCAGCACCGCGACAGTACCCAGCGGGATGGCGATGTCGTGGGAGTGGGCATGGTTGTACCAGGCGACCTCGACGGCTTCGGCGATCGCGAATTCACGGGATGTGGGCATAACTGTCCTCCTGGGCAGGTCACATGGGTGATGAAGGAAGGGCCCGCCGGGCCCGCGCGGGCCGGGCGAAGGGCTCGATCCCGCTACCGGCGGCTGAGTTCTTGGCGGATGCCGCCGTGTGGGCGGTGGCTGCTGGCCCATGCCCGCGGCGCCCGGAACTCGGTCTCGGTGACGGTGGCGGTGGCCAGGGCGGGGTTGACGGTGCTGGGTACGGTCGTTCTCGCGGTGACGTGTCGTTGACCGCAGCGGCACAGCAGCACGGTGTGACCGACCGACCCGACTCCTGCCAGATCGGTCGGAGGAAACTTCGAAGGTTCTAACCGTTGGCAGGCAGCACGACATTGGGGCGGCTGCGCCGCACCTTGATAGGTCGAGCGGAACGGGTACGCCGGATGTCAGATATTCGATTGGTTTTGATCGCGAATCCCGACACCACCCTGTGCGCGAATCTCGACACAGCTCGATCTGGTGTTCGCGAATCTCGACATCGCCCAGCTAGTCGACTGGGTCGGCACCCTGGCGCCCTGA
Organism: Nocardia sp. NPDC050378; assembly: GCF_040655675.1. Taxonomy (NCBI): domain Bacteria; kingdom Bacillati; phylum Actinomycetota; class Actinomycetes; order Mycobacteriales; family Nocardiaceae; genus Nocardia; species Nocardia sp. NPDC050378. Next base: position 57,467 of record NZ_JBFAKI010000005.1, read on the forward strand.
CCAACTGCGGGAGGCAAGTCGGGGTACCGCCGGGCTGCAACCAGATCGGCACACGGCCGAGCCCGACAAGAGCGCTGTCCGCCGCCCGAAAAGGAGTGGAGTTGGGCCACGCCAGTGCGGTTGAATGACTGCCTGCGCCACGCGGCCAGCGAACATGGATGATTGAGGAGTCGATGATGCCGATCGCGACGCTGCGAGGTGTGACTTTGGACTGCGCCGATCCCCGGGCGCTGGCCCGGTTCTACCAAGAGCTCACAGGCATGCAGCTCGGCTACGACGCCGACGGATTGGTCGCCCTGATCGATGGTTCGTGTTGCGACCTGGGCTTCCAACAGGTCGACGGATACCAGGCCCCTCGGTGGCCCGGTCAGGATGTGCCGCAGCAGGTGCATCTGGACCTGAGGGTCGAGGACCTCGACGTGGCGGAGAAGTTGGCGCTGGGGTTCGGCGCGGTCAGGCCGGACCACCAGCCGGGCGGTGACCGGTGGCGGGTGCTGCTGGATCCGGCAGGTCACCCGTTCTGCCTGGTCGTCGGCTGACAAGCAGGGGTCTTGCCACCGCGACCCGTCTGGTGTTGCACCAGAGCCAGTCTGGACTCATCGGACAAGAACCAAACCTTGCTCCTGTCACCGGAACTCGGTCCGATTGGCCCAACTGTCGTGGCAAAGCGACGATGTTGGGCCAACTTCGGCCGGTAAAGGTCCAGCTTCACCGGCAGCAGACAATGGTGGCGAATTCGTGACCAACCGCGGGCCTGGCGGTGACGGAATTCGCGACCAAACGATGCCCAGATTCGCGACCGAGGCCAATCCGATCCGCCGCAGGTGGAGCCCTCACCACCGGAAATAGCGGATACAGCGTGTGTATGGTGCCGAAGACGCCTGTCGACGCCAACCAGAAGCAATCGGACGTGATCGCGACCTTCTACGACGAGAATCGGGTCATGGACGGTGATCAGTTCTATGTCCGCGCCGACCCGTCGTTGTGAAACAGGAGGATCCGATGGTGACCTTGACCGACATCATCGATTACGACAACGGCGGTCTGATCTATCTCCTCGATCGCGCGCTCGACTCGCAACCCAGAACCATATCGTGGGACGGCGAGCGCCGGTTGCGGCCCGGTGTCGGTGCGTTAGCGATATCCACCGGTCGCGACCGCAGCCACGGCAACCTCGGCCGCGTCAGCGTCGGCGTCGGCGACGGTGGGTTCCCACCGGAACCCACCGGGGCCGAGTTCATCGAGGAAGCCAGCTACCTCACCGAGTTGGGGCGTGAGTATGTCGGCTCGAGCTACTACGAGGAATGCCAAGGTGAGCTCGCAGTCGGCTTGACCCCGCCGGGCCCCGCCCGCGTTCATGTCCGCCTCTACGAGGTAGCTGGACCGCACGAGTCGTATTCAGCGTCCGCGCCAGGACATGAGACTCGGTCGGTGCCAGTAGATGTCCATCTGCTTCTGCACATCTGGAACGAAGCAACCGCCTGAGCATGAACGACTTCGGACCCGCGGCGCGCCTGCCGCGGGCCCGAACCGTGGGGGAGCAGTCGATTCGATCAGCCCACCTGGTCGATCCGATTCGAACTACCTCAGGGGTCAGCTGTGCGCGGCTCCGTGTCGTCGGCGGTGCTTGCCGCAAACGACTCCTTGGCAGCCTCGAGAGGCGACAGTATCGTGCGCGGGCCGGATTCCGCTGGGCGAACCGTCCCGCCAGTGCGGGTTCCGCCTCCCGGGCCGATTGAGGGGGTCCGGCACGATGGCGGCGACGTCGACGCAGGCAAATGCGTCTTGGCGCCGGGTCGAATACGCCCTGGCCTGCGCCGAACTGGGCGCGTCCGACACTCATGTCGCGGCCGAGGTCGGTTCGTCGATTGGAGAAAACGCCCGCGACTCTCGATCGGCGCGATTCCGCAGACAACGGAGGTCCAGGCCGCTCACTGGGGCCCGGACCTCCGTCGCGAAATTATGGTGGTTGGGTGCTCGTCGTCGGTTATCGGCTGGGGCCCGTAGCGGTCCAGCCACCGTCCTCGTCGGTCACTCCGTCGCCGAGGACCACCGGGTCTTCTTTTCCGGTTCCTGGTCCTGGCTGGGAATCGCGCACGAAGTCCCTTGCGGTGGTTGGGGTGGGACCGTCGATGAACGGTTGGTCGCCATCGCCGTCGGTCGGCTCTTCGTCGTCTAACGGGTGATGATTGTCGACCACTGAATACTCCCTCGGATCGGTCGTCGACTGAGTCGATGAGGTGCGAGGAGCGCCGCTACGACCGCTATCGCGAGCCTACCGGCACCAGCAGACGAAGACCTTGCGCTCGGCGAAGGCTGGTGCCCGACTGCTGTCGGCAACTCCGTGGGCAGGATCGACGACGACAACCCTAGCGGCGAGCAGCGCGAGCTCGATTTCGCCGAACATCGAGGGCTTCCGCGCCCGCGCGGGTGCTCCACCGCGGGAGACCGGTGCTCGTGCGGATCGCCAGTGGTGCGCGAGCACCGCTAGCTCCGCGGTCAGCCGACCGAGCGGATGCCCCGCACCGTGTGGTGCGATCCGAGTTGGGCGAGTTCGGCGATGAGTGGGGCGTAGTCGGCGCGGGTCGCCAGCCAGGCGGTGAAGGTCGACCATTCCCACCCGCTGTAGCGGGCGACCTCGCGGGATCGGAGGGTGCGGGTGTATTCGGCCGATGCGTGGGCGAAGCCGAGAGCGGCTTGGACCTGTTGGGGTTTCAAAGAACTGGTGAACACCCTCAGTTCGAAGGTGTCTTCGGGGTAGACGTTGATCGCTTGCTGGCGGCCGAACCCGTGGTGACTGCCGTGAGCGAATTCTCGGCACTGTCGCCGGGCGGCGGGACTGAACTCGGCCCAGGTGGAGTTTCGGCGGGCCAGCCTGGTGACCTGGGATTGGTTGCGGTGGATGAATTTCATCCACCGGTAGATGTGGGCGGGGGAGTCGAATCCGTCGCGGGACAGGTGGATGTGGATGCCGACCCCGTCGTCGGTGTGGCAGCCGAGCAACCGCAGTCGGGCCAGCAGCGACCAGGGGAACTCGGTGATCGCGTAGTGGTAGGTCATCGGGTGGGTGACCAGTTCGAACCCGCAGTCGATCGAGCCGTCCTCCTTCAGATACGCCAGGTCCCCGATGGCGGCGACGGTGGTATCGACGGCATCGGTGAAACCAGTCGGGGTAGCGCGGATTTCGAGTTCCAACCCCAGATGGAGGGGGCCCTCGCCGTGGAAGACGGGGGTGGGCTCGTAGAAGTAGTCGAAGATCGCGGGATGTTTGGTTCGGCATCCCGAGCACCGGTCGGTATCGGCGGGTACGAGGGTGACGCAGTCGTCGCACTCGCGGTAGTCGCGTTCGCACCGCTCGCATACCTCGGCGCCGCCGTCGACGGTGTAGGAGTGTGCGGTGCGTGCGAGGCAATCGCCGCATCGCAGGTAGTTCCGGGCGCAGCTCGAGCAGACGTCGTGACCGCCGGCGATCTGGTCGAGATCGCGGACCAAACCTTGGCAGTCCAGGCAACGAGACCATCCAGCCCGGCAGTCGGCACAGAGTTGATCCCCGTCCGCGGTGCTGGTGAGGTCGTTACTCGGGGAGCCGCATTCGTCGCATGCCGACAGCTGCGCACCGCAGGAAGAACACAAGCGGTCGCCCTCGGCGCTGTTGACGAGGTCGGCGGCCAGGGTCGGCGCACGGCACTGGTCGCAGACGGTTTCGGCGAGAACCAGAGTGGGCACAGGGGTGTTTCCTTCCGGGGAACAGCACCGAGCCCGCACCCGTGGTGGGTGCGGGCTCAATGCCGGTGAGGAAGCAGGTGGTGCGGACCAGCCCTCGAGTCGGGGGCGAAGTGGAAGGTGTTGTGGGTATCCACAGGCCTATCCACAACATGTGGAAAGGTGTCGGTGCCGGTCGAGTCGGTCACCGCCCGACAGGCCGGCAGCTCGGGGTCCAGCGGCGCCGATTGGGACTGCTCAGGTGCTGGTTCCGTGACGTTCGTCGAGAGCCGGTGCCTGCCACAGGGTTCGGGCGGCGATGATCGCGGCGAGCAGGTCCATCGGTTGTGTGTCATCGGAGCCGGGAGCAGGATCGCGGACTTTGCGCAGCCGCCGGATCGGTACTCCCCGTAGCGCGATGCCGGTGGCTTCGGGCCCGGATTCATCTGCTGGGGCGGTGATGATGTGGTAGTCCTGTAATCGAATCCAGGCCTCGTACCAGGCTTCGGCGGGCTTGCCTTCCCTGCCAGGGGTCGGGTCGTCGTTGGGCGCCCAGAACTGGCATCGGCACAGCGGGTCGGTGCATCGGCTCAGCGGGGTGTTGCCTGCGGGTTTGTAGCGCTGCATGGTGCCGGCGAGCATGACGCAGGCTTGCCGGCTGTACCAGGCGCATTCGGGGTGCAGGCCGGGTTCGACGGCCACGCCGCGCAGGTAGTCGGCGGGGCGGATCATCAACACCAGGGTCGCGTCGAGGGCTTCGCCGCAGATCTGGCATCGCTTGTGGTGCAACACTTCTGCGAGGCGGTGCGGGTCGATGCGTCCCCAGATCGGGCGGGTCCGGTCGCGGTGGGCGAGGGTGATGTGGGGGACTACGAGCCCGGATGAGAGCGGTGCTTTCGCCAGGCGCGCGGGGATCGGAACACGCTCGGCCGCAGGCGGCCGCGAGCCGGGGGATCCGGAGGTTGCGGGGGTTGCGGGGGTTGCGGGCAAGGAGGCCTCGAATCTGGTGGTTCGGTATGGGGTGCGGTTTCCTGGGTGGGGGATCGGTGGGCGACGAGGACGACGGTGGTGGTCCGGTCCGGGGCGAAGGGTGTTTGGACGCGGAGATGGATCAGCGACACCAGGGAGGTGGTGGTCGGTGTGCCGCTGTTCCACGGCTCGTAGAGGTCCTCGTCGAGGTCGGGGATCTGGGCTTGCAGCCAGGCGGTGAGTTCTCCGACGTGGGTGATCACGATGTCCAGCGTTTGCCGGTGTGGGGGTCGTGGTCGTAGACGGGCACCACGGTGGGTGCGCCGAGCGTGTGCTCGGTGACCGAGGTCGGCAGCACGGCTTCTTCACCGCCCGCGGCCCACCACCCGGGCGCGATCACCCACCGGTCCTCGGCGAGGTGGGCGGGTACCAGCCGCCAGCTGATCCCGGTCTTCGCGATCCCGAACGGGTCGGCACCCCACCTGGTTTCGCGGGTGCCCTCGGGCGTGATGGTGTGGATCGCGGTGGCGTGTTCGATGCGCACCAAGGCCATCACCGGCAGGTGATCGGCGATGATCTCGGTGTGGGGGAAGACCGCGATCGGTGTTCCCGCGGCGGGGGTGTCGGCGAACGCGGCGTGCCAGCCGATGACCAACACCTCACGCGCGGGCCGGGGGATCGGGTGCAGACGCGCGGTCCAACGCGATGGGTCGGCCGCGCCGAGCGCGGTGGTGCTCACAGCAGCCCCTGGTTGCCGTCGGTGGTGGGCCGCTGGTGTTGTACGGATTCGATGAACCGCAACGGCACGATCACCTGCTCACCGGCATCGGTGCTCAGGTTGGCGTGGCGGGCACCGACGGTGTCCACGCTCAACCGCGGCATCAGATGCCCACCGCGGGTGCGGAGGGTGACGGTCAGGTTGTTGTGGCGGGCCTCGTGGAGTGCGGCCACCACCATCATCGACTCGGTCGAACCGGTCACCGGGTCGGCGACAGGGCCGAGGCCACGCAACTGGTTCAGGGCGGCGCGCACCCGGTGGCGCAAGGGGACAACGGTCAGTGGATAGGTCATCGAGGATGTCCTCTCAAGATGGTTCCAGCCGGAGCACGAAAGAGATGAGTGTCAGGCGGTTTCGAGTTGGAGGAGGTCGGCGTAGCGGTCGGCCTCGTCAGAGCAGGCGCAGCGGCAGCGCGGGTAGGGGTTCAGGCACGCTTCGCAGAAGCCGCAGTACGGGCAGTGCGGGCCGTCGGAGTTGTCGTACTCTGCCCCGCAGTTGTCGCAGAACCCGTCGCCGAACTCGTAGTCGATGAAGGCACCGGCCGGGTATCGGCCCAGCTCGTAGGTGTGGTTGGAGTACCAAGATCCGTCGCGCCAGTGTCCGCGGTGTTCGTTGAAGATGTAGGCGGGGTGTTTGTAGGCGGGGTCGACGGTGAGGATGGCGGCCTTGTCGGTGCCCAGCCACCGTTCGAACCGTTCCCGTCCGGCCCAGGAATCCAGCGACCCGAACGGGGTGTGGGGCAGGAAGTCCTCGGCCGCGATGCGGGTATCGGAGCGGTCGTCGCCTTTGAGGGGGTGGACGTGCTCGGGCAGGATTCCGTTGTGGGCCAGCACGCTTCGCTTGTCCCCGCCGATGGTGAAGGGGTGACAGTTGGCGGTGGTGTGTTTGCCGTGGGTGGCGAAGCGGGAATGGAACAACGCCGGTCCGTCGGGGAATGATGTTCGGGCGTGTGCGAATTCGGTGATGGTGGTCTGTGGGTCCAGGCCGTGTCCGACGATGAGCCGGTCTCCGGCGTGTACGGCCCACCCGTGCCCGTGCGGGTTCGCGACGGCGCCGGCGGCGAGGGCTTCGTAGTCGGCGGTGATGCCGGGTTTGATGACGGTCAGGATGCACATGCGAAGTCCTCCAGGTTGCTGCTGGGCACACCGGTTTCGGTCGGTGTCAGTGCGGCGAGTTCAGCGGTCAGGGCGGCGTATTGCGGTCGCGCGGCGACCCACGCGGTGAAGGTGGCCCACTCCCAGCCCTGGGCGGCGACGACGTCGTGAGCACGCAAGGCGCGCGTGTATTCGACCGAGGCGTGGGCGAAACCGAGCGCGGCTTGGACCTGTTGCCGCTCCAGTGAGCTGGCGAAGACCCGCAGCTCGAAGGTGTGCGCTGGTCGGGCGTTGACGGCGTGATAGCGGCCCCACCCGTGTCCGCCGTGCGCGAGGTCCTTGGCCATGTTCCGGATGTCGGGGTCGAAACTGGCCCACTGCGTGAACTGGCGCCGCGCCAGGGCGGTGACGTCGTCTTCGTTGCGGTAGACGAGTTTGAGCCACCGGTAGATGTGGGCGGGTGAGTCGAACCCGGCCCGCGACACATGGACGTGGATACCGACCTCGTCGTCGGTGTAGCAGCCCAGCAACCGCAGTCGCGACAGCACCGACCACGGGAACTCGCTCATCGCGTAGTCGAAACTCATCGGGTGGGTGACCAGTTCGAACCCGCAGCTGATCGACCCGTCGTATTTCAAATAGCCCAACCCGTCGAGAGAGTTGTTCGCAGTAGCGACCGAGTCCTCATAACCGTGGACGGTGGTGCGAAGTTCGAGTTCCATGCCCAGAAACAGCGGCCCTTGCCCGTGGAAGACCGGCGGTGGGGTGTAGTCGGAGTCGTGGACGCGTGAATGGTCGGGCTGGGCGCAGTCGTCGCAGTGGTAGTCACGACCGCGGACCAGGGTGCGACATTCGCGGCACTGGGTGTAGTCGTCGCGGCAGTCCTCGCACACCGCTCGATCGCCGTCGACGGTGTAGGAGTCGGCGGTGCGCAGGTTGCAGTCGTGGCAACTGGTGTAGGACTCGGCGCAGGACTCGCACACGTCATTGCCGGAGAGGACCGCCACGATGTAGGGCGCGTAGCGATCGCAGTCCTCACATATGGTGCAGGGTGCTCGGCAACCGGCACACCAGTAGTCATTGTCAGTGGTCAGCGCGGTATCGCGGGCAGGGAGATCGCACCTCTCGCACAGGTCGAGGCAAGCGACACAGTCGGCACAGAGTTGTTCGTTCTCGGCCGTTTCGACCAGCTCCCCCGCAGGGCGGTGGGCTGAGCAGGCTTCGCATTCGGCGAGGTCGACCAGGACAGCGGTGGGCATGGAATTCCTTCCCTGGAAACGACGAAAGCCCACACCGACGGGGTGCAGGCTCAGGGGAAAGCGTTGGTGACTTGCGGGCGCGGCCGACTCGTCAGGGACTCGGGGCGGTCGGTGGCTTAGCAGGCAGCGTCAGCGGCCGGCTGTGGGCACGGTGGCGGGCAGCGTTGGGGCGGGGTCGGCGGCATGCGCAGTGCGGGAACCGGTTTCCGCAGGCGAAGCACCACCCGCACGTGGTGCAGTAGCGGCCGACCCGGTGCACGTCGATGGCCTCACAACTGCGGCACGCCAAACTGCGACGGGTGGTGTACCGCTGTGACCAGGGCAGGTAGCTGCGATTCGAGTACCAGATCCCGTTGTCCCAGTGGCCTTTCGATTCGTTGAGCAGATACACCTGCTGGTCGAAGGCCGGGTCGACGGTCAGGATGAGAAGCTTGGATGACCCCAGCCAGGATTCGAGCCCCCGAAACCCCTTGTGTGTGTCGATCGACCCGAACGGTGCACCGGGCAGGTAGTCCTCAGCGGCGATGCGAGTGTCGGATCGCCAGTCATACGGGCCCGGATGCACCCGTTTGGGCAGGACACCGTTGTGCGCCAACACCGTCCGCCGGTCGCGACCCAAGGGGAAGGGGTGGCAATTGTCGACGGTGCGGATGCCGTGGGTGGCGTAGCGGGAATGAAACAACGCCGGACCCCGCGGATGCTGTGCACGAACCCGGGCGAACAGGTCGATCACTTCCTCGGCGTTCATGCCGTGACCGGTCACGATCCTGGGTCCAGCGACGACGGCGAACCCGTGCCCGTGCGGATTCGCCTCGGCACCGTGACGCAACGCGGTCGGATCCGGGGCGACGGAGGCCGGGATGAAGGTCAAGAGGCACACAGCACGCCCTCCTGTTCGTCGATCTGGTCGGCAAGGTGGGCGAGTTCAGCGACCAACGGGGCGTATTCGAGGCGGTGGGTCAGCCAATCGGTGAACCGATCCCAGTTCCAGCCGCCCGCCCGGATCTGGGCGACGGTCAGGTCGGCGGTGTAGGCGATGGAGGCTTCGGTGAACGCCAACGCCGCCTGCACCTGGCCGGGGTCGAGAGTGCTGGCGAAGACCCGCAATTCGAGGGTGTCGCGCGGGTGGGGGTTGATCGCCTGGTACCGCGGCAAACCCACCGCATGGCGAGCACCTTTGGCCAGGTCCTTGGCCCGAGAACGGGTATCGGACTCGAACGGGGCGTAACGGCTGGTACGCCGCGCCAACCGCGAGACCTGGTCGGAGTTGCGGTACACCAGTTTCATCCACCGAAAGATGTGCGCGGGACCAGTAAACCCCGCCCGCGAGGCGTGCACGTGCAACCCGACACCGGCACCGGTCTCACACCCCAACCGGGCGAGCTGGTGCAGGACCTGCCACGGGAAGCCGGTGAGGGCGTACTGGTAGGTCATCGGGTGGCACACGATCTCGAAACCCATTGGCCGGATCGAGGAATCACGCTTGAGATAACCGAGCGACCCGAGTGCGTCGGTGGCGGTCGCGATGGCGTCGTCGAAACAGTCTTCGGGTACAACGACTTCCAGTTCCAACCCTAGGAACAACGGGCCGGTGCCGTGGAAGATCGGGTCTGGGCGGTAGGTGTAATTCCACAACGTGTGCCGATCAGCGCACCGATCACACCCACGCCGCCCCGCCAACAGCGTGCCGCAGTCCGGGCACGACCGCAGCTCCTGAGTGCACGTGGGGCAGGCGCGATGGTTGCCGACGACGTAGCGGCTGTGGCGGGTGAACCGCTCACACCGGAAGCACTGATCGAACAACTGATGCGCACAGATCCCGCAGACGAAACCACCGGTATCGGTCCGCAGACCGGTGAACGTCACCTCCGTACACGACACGCACGGGTTCAGCCCGGTCGCACAGTCCGCACACAGGCGTCGCCCGACGGCGGAGTCGGTGAGCGCGAGCGAACGCACGCCGCAGCGGTAACACTGCGGGCATGTTCGGGCGCATCCGTGGCAGACGATCCCGGCGTCGATCGAGAGACGTACACCGGGTTCGCGGGTTCGGCAGATCCCGCACGGATCGGGCAGATCGAGGTCGGGCACAGCAAACCCCTTCCGAAAGACGACGAACGCCGCACCCGAAGACCGGATGCGGCGGGAAAGACAGGACGAAAACGTGACCGAGAAAGGGGAGACAGGTCAGGCGGCGCGCGCAGTTGCCAGGCGGCAGTCGACCAGTTCGCCGAGATGGTGGCCCTCGCAGGTAACCAGTTTCAGCACACACGAGGGCTGGGCGAGCTTGCGGCGGGCGATCGCCTCGAACTCATCGATCCGACTGGCGTTGATGGCCTCGTAATTCGCGCCCACATCCCCGCCCAGACCATCGACGGCAGGTAGTCCGGCGTGATGCCACATCCGCACGTACAGGCCGAACGCGGTGGTGTTCAACGGGGTCATCAAGCTCGCGCGCATCAGCGACAGCACGACCTCGACCGAGGTCCCCGGCTTGGTCGACACACCGGTCGCGACCCGCTCGAGCAGCTCGCGTGCGTGAGCCCGATAGACGAACTCGGTGCCCAGCCTTCTTCGGTCGGGGTCAACAGCGAAAAGCTGTGGTGCAACACATCAGCCACATCGGGATGACGCTGCTGGGCGCGACGAATCTCATCCTCGGCCCACTCCTGCTGCCTGAGCGTCGCGAGGAGGATCTTGACGAACTCCGATCCGGCGATCTCGCGGAGAATCGGTTCGAACCTGGTGAGCTCGGCAGTCATCGGTGTCCCTTCTGCGGAAACTGAGCGGGGGCGAAACAGTTGGGATGGAACGCGAAGTCCACGCCCATCAGACGCCGCGCTCGCACGATCGGAGCGTGAGGAAGCGTCCATGGGGACTGAGCGAAAGATGATGTAGCGCTGGTAGGTTGCCTTTGCGGTGCTGGCGAGAGGCTGAGGTTGCGGCGTAGGCTGGCAGCGGAAGAGCCGCTGGTCGGGCCATTCTCAGGAGATTGAGATGCCTACTGGCAAGCAACGACGGTCCAAGCGTGATCCCGAATCGAGTCGGCGTTTGGACGAAGTCCAGAACGTGCTGAAGACGCGGCGTGAGGCGGCCAAACGCCGCGAGACCGCGACGATCGACGCGGTCCAGACCTACCTGCACGCTGCGGGAGCGATCCGACAGTGCACCGGGATACGCGATCAGCGCGTCGGTGAGCTGCGCAAGCGGATCGAACAGTCGGAACGCGAGTTCGAGGCCGAAGTCACGCGATGGCGCGGTCAGCAAGCGGGCGCGGTGGCAGCGATGCGCACCTTGGGGGAGTCCGATGACAACATCGGTGAACTCCTCGAATTGACCAGCAAACAGGTGCGACAACTGATCACTGTGGCGCGGGCATCGGAGACCGCAGCGAACGATCCGGATCTGTCGGGTCGTGCTCTACGTCCCGACCATGTCCAGGAACCTGAACGGGCAGGCACTGAAAGCCAATCGAGGGCCGGGCTGAACACCGGAGAACAGATCGGTCAGAGTTTGGCGTAACCGCCGGTGTTCCAGACGTACCACCGGAAATGGCTGGGTGCGAGCGGGACTCGGTAGGGGATACCGGGTTCTGTCGGGTAGGGCCAGTAGGCGACAGCGCATCGGTGGCAGTAGTAGCCGTGGCTCCACACATGACGTGCACGGTGCCGCCCGGAATCGACCTTGCTGTTGCGGCGTGCACGCTTGAACGCGGTCGTGAAGATCGCGACAACAGGGATAGACAGCACGATCGGGAACAGGTAGAGGCCCAGCAGCGACGCCATCATCCGCAGCGGATGCGAGGGCAACGGCTCCATGGTCAATCCGATACTGCACAAGCCGAACACGAATAGGACGAACAACATCAGGACCGACCCGAGGAACGACAGCGGGCCCGCCGAAGGCAGAACCGGTTGCCACGCCAGACTTCTCGCCAGGGCGGAGCTGTGGCTGAACTCGCGGGTGGAGGTCCCGATCACGGGGACAACACCGCTCGGGGCTACACCGAACCCGGTATGCACGCCGGTGCTGTAGCCACTGTGGGTGCCATCGGACATGACAGCGGGCACGTTCTGAACCCAGTCGACACGGTCGCACTGCGGACAGGACATATCGAAGTTCACAAGTCCCCCAAGGACATGGTTTCGCTGGAGACGAGCACGAGAAGTGTGATACCTGGCAACGAACCGTGCATCGATCAAACACGGGGACCGGTGCCACTGTCGATGTGGTGTGAACCACATCCGGCAAATGTTCAGCCAGCGTGCGCACAGGTCGAAACAGTGTCTGGCCCAACCGGTCACAGGTGTTGGGCGTGCGCACGGTCGGACCAGCGTGCGCACACCTCACCGGGCAGCCGGGCGCTACGTGCGCACGGTCGGACCGGTGGGCGCATGGTCGGTAGCCTCGTCGTTTTCTGCGTGCGCACGATCGGTGCCTGTCCTCGCGCGCAGCCGCTCGGCGTCGCGCAGCATTCGACTGATTGCCGACCGGCTGCGTCCGAGTTCGCGTGAGATACGGCTGGCGCTCCACCCGTGAACGTAGCGATGCGTCAGAACCATAGCGACGGTCGCGTGATCGCGACGCCCGCCAGGATCCTGGTCACAGATCCTGGTCGCCAGTTCCTCCAGATCCATGTCTGAACTCGTCTGATAGTCGAGGGCCTCCTCGATCAGTTCGGGAGGATCCGGTCGCGAGGCGGGAAGTGCGCCGCAGGCACCGTCAGTGGGGCGTTGGGCGGGCACGGGTCGGGGTGCTGGGAACTGAGATCGTCGCTCGATGGCGGTGCTGGGTTGACCCGCGTGAGCCAGAACCAGGAGGGCCAGTGAACTCTGGGTCATGCTGCCCTCCACGATGAGCGGCCACAGCCATGCTTCGCCCGCGGGCACGCCTGCGGTGATCGCCAGAGCGCGGAGCGCGGTGAACGACAACCAGAACGCCCCGGCGGCGATGACCACGGTCAAAGCGGTCGCGGCGCGTCGCGCGGCGGGGGACACGGTGTCGGCACGCGCCAGCAGCGCAACACCGTGAACGGCGGCCAGCAACGCCAGGGGCGGAATGACCGCGACGGTAGCGGCGACCACGGGCAGGGCCGTGGTGTGCAGGACAGCTTGGGTCGCGTTGCCGATCACGCTGACCCCGGCGGCAATGCACAGCTCGGTCCAGAAGAAGATGTGCGCACGGTCCGTGCGCACATCTTCTCTTGTAGGGGTTTGGTTTCGGGTAGATGGTGATGGTGCAGGCTGCATGGATTGATCCCCTTGATTCGGGGTGTGGTCGGAACGTCGCGGTGTGAGAACAACCGATCATCGAACTCCCACCGTGCGCACGGGTGTGCGGGCAACCGACGGCGTGCACACAACCGTGCGCACGGAGCGCAGTGGTCCCGTTGTATGAACTACCTGGCGCTCAGACGGAATATGAGGTCTTATGGATGGCGGAAGAGCCACTGACAGGTGAATGGATTCTGTCGTGTCTTCTTCCAGTACACCCCCCTCGCCGGAGCAGGCCAACCGCCCGGCTGAGGGTGATGCCGACTCCGACGTAGTTCGCGTTGTCGGCCCTGTAGAACCGCCCGTTCTCAATGCTGCTGCAGCAGCTGCACTTTTGCGTCTACTGCAGCGGATTCCGCGCTCAGACGCACACAACGACAAGTCGGAGTGATCATGCCCCAGATTAGGTTCGCGTTCGTCGGTCGGGTCTCTACCGAAGATCAACAGGACCCAGAAGCATCCCGCAATTGGCAGTTGGGACGTGCCAACGCGCTGATCGAACGCCACGGCCAGATCGTCGCTGAGTTCTTCGATGTCGGCCAATCTCGATCCATCCCGTGGAAGCGGCGACCTGAGGCCAATCGGTTGCTTGAGTCACTCAAAGACCCTGGCCGCGGCTTCGACGCAGTCGTGATCGGGGAGCCTCAACGTGCCTTCTACGGCAACCAGTTCGGTCTGACTTTTCCCGTCTTCGTCCACTACGGGGTCCAACTCTGGGTGCCTGAAGTGGGCGGGCAGATCGACCCAGACTCCGAAGCCCACGACATGATCATGTCTGTCTTCGGCGGCATGTCCAAGGGCGAACGCAATCGGATCAAGATTCGCGTCCGCGCCGCCATGGCAGCGCAGGCCCAGGTTGAAGGCCGTTACCTTGGTGGTCGGCCGCCATACGGTTACAAACTGGCCGACGCAGGTCCACACCCACACCCGGGCAAGGCTGCCGACGGCAAACGGTTGCATCGGCTCGAACCTGACCCTATTGCCGCACCAGTGGTGCAACGGATCTTCCGCGAATACTTGTCTGGCGTGGGCGTTTTCGCGCTCGCGCAGCTGCTCACCGCGGATGGAATTGCTTGCCCCTCAGCGCACGACCGAGCGCGCAACAGCCACCGTGAAGGGGCTGCGTGGTCGAAGAGCGCTATCCGCGCGATTCTCACCAATCCGCGCTACACCGGATACGCCGTCTGGAACAGGCAACGCAAGCAGGAATCTCTCATCGACGTCGAGGATGTCGCTCTCGGCCACGAAACACGGCTGGCCTGGAACCCGAAGTCGCAGTGGGTATTTTCCGATCAGCCCGCGCATGAACCGCTGATCGATCGCTCTGTGTTCGAAAAGGTACAGCTCCGGTTGGCCTCGCGCGGACCGCGATCAACGGGTCGGGCGACGCAGCGTCGTAAGCACTCCTATGCATTCAAGGGGCTGATCGCGCATGAGTCGTGTGGTCGCCTGATGCAGGGCACCTGGAACCACGATAAGGCGCATTACCGTTGCCGGTACCCGTCTGAATATGCCATCGCCAATCAGATCGACCATCAACTGTCAGTCTACGTACGTGAGGACAAGTTGACAGGACAGCTTGACCACTGGCTGGCTCAGGTCTTCCGTCCCGAGCGGGTTGAGGAGACATTGGTCACTCTCGAGAGCGCCCAAGTCGACACGGTGCCTCAACTCGAGGAGGCGAGGCGATTGATCAGCAACTACGATCGAAAGCTAGCCCGGTACCGCGATGCACTCGACGCTGGGGCCGATCCTGTCACGGTCGCTGGCTGGACCAGACAGACGCAGGCCGAACGGCAGGTCGCTGCGAACCAGCTGGCGAGCTTGGAACGAACTGTCGGCGAGAAGCCGCGGCTGAGCCGTCAAGAAATTCGGGAGCTGGTCGAGTCCCTCGGTGGAATGGTTTCGGCCCTCGGTCGAGCTGACCCGCAGGACAAGAATGCGGTCTACCGCCAGATCGGCCTCAAACTCACCTATGTAGACAAAACACGGGTGGTGATCGCCGAAGCGACCCCACCCGTGGGCGTACTGGTTGTGTCCGGAGGGGGACTTGAACCCCCACGCCCTAATACGGGCACTAGCACCTCAAGCTAGCGCGTCTGCCATTCCGCCACCCGGACTTGCTGGTGTGCCAAAAGATTATCCGACTGATTGTCGTAAACCAAATCGCCTATCTGACCTGCGGTTTTGGTACGGGCTTGGATGATCTTGACGGTGCGGTCAGGCGCCGAAACCTAGGACGCCTCAGGTCTCCCTGTTTCGGAGGCGAACCAGGGAGACCGACCACGGCGCCGAGCGCTCGGGAATGCCCGAATAGTTAGTTCTGGGCGACGTGCTGGACGCTGTGAGTTCCCGCACGGCGACCGGCGAAGACGCAGTCCGCGAGGGATAGTCCGCTGACGTAGCCGTTGGAGCAGATGCCGACCGCGGCGCGGCCGGCGGCGTAGAGGCCGGGGATGGTGTCGCCGGTTTCGGTGCGGACGGCGCCGGTTTGTTCGTCGACGAGGAGGCCGCCGAGGGTGAGCATCGGCATCGGGTAGGTGAGGCGGGCGGCGAAGGAGATGTCGAGCAGGGCGTAGGGGCCGGTGCGGATCGGGCGGCGGATGTCGTCGGGTTTGCCGAGTGGGTCGGGGGAGCCTTGTTCGATGGCCTGGTTGTGGGCGTCGACGGTGGTGCGCAGGCCTGCGGGGTCGACGCCCGCGCGGGTGGCGGCTTCTTCGATGGTGCGGCCGGTGGTGCGTCCGAATCGGAGGAGTCGTTCGGTTTGCATGCGCTGGAACCACACGGACTGGCCGGCGATCTGAGTGCGTGCTTCGGCGGCGAGTTCGGCGTCGACGAGCAGCCAGGCACGGTGGCCGGGGGCGGTGGCGACAGCGGCGCCCAGTGCCGCTCCGTAGCGCGATTCGTCGACCATGCGACTGCCTTCGGTGTTCACCGCGATCGCGCCGTAGAAGGCGCTGGGCGGGCCGATGAAACGCCATGCCGACATCGCGTCCATCTTGCCGGTGGCCGCGCCGATCTCCTCGGCCATCGTGATGCCGCTGCCGTCGTCCCCGGCCGACCCGAGCGGCAGACCCTGCGCCCAGGGGTAGTGGGGGCTGTGCCGGGCGACCATCGCCGCGTTGGCGATGAATCCGCCGGTGGTGAGTACGACACCGGAGCGGGCCCGGATGCGCACCGGCACACCGTGTTTGCGCTCGATACGTTCGATCAGCACTTGCACGGCCCGGCGCAGGCCCTGGTGGTACACCCCGGGTTTCGACGAGATCCGTGCCAGTGCCGCGAAACGGCGTCGCACGGCGGCGGGGGCGCCGTCGAGGGTAACCGCTTCGATGCCGGTCACCCGGCCGTCCTCGACCACCAGCCGGGTCGCCGTGGTTCCGGTGCGGACCCGGACCCCGCGGGCGGCGGCCGACCGTGCCAGTGGACGGAACACGGCCTTGCCCGAGACGCCGGGTCCGTGGGCGCGGTGCCCGCGCTGCCGTGGTTTCGCGAGTTCCCGGTAGCCACCGGCGTTTTCGCTGCCGGAGTAGTAGAGGTAGTAGTCGTCGGTGGGGTAGGAGGTCTTGTACGGGCACACCGATGCTTCGAACGGCACGCCGTGCTCGGTGAGCCAGTCGATGAGCGCGGGGGACTCCTCGCAGAAGCGGCGCAGCGTCGCGGGGTTCACCGCGTCGCCCACCTCGGCCTGCAGGTAGGCGAACATGTTGTCGGCGTCGTCGTCGATTCCGGCGGCGTGCTGCACCCAGGTGCCCGCCCCGGCGTAGATGATTCCGCCGGACAGCTCTGTCGCGCCGCCGCCGAGGTACCGGTCGATCGCGAGGACGTCCGCGCCGCGTTCGCGAGCGGCGAGTGCCGTCGTAACCCCTGCGCCGCCGTATCCGACAACGACGACATCGGCTTCATCGTCCCAGGTCAGCACCTGTACCACCTTTCGTGCGGCGGGTTGTCCGGGCCGCATCCAGAAACTATAACGTGTTCTAGAATGGCCGGGCCTCGTTCCGCCGGTGAGCGGTCCTTGCTGGGATCGGGGTGTCGTCCTGTGCCGCGACACTCCGTGAAACGCACTGGCTGTCTTACGATCCCGTTGTCGCTATCCATGGCCATCGGAGGACTTCATGCCCGTGACCATTTCCGCGTCGACCCGCGCTGTGTGGAAGATCGGCGCCCAGGGACAGGCGCAGATCCTGTTCGTCGACGACTCCGCCTCGAACGCACCGGCCCGCCGCTGGCCCGACACCGCCATGCCGGGCGGCCGCCCGGGGCATCTGGCATTCGATCCGAACGACTATCCGACCCTGACGCATGTCCGCACCCTTGTTCCCGAGTACAGCGCGCTGTGGGATGCCGTAGCCGAGGACTTGGCCGCGATGAGCGCCGGTGCCGAGTCCGCCGCAAGGACGGACAACTAGACCGGCGGAGGGGTACTCCCGGCATGCATCTCAGGCGCAGAGCCGCTATGCCTGCGCTGTCCTGTCCTGTGCCGGGGCCTCGAGCTGGCGGCGCAACTCGCGTACTGCCACTTCCGCTCTTGTCGATCTCCACCCGGCAGCGAACCGATCGGGGGCCGCATCGCATCAGTGATGACGAGACCAGTCGTCGGCACTGCCCCCGACGCGTCTCGTGTCGTGGGTGAGGAGATCGCTGGGGGGTCTCCTCACCCACGACCTATCCGCCGCGACCGCTCCGGCGATCGCACTCTGCGCGCGGCTTTCGGCCCGTTCGGCTAGCCGAACTCGGTAGAACCGGCGATGGCCGTGGCCTTCGTGGCACTCAGCTCAATCCGGCGACGATCGCCGACCGAACCGGGTCGCCGACCGGCAGGCCCTTGGCGACCCGCCGCCACGCGTTGCGTCCCGCCGTCAACGAGCACCGCACCGCGTCGGTGATCGCCGCCGCCTGCGTGTCGCCGAGCGCTGTGCCCGGCACGATGGAGATCTCCAGGTGCTCCGCCAAAGTCACTGCGCGGGTGACGATCTGACCGGTGAGCGACCCGTCGGCATCCGAATACAGGACGACGAGGACTTCGGATCGTTCCTCGCCCGCATGCACCGCGACGCGGACCACGTCGCCTGCCGTGGTGCCGGGACCGAACGATCGCACCGAAATCCGTGTCTGCTCGGCACCGGCGGGGGTACGTGTGAATTCGATGCCGAGCTCCTGGTCGATCTGTTTCTGGACGACCCGGCTCGAGGATGCTCCGTCGCGGGAGGAGGCGGCCAGTGGCCGCACCGTCCACCCGGGCACCCGCATCACGATGCGTCGCGCGGACAAGGAATGGGGTTCCGGTGTCGCGTCGGCTGCTGCCAGCAGGCGTTGCGCGATGCGGGCGCCCGCGGCGGCTGCCTCGGCATCGGGTTCGGCGTCGTCGGCGAGCGCGAGCAGCACGTCGATGTCGACGGGCAGGTTCAGCCGTGCGGCTCGATGGTCGCGCGCGGTCACGATGCCTCCTCGGTGTCGTGGTCGCGGGCGTCGAGTTGGGCGCGCAGGGCTTCGCGCAGCATCTTCGTTCCCGTCGCGCGCAACCGTTTGACCTTCTCCTGGCTGAAGTTCAGGTCCTCGGCGACCTCTTTGGTCGTCTGTACGTCGGTGTAGGTGCCGTCGGGGGCGAGTACGAAGGTCGCGCGCAGCACGGCGGCGGTCTCGGGGTGCGGGATCGCGTCGAGCGCGTCCCGCAGGACGGCGCGGTCGGCCAGCCGGTCGTCACCACTGACGAGTGTGTGGTCTTCGACGACGAGCGCGGTGGATTCGTAGTCGACCCGGCGTCCCGGGTGACGTTTCTCCGCTGTGCGGCGCCGTCTGTGCTGCAGCACCTGCCACTGGAGTTGCTGCAGGACATGGGTTTTCCAGTGCCGGATACGTTCGGTGGGCAAGGTCGCCGTCAACGCGACCATGGTGTCTTGGGCGACGTCTTCGAAGTCCGAACGCATGTCGGGGTCGACCCGTTCGACGACATACCGCGCCTTGGCCGCCGCATAGGTCGACATGGTGACCAGGTCGGCGCCGAAGATGTGTTCCACCACCGCGAGGCGCAGCGGTGCGGGGACCGCGCTCCAGGTGGCGCCGAGCCAGGTGTCCAAGGGGTCAGAAGTCAACCCGTGCCCCCACTTCGTCGGCGACTGCGTCGAATGCCGCACTGTCCGAGGAGAATTCGCGCGAGTCATGCGGTGCTCTGCGGTCGGCACCGGTCGGACGAGCTGGGCCGGGCAGCTCGATGCCGAACCGGCATGGTGTTGCTCCGCCCGCGCGCCGGTCGGCGGACCAGGAAACGACCGGACGACACTGGTCACAGCGGGAGCCTCCTGCTGATGGGAAACGGGCTCCTACACAGATGCCGTTGCTCGCGCCACCGGTTCGCACGACGGATGTGAGCTAGGACGGGCAGGTGGGGGAGGACACCATCATCGAGAACGCGATCTGGCAATACCAGGCCTTCTCGATCTTCCACTTCCCGTCCTCGGCGACGAACGGCACGATCAACGGGCTGGTCGCGGTGTTCATCCTCCCGGTGCCCTCGGCGAGCATGCCCGGCGCACCCTGCCTTGTTCCGGTGATGGTGACGGTGACCGTCGCGTTGTTCCGGCCTGGTGCTTCGGCGATGCGGTTGGGCAGACCCGGATCGTCGGCGATGCCCTGCACGTGATCGAGCTTCTCGGAGTTCGGGACCCGCGGGTCGAGCATGCGCGCGAACAGCCGCTCGACGTCGTCGGCCGACAGCAGTGGTGGCGGCGGTGTCGATGTGGGAGTGTTGGCACCGGCCACGGGCATGGCCGAACTGTCCCCGGTGGAGCAACCGGTGCCGAGCAGGGCGGTGATCGCCGCACCGGACAGCGCAGCACCGACAAGGAGTGGTCTCGACAAGATGGTTCCCCCGGGAAGGTCGTTGATGCGCATCGGTGTCGAGCTTATCCGTCCGTGGTGAACACGACTCGCCCCGCTGTGGTCGAGGGCCGACGGTGACCGGACAGTGGGAGTTCCAGCGCGACGACGCGCTGTTGTCCGAGCTCACCGGAGCGCCGCAGCGGTGGTTGGCACTGTGCCGGGAAGCGGTCGCCGAGGGCCCCGAAGCGGCTCGCGGGCTGCTCGATCTGCGCCGTGAAACGGGTGTGCTGGCACGGCATTCGCTGGCGCGATGGAAGCACCTCGAGGCCGGCGACGACCCGCTGGAAGAGGAATCGGAGAACCCCGATCTGGAGGGTGATCGGGTCACCGCCGATGTGTCGGCGGCCCACGCGGTCGCCGCCCTCGCCCAAGCCCTGACCGGCGCGCGCGACATCGCCGAGGCGTGTGCTGTCTTCCTGCGGCACACCGAACGGGCCGGATTGCATTCGGCCGGTACCCAATTGCTCCCCGCCGGACCGATCACCGGTGGCGACGACCCGTTGGCCGAGGTGGTACTGCACCTGCTCGGCCAGGGCGGCAGGCCCTCACGCGGCTACGGCATCGTGACCGCGCTGGAACTGGCCGGTCGGCGACCACCGACGGTGCGGACCACCCGGGTGAGTGTGCTGTTCGTCGACATCGGGGGCGCCGGCCGCGTCGGCGTGCTGCGATTGGAGCAGGTGCGCGAAGGGCCGAGCGGGTTGCACCCGGATCCGGCCGCCATGTCGTTCCTGCAGGCGGATCGCGAGTTCACCGACAGTCTCGCGCGGGCGTGGGAGGTGAGCAGGCCGGCCGCGACCGGCGCCTGCGTGCTGTGGTCGGTGACCGGGGCGGGTCGCGCGCCCGAGAACGACATCAACGGTGCGTCGATGGCGGCGGCGGTGGCCGTCGCGCTCGACGACCTGGCCCCGCGCCACCAGCTGGTCCGGTGGCTGCGGGTGCGCCGGCTGGACCCGGCGTGCGCGGTGACGGCGGGCCTGTCGGAGACGGAGCTGACCCCGGTCGGCGGATATGCGGGCAAACTCGCTGCGGCGCAGCGTGCTTCGCTTCGCGTGGTGGTCGCCGCCACCGGGTACGAGGAGGCGCGGCGGCAGGCGCCGGAGAACTTCCTCGACCGCATCGCGGCGGCCGCGACGGTGACCGAAGCTGTGTCGCGCACGCGCAGCAGACCGAATCTGGCGTTGTGGCTGGTCTCTGTCGCCGGTGTGCTCGCCGTTCTGCTCGCCGTGCTCTCGGCGACCGGTCTGGCGCGGGTCCGGGCCGAGAATGCCGCTGCCAGAGCCGAATCGAATTCCCGGCTGTTCGCGGGCGTGGCCCGGGGTGGTGCCGACTTCGACCCTGCGCTGTCGCAGCTCGTCGCCCTCGCGGCGGTGCGTACGAGCGCCACGACGGATGC
This sequence comes from Nocardia sp. NPDC050378, assembly GCF_040655675.1. Lineage (NCBI taxonomy): Bacteria > Bacillati > Actinomycetota > Actinomycetes > Mycobacteriales > Nocardiaceae > Nocardia > Nocardia sp. NPDC050378. The sequence continues at coordinate 78,820 of NZ_JBFAKI010000005.1, forward strand.
CCGATCGGCCCTGCTGGAGTTCTCCGCTCTCGGCACGCCGATCCGGATCCTGCCCGGGGTATCCGGTGACGGAGTTTCGGCCGGTATCGATCCGCCACGGCTGGCCACCAGCGTCGGTGGCGACATGATCGCGATCGGCAACGGCGACGGCACCGTGCAGCTCGTGCGGGTCGATGATGCCGGGGTGACCCGGATGCCGCCGTTCGCGGCGACGGCCGGTCCGGTGCGGGCTCTGGCCATCAGCGCCGACCAGCGTTGGCTTGCTGTGGCTGGTGAACGCTCGGCGGTGTTGTGGAGTATCGCGGAGAAGCCGCGGCGAACAAGCGAATTCGCGCTGGCGGACCATCTTCCCTGGTCGCTGGCCTTCGGTCCGGGCAGCGACCTGTTGGCGATCGGCACCCACGGTGGAACGGTGCTGTCCTGGCGGTTCGGTGCCGATCCCACGCACCCGGTGCCGCAGCCCGCGCTGACTGTTCCCGGTAACCACGCGTTCGTCGCGGCCGACGACCGGGTCCTCGTCGCGGCCGGTTCCCGGATCGTCGACGCAACCTGGACAACGACCGTACGTGGCTGGCACACAACAGCCCTGAAGCAGGTCCGTCCCGCTTTCGAGCTGTCGGTCGAGCGACCGAACGGCGCCGAGATCAGGTCGGTCGATATCGACGGCGACGTGCTCGCGGTGGGAATCAACCCCGGCGAGATAGCCAGGTGGCGTCTCGGTGCCGACATCACCCGGCCCGAATCGCTGCGCGCGACGTCGCGAGGTGCCAACGAGTACTTCGACGTGGCGCCGACCGGGGACGGCCGCACGGCAGTGGTGGTCGGTGGTGATTCCCGTGCTCGACTCCTCGATCTCGACACCGGTGCGGTGCTCGCCCGATTCCCCGGCGGGTCCGTGGCGCGCGCCGAAGTGTTCCGGGGCGGACGCGCACTGGTGACTTCCGGATTCGACCGTGCCGTGCACGTTTTCGATCTCGCGGGCCAGGCCGCCGAACTCGGGCCGCGAACGCTGTTCAGGCTTCCCCAAGACGTATCCGCGCCTCCTCCCGGTGTGCTGCCCGACGCGTTGCTGCCGCGCTTGCGCGCTCTGTCGAGGACCCCCGCGGGCGCCGGACGAGACTCCGTGGACGGCGATCCCTCGGGCTTGTTCGACACCGTGGTCCTCAGCCCCGACGGGAGACGAGCCGCCACCCTGAACGAACGCGCCATCCAGGTCTGGGACATCACCGATCCCACCCCGAAGCCGTTCGGGCGACCGATCGACAACGGCTTGGTCGACACGCGAGGTGTCGTCCTCGGCCCGGACGGCACCCTGGCGGTCGGGCGGGGTCTGACGTCATCGGTGGAACTGTGGGACCTGACCCGGCCCGGCGGCCCCGAGCTCCGCTCCACACTGCGATTCGGGCACGGTTATCCGACCGCACTCTCCGTGAGTCCCGACGGATCGAGGCTGGCCGTCGGCAGTCACCGCACCGGGCACGTGACGGTCTACGACCTGAGCGCCGGGCCCGCCGCCCGACCCGTGGCGGAACTGTCCGCCCTGCCCACGGCTGGTCAGGACATGTCTCTGGCCGTCACGACAGACGACATTCTCGCCGTCGGCACCCGGGCCGGAGCCTTCGTCTACCGCCTCGGCGAACCAGGCGGGCCCCGACTCCTGCCGCTCCCCGTCGACGCACGTGGCCCCGCCGGCTCGGTCGCCTTCGATCACACCGGTACCCGCCTCGCCGTCGACGATCTCGCCAAGGACCGCATCGAAATCTGGGACTACACCGACCCTGACGCGCCAACCCTCTACGCCGCCCTGCATCACGGCGAAAGGCACTGGCAGAAAACAATGCTCGCGTTCGCGGCCGGTGGAACGGTCCTCGTCGAATCCGCCACCGACGGCACCCTGCGCCGTTGGCGCACCGACGCCACCACCGAAGCCGCCCGCATCTGCGCCACCGGCACCGCACCCATCACCCCGCAAGAGTGGTCGAACACCCTTCCCGGCCGTGCCTTCGTAAACCCCTGCCCCACAGGATGACCAGAACCTGGGCCGTCAGCCGATCGGTCGACGGGATCGGGACCATCACGCTTCAGGAATGCCGAGGAGGGCGGCTCGGCATTCGCGGACGGTGGTGCGCAGGGCCTCGACGACAGCCGCGACCTCGGGGCGGCGCAGGGTCTCGGGCCGGGTGACCAGCCAATAGGTGAGCTGGACCCGGACTTCGTCGGCCAGGACCCGGACCAGATCAGCATGGCGGTCGGCCATGAAGCAGGGGAGCAGGCCGATACCGGCGGCCGCGCGGGTGGCCTCCACGTGGACGAAAACGTTGGTGGAGGAGACGGATTGGCGCATGGTCGGCGCGAAGCCGGTGGCCACGTCGAGGTCGTCGACCTGCAGGATCGACTCGATGAAATAGACCAGCGGATAGCCGGCGAGGTCGCCGATAGTGGTGGGGGCGCCGTGGGCGTCGAGGTAGTCCCGGGCGGCGTAGAGGCCGAGACGGTAGTCGCCGAGTTCGATGGCCTCGGCGCGGTGTACCTGGGGTCTGCCGACGACCACCTCGAGATCGAGGCCGGTGCGCTGGGTGGAAGCGCGGCGGGTGGCGGCGACGATCTCCACCGCGATGCCGGGGTGGCGGCGCTGCACTCGCGCCGCCGACGGTGCGGCCAGGTAGGCGCTGAACCCGTCGGTCGCCGAGAGCCGCACCACCCCTTCGAGAGTGCGTTCCCCGCCCGGGGAACCGAGTGAACGCACTGCGGCTTCGACCGTCTCGGCAGCTACGAGGGCCTCGCGACCGAGATCGGTGAGCTCCCAACCGCCTGCCACTTTCGTGAGTACCCGTCCGCCCACGGCCGCCTCGAGTGCGGCGATGCGCCGGGAAATGGTGGTGTGGTTGATCCCGAGTTCGGCTGCGGCCGTGACGAACCGCCCCGACCGGCCGACGGCGAGCAGTACGAGCAGATCATCGGCACTCGGCCTGCGCCCGGACGACGCGACGGAACGGCTCATATCTGCATATTCGCAGATACCCGCTGCGAAACTGGCCATTGCGACCGAAAGACTTCTGCACGAATACTCCTCGCATGGAATGTGAGTCAGCTCACAGCGCGTGAAGGAGTAGTGCGATGAGCGTCAGCAGCACGACCCGGCCGACCGGTGACACACCGGAGCAGACACCGTCCGGGCTACGGCGGGTGGTGACCGCCTCGATGGCGGGCACCGTCGTCGAGTGGTACGAATTCTTCCTCTACGGCACCGCCGCCACCCTGGTGTTCAGCAAGGTGTTCTTCGCGAAGGGGACCAGCGACCTGGACGCGATCCTCGCCGCGTTCGTCACCTATGCCGTCGGTTTCGCGGCGCGCCCGCTCGGCGGGATCGTCTTCGGCTATTTCGGTGACCGATACGGGCGCAAGAAGCTGCTGCAGACGAGTCTCGTGCTCGTCGGCGCGGCGACGTTCCTGATGGGCTGTCTGCCCACCTTCGCCCAAATCGGTTACTGGGCACCGGCTCTGCTCGTGACACTGCGCTTCGTCCAGGGCTTCGCGGTCGGTGGTGAATGGGGTGGTGCGGTGCTGCTCGTCGCCGAGCACAGCCCCAGCCGCAGCCGCGCGTTCTGGTCGAGCTGGCCGCAGGCGGGAGTACCCGCGGGCAATCTGCTCGCCACCATCGTGCTGCTGGTGCTCACCTCGACGCTGTCGGACGCGGCGTTTCTGAGCTGGGGTTGGCGGGTCGCGTTCTGGCTGTCGGCGGTGGTGGTGCTCGTCGGCTACTACGTGCGGACGAAGGTGACCGACGCGCCGATCTTCCTGGCCGCCCAGCAGGCGCTCGAGCACACCAAGGCCACCTCGTTCAGCCCGTTCGAGGTGTTGCGCCGTTACCCGCGTGGGGTTTTCACCGCCATGGGGCTGCGCTTCGGGGAGAACATCATGTACTACCTGGTGGTCACCTTCTCGATCACCTACCTCAAGGTGCAGGTACACGCCGATACGACCACGATCCTGTGGTGGTTGCTCATCGCTCACGCCGTGCACATCGCGGTGATCCCGCTCGCCGGATACCTCGGTGACCGGATCGGGCGTCGGCCGGTGTATCTGGCCGGTGCCGTCGCGGGCGGAACGTGGGGGTTCTTCGCGTTCCCGATGATGGACAGCGGGCACAGCGTGGTGATCCTGTCCGCCATCATCGTCGGCCTCGTCTTCCACGGGTTCATGTACGCCGGTCAGCCCGCCATGATGGCCGAGATGTTCCCCACCCGAATGCGGTATTCCGGGGTGTCACTGGGATATCAGGTGACCTCGATCGTGGCCGGTTCGCTGGCGCCGATCATCGCGGTGCGCCTGCTCGACTCCTACGGTTCGTCGGTGCCGATCGCGGTCTACCTCGCGGTGGCGGCGACGGTCACGGTGATCGCGGTGCTGTGTGCGCGGGAGACGCGCGGGATCGACCTGGAAACCATCGACCTGGCCGACACCGACGCATCGAAAAGGCTTGCGGCATGAGTGACCTCACCGGTCGCGCCGCGTTGGTCACCGGCGCCGCGAGCGGGATCGGCGCCGCGTGCGCGCGGGTCCTCGCCGCCCGCGGCGCCGAGGTGACTGTCGCCGATCTCGACGGTGACGGCGCGAAAGCCGTCGCACACGAGATCGGTGGCCATGCCTGGTGTGTCGACCTGCGTGATGTCGACGCACTCGCCGAGCTGGCCCTGGACACCGACATCCTCGTCAACAACGCGGGTATCCAAACCGTCAGCCCCGTCGAGGAGTTCGAGCCGGAACGGTTCCGGACCATGCAAACGCTGATGGTGGAGGCGCCGTTCCTGTTGATCCGGGCGGCACTGCCGCACATGTACCGCAACGGGTTCGGCCGCATCGTCAACATCTCCTCGGTGCACGGGCTGCGTGCCTCCCGGTTCAAGGTCGCCTACGTCACGGCCAAGCACGGGCTCGAGGGCCTGTCGAAGGTGACGGCGCTCGAGGGTGGCCCGCACGGTGTCACCTGCAACTGCGTGAACCCCGGATATGTGCGAACACCGTTGGTGGACAAGCAGATCGCCGATCAGGCCCTCGTCCACGGCATCCCCGAACAACAAGTGGTCGAACAGGTGCTGCTCACCGAGAGTGCGATCAAACGCCTGATCGAGCCCGAGGAGGTGGCCCAGCTGGTGGCGTGGTTGTCCTCGGACGCGGCGGGCATGGTGACCGGGTCGTCGTATGTGATGGACGGCGGGTGGAGCGCCCGTTAGACCCGCCGCCCCCACGATCACCCGGAAAAGTGCTCGGCGACCATGTCCTCGCTGAGTCCGTAATCGGCGAGCGAGTAGTGGTGCGTGGGTTTGCGTGCTCCCGTGCGGCTTTCGGCGTCCAGGGCGAGGATGGCAGCGCGAGCCTGCGGGGTGAGGTCGGTGCCGATCGACCGGTAGATCGTCTCGACGGTGCCGACCGGGTCGGAGCGCAGGTCGGCGAAGTCGATGTCGATGAAGTGGGCCTCGGGGTGGCGGGCGCGCGCGGCGGTGAACTCGCGCAACCCGCGCGACCACAGGTCGAGTTGGGTGCGGCCGATGACCTCCGGGGTGAAGACGGTCGACCAGCCACGGGTGGCGTGCTCGTTGAGGCTGCAGACCGACGGGATCACGGTCGCGGGGTCGCGATGGGTCTGGATGACGACGGCGTCGGGGTAGACGGCGAGCAGGGCGTCCAGACAGAACAGGTGACTGGGGTTCTTGAGCACCCAGCGGCGGGAGTCGTTCATCCCGATGAGCTGCAGGTTGCGCCGGTGCCGGGCATAGGCGGGCGTCCAGTCCTGGGTGGTGAGCCACTGCGAATAGCTGGGCAGGTACGCCAGACACTCGTAGGAGTGCGACATCACCGACTGGCGGAGCAATTGCCAGCATTCCTCGACGTCGGCCGCGCTCATGTAGTGCAGGCCCATGAACTCCGGGTTCTGCACCTGATGCTGACGCAGCCCGGCATCGATCTGCTGATAGGCAGGATTGTCCGCCCAGCTCTCGCGCGGCGGACGGGGCTGCGGGAAGTCCGTCAGCCACATCTCCAGACCCTGGTTGGCGGAGTCGGCCGCCAGCAGGCGGTGCAGTGCGGTGGTGCCGGTGCGTGGCAGTCCGGTGACGAAGATCGGCCGGGTGACCGGTGTTTCGGCGAAACCGGGATTCGCGGCCCACGCGGCCTCGCTCAGGGCGCGAGCGATCAAGGTGCCGCGCAGGAAGAATCGCGACATCTTGGACCCGAGCTCGGTGAGCCCGGCCTCGTCGCGATAGGAATCGAGCAGCACGCCGAGGGCTTCGGTGTAATCGTCGGAGCCGAAATCGGTGAGGCCGGTGAGTTTGGTTGCCGAGGCGTGCAGGTCGGCTACGGTGCCGACATCGGTGCGCACAGTCATCGTGGGAGAACTCCTGATCAGTTGTGGTATTCGCCGCAGTTGACGTCGAGGGTCTGGCCGGTGATCGCGTTCGCCCAGTCCGAGGCGAGGAACACCACGGCACGGGCGATCTCGGCGGGTTCGGGCAGCCGCTTCAGATCGGAGCGGGCAGCGGTCTGCTCGTAGACCTGGTCGACGGTGATGCCGTACTTCTCGGCGATCTGGCCGAAGTACCACTTCAACTGGTCGCTCCAGATGTAGCCGGGCAGCACACTGTTCACCCGGATGCCTTTGGCGCCCAGCTCGGTGGCGAGGGTCTGTGACATCGCCAGCAGCGCGGCCTTGGTGAGCTTGTAGCTGCCGTAGCGGGGTTCACTGTGGCGCACCACCGCCGAATTGATCATCACCACCGCGCCGTTGGACTCCGACAGGGCGGGCGTGAACGCCTGCGTCATCCGCAGACCACCGAGCACGGTGAGATCGAGGCTGTCGCGGATCTGGTCGTAATCGGTGCGTTCGAGCGGCTTCATCGATGGCACCGAGAACGCGTTGTTCACCAGCGCGTCGACCCGGCCGAACTGCTCGACCGTGCGCGACACGAGGTCACGTACGGCGGCGTCGACGGTGATATCGGTGGGGACGCACAGTGTTTCGCCGTCGATCTCGGCGGCCACCTCCCGCAACCGTGATTCGGTTCGCGCCGCGAGCACGACTTTGGCGCCCGCCGCCGCCGCTTCCACACAGATCGATCGCCCGAGCCCCGGCCCGACACCGGAGACGACCACGACCTTTCCGTCCAGCAGAGCCCCGCTCATCCCAGCATCCTCTCGGCGAAAGCCCGCTGCCGGGCGGCGATCCGGTCACGCCACGCGGCGGCGTCGATCCGGTTGTTGTCGTAGTACGGCAGGTGCGCGGGGACATCGGCGACGTCGACGAGTTCCACCCCCGGGCCGTCGGCTTCGGTCATCGGCCGGTCGGTGCGCTGCCATCGGAACTGCAGGATGCCCCGCGTGCGGCCGGTGGTCTCGATCCAGTTCGTGATGCCGGGATCGCGGTTGCTCACCACCATGCGGATCATGCCGTCCGGATCCACCTGTGCCTGGGCATGATTGAGGCTCGTCTGATGGTTCACGTAATCCAGCGAGATGTACCAGAGGCTGCCCAGCTGGAACCCCTGATAGGGCGCGTCGGATTTCGGCACCGTGATCACCAGGGCTTGATCGTCGGCGAGGTCGAAATGTCCCACCGAGGAGTACTGGGTGCTGAGACCGCCCGGGGTGAGCCGCGGTGCGGTGAGGGTGTTCACCGGTAGGTCGAGATAGAACCACTTGGGGAAGTTGAACCAGGTGTGCACCCTGGTGAGCAGCATGTTCCCGGCGGCCCGGTAGCGCTTGCGCAACCGGGCCAGATCCGGTTGCTCCGGTGCGGTGCCGACGGTGTCGACCCGTTCGATGCGGATCGAGCCCTTGCGTTCGGTCCAGTCGCTGTAGACCTCGCGCACCGCGAGCATCGAGGCGCCCTCGCCGAGCGGGAAATAGTCCTCGCCCGCATCGGCTTTCGCCGGTCCGAACCGGATCGAGAAGCTGCCGTCTGGGGCGATCGGGATCCGCCGGTCGTCGAAGGCATCGGCCCCACCCGGCACGTCGGTGGCCGTGTAGTCCCCTTTGAGTACCTGAAAACTCAGGTCGACGGTGCTGCCACGCACCCCGCTCACCACATACTCGGCGGTCGGCTCGATATTCGCGTGGTAGTAGACGGTGTCCGGGTTGTCCAGGCCCATCTTGGCGTACGGGCCGGTGGAAGACACGAAGTAGGGGTGCGAGGTGCCGTGGGCACCCGAGAGCCGAAGACAGGCGGCGATACTGGCGGCCAGATAGTCGTAGCCTTCGGCGCGGTCGGCGTCGCTGCGCACGAACTCCGCACCGGCGATGAGAGTTTCGGCCTGCGCGACAGCGGCGAGAAACGGGGCGGTGAGCGAATCAGGCGGTGCGCCCGTTTCGGCAGTGGTGGTACTCGGTCGGTTCAACGGTCTGTGATCCCTAGCTCTCGGAGGATATGGGCGGCGATCTCGGCGGGGGAGCCGAGGTCGGGGGTGATGACCAGGTCGGGTTGTGCGGGCCGCTCGTAGGGAGAGCCGATGCCGGTGAAACCGGGCAACTCGCCCGCACGGGCCTTGGCGTAGAGGCCCTTCGGATCGCGGCGTTCGCATTCCGCCAGTGGAGTGTCGACGAACACCTCGTGGTAGGGCAGATCCCGGTCGGTGTGCACGGTGCGAGCGTGGTCGCGTTGCACGGCGAACGGGCTGATGACCGACACGACCGCGACCGTTCCGGAGTCGGCGAACAGGGCGGCGACCTCGGCGACCCGGCGCACGTTCTCGTCCCGATCGGCGGGGGAGAAGCCGAGTCCGGAGTTGAGGCCGTGGCGCAGATTGTCACCGTCGAGCAGGTAGGCGGGGCGCCCGGCATCGACGAGCAGCCGTTCGACTTCCACGGCGATGGTCGACTTCCCCGAACCAGACAGGCCGGTCAGCCAGATCGTCGCCCCGAGGTGGGTCCGTTCGGCACGCGTCACCGCCGAGCGATGCCATGTCACCGGACCGGTGCGTGTGCTCGACACCTCGACCGTTTCGCGACCGGTGACCATCCCCGCCGCGACCGTCTCGTCGGTGCGCGGATCGATGAGGATGAAGCTGCCCGTGCGCCGGTTCTCCCGGTACGGATCCGACAGCAGCGGGCGCCGGGCACGCAACCGGACCCGGGCGATGTCGTTGAGCGACAACGCCTCCACCTCCGACACGCGGTGCAGGGTGTTCACGTCGAGCCGGTAGTCGATGGCGACGACCTCGGCCTGCGCGGTCTGCGCGGCCGTGCGGACGAGCAGGCTGTCGCCGGCGCGCAGCTGGGCGGTTTCGGAGAACCAGCACAGCATGGCGTCGAGTTCGGTGCTCTGGTGCGGGGAGTTCCCCGGGCGGGCGAGCAGGTCGCCCCGGCCGATATCGATGTCGTCGTCCAGGGTCAGCGAGATCGCCATCCCGGTGAACGCCTCCTCGACCTTGGTGCCGCCCGGTCCCCAGATCTCCCGCACATGCGAGGCGTGACCGGCGGGCAGGACCACCACCTCGTCGCCCGGTTTGAAGATGCCGCCCGCCACGGTGCCCGCGTAACTGCGCTGCGCCGACCCCTGCTCGGCGCGGATCACGTACTGGATGGGGAGCCGTGCGTCGATGAGGTTGCGGTCCGAAGCGATGTGCACGTCCTCGAGGTGACGCAGCAGCGGCGGACCCGGATACCAGGCCAGCTGCGGTGAGCTGTCGACCACGTTGTCGCCGTGCAGGGCCGAGACGGGCACGAAACCGAGGTCCCCGACGGTCAATTTCGCGGCGAACGCGGAGAATTCCTCCCTGATCTCGGTGAAACGTTCCTCCGACCAGTCGACCAGGTCCATCTTGTTCACGCACACCACCAGGTGCGGGACGCCGAGCAGGGTGGCCAGGAAGGCATGACGGCGGGTCTGCTCGCTGACACCGGTGCGGGCGTCGACCAGGATCAGCGCGAGATCGGCGGTGGACGCGCCGGTCACCATATTGCGGGTGTACTGCACGTGACCCGGAGTGTCGGCGATGACGAACTTGCGGCGCGGGGTGGTCACGTAGCGGTAGGCGACATCGATGGTGATGCCCTGCTCGCGTTCGGCCCGCAAACCGTCGGTGAGCAGCGCGAGATCGGTGGTGGCACTGCCCCTTTCGGTGCTGAGCCGCTCGATGGTGGCGAGCTGGTCGTCGAACAGGGATTTCGAGTCGTAGAGCAGGCGACCGATGAGGGTGGACTTCCCGTCGTCCACACTGCCCGCGGTGGCCAGGCGTAACAGGTTGCGGCGCATCAGAAATAGCCCTCTCGCTTGCGATCTTCCATCCCGGTCTCGGAGATCCGGTCGTCGGCGCGGGTGGCGCCGCGCTCGGTGAGCCGGGTGGCCGCGATCTCCGCGATCACCTGGGCCGGGTTGGCGGCGGTGCTCTCGACACAGCCGGTGCACGTGGCATCGCCGACGGTGCGGAAACGCACAGTGGCCTCGAAGGCGCGCTCGCCGGGTGCCTCGGTGACGAAACGGGTCACGGACAGCAGCATTCCGTCGCGTTCGATCACCCGCCTGCGGTGCGCGTAGTACAGCGAGGGCAGCTCGACGGCCGCCTGGTCGATGTACTCCCACACGTCGAGCTCGGTCCAGTTCGACAGCGGGAACACCCGAATGTGCTCGCCCGGCTGATGCCTGCCGTTGTAGAGGTTCCACACCTCGGGACGCTGGGCGCGCGGCTCCCATTCACCGAAACGGTTGCGGAAGCTGAACACCCGTTCCTTGGCGCGTGCCTTCTCCTCGTCGCGGCGTGCGCCACCGAACACGGCGTCGAAACGGTGCTCGCCGATGGCGCGCAGCAGGGTGGTGGTCTGCAAGGGGTTGCGGGTGCCGCCGGGGCGTTCGACCACGCGGCCCGCGTCGATGTCGTCTTGGACCTTCGCGACGAGCAGGCGGGCGCCGGTGCGCTCGGCGGTGCGGTCGCGGAAGGCGAGCACCTCGTCGAAGTTGTGGCCGGTGTCCACGTGCAGCAGCGGAAACGGCAGCGGCGCAGGCCAGAACGCGCGCCGCGCCAGGTGCAGCAGCACCGCCGAATCCTTCCCGCCGGAGAACAGCAGCACCGGTCGTTCGAAGGTGGCCGCCACCTCGCGCAGGATGTGCACCGCTTCGGCCTCCAGGGCCGCCAGGTGCGTCAATTCGTATCCCGTCTGCACTGTCCACCTTCCCGGCGGGCTCACGCCCTGGGTTGCACTGTCGAATAATCGACGCTATCGTTCGGTATTGTGACACCGACGATAAGCCGGGCCGAGAGCGCCGGTCAAGAGGTGACGTCGGATCCGGCGTCGGCCGAACCGGATTCGAACGTCGTCTCGGCCCCGACCCAGCGGGTGGTGAAGGTGCTCGAGCTGCTTTCGCGCCACGCCACCGAGCGGCTCACGCTGGCCCGCATCGTGCGCGAAGCCGGGATCTCGCGCGCCACCGCCCACGCCGTGCTCACCCAGCTCACCGCCGACGGGTGGACCGTGCGCGACGCCGACGGCTGCTACGGCATCGGTCTGCGGTTGCTCACCGTCGCCCGTCGGGCCGAAGCCGCGTTCCCACTACGCCGCACCGCCGCCCCTGTCCTGCGCGCGCTGTCGGACCAGGTGTCGGCGCCGGTCTTCCTCGCCGAACGCGACGGGGCGAACATCGTGGTCACCGAACTCGTCGGCGACCCGTCGGCGACCTGGATCCGGCCCGGCCGGCGACTGCCGCTCGCCCCACCCGTCTGCCGCGAATTCGTCGCCTGGGCACCGGAATCCGAACAACGCGCCTGGCTCACCGGCGCCGACCCAACGCACCGTGAGCGCCTCGCACACGTCCTCACCGAGATCCGCGCCCGCGGCTATTCCGTCGAGCGCCTGGTCGACGATTCGACGCCGATGCTGGAGGCCCTTGCGGCCCTTCGTGACACACCGATCACGGCCGCCCTGCGCGCCCAGCTCGGCTCCGTGATCACCGAACTCATCACGATCGACTACCTGCCCGGCGAGCTCGGGCCCGACAACGCGGTCCTCACCGTCGCCGCTCCCATCCGCGACTCCACCGGCGCCGTCGTCGCCTCGGTCGTCGCCTGCCCCGACACCCGCCTCACCGCCGCCCAGGTCAGCGCCCTCGGAACCGCCACCGCAGCCGCGGCCGATCGCATAGCCGCCGCGACTCTGTAGCGCCGGATCCCACGGTGGCCAAGCGGCCGATCAAGATCATCACGCTCTCCCGGCGGGAATTCGGCCGGAATCCCGCCATGAGAGCGTGGTGATCGACTGTCCATGACCGGGATCGTGTGATCCCGGCGCCAGGGGGCTCGCGGGCCGGACCGCGCCGTTAGGCTGAGCGCGGACGCCTGCTCGAGGCAGATCGGCGAGGCGGGTGTGAGGAAGGACAGCACGTGGCAGATAACGTCGATCGCTGGTGGGAGTCGGCAGAGGCAGCGGGCGGGCAGAGCGGGACACCTTCCCAGCCCGCGATTCCGCAACCACCGGAAGCCGCCGCGACGCCACAGGACTGGCAGCCGGGTGCGCCTGTGCCGCCGCCGGGGCAGTACTCGCAGCCCGCCATACCGCCCTACGGGGCGGGAGCATTCGCCCCGCCGCAACCGGGTGCGCCGTATGGGTCGGGGGCATTCCCTCACCCCGGCGTCGCACCGGGACCGGAGGGCTACCCGGGTGCGCCGCAAGGTTATGGGCAACCGGGCGGATACGGCGGCGAGGGGAATTCCTACTCTCAGCAGGGAATTCCACAGCCCGGCCAGTACATGGACCCGAACCTTGTGGGGCAGCGGGAGTTCGGGCCGAGCATGTCCTTGCCGTTTCCGCAGCACGGGCAGACGTATGGGTATGCGCCGCAGCCGCCGCGAAAGACCAATGCCGGGCTGCTGATCGGGATCGGGGCGGTCGTCGTGGTGCTCGCGGTGGTGCTCGTCACCGCCGTGGTGATCGGAACCGGTGGCAACGACGAGCAGGCGGTTGCCGCGCCGACGACGACCACGCAGACGGTTCCGCCGACGGGTACCAGCACCGCACCGGTGACGCCGGGTTGGAAGGGTGTGCTGCTCGCTGCCGAGCGCATCGCTTACGACGTGCCACCGAGTTGGCAGATCGCCTCGGAGTCGGACTCGGTGGTGATCCTCGGCCTGAGCGGAATGTTCGCGGGTACCGGAAAGGCCTCCGAAGGCGAGAACTACTGTCCCGGTTCGGCCTACCGAGGACTGGCGGGAATCGCGGTCAGTACGGAGAACACACTGCCTGAGGCCGCGACCACCGCGGCCAGGATCGCGGCCGAGGGCGGCTACTCCGATTCGACAGGTGGCAAAATCACCGCCCCCACAACGCTCACCACCCAGAGCGGCTTGACCGGGCAGTTCGTCGAGAGTTCGGGTTCGTGGACACCGGCGCGACCGGGTTGCACCACGACCGCGTACTCGGTGTACACCTTCGCCTTCGAGAAGGCGGCGGGTCTGCCGATGGTCATGGCGATCCTGGTCGACCGGGGCACCACCGGCGAGCTGTCCGCCGACGACGCCAAGAAGATGATCGCGAGCATCCGCCTGATCTGATGGCCTCGAATACTCGGGTCGGCGCAGCCGGCCCGCCACTGAACGGGCCTGCTGGTCAGCAGCTTCCGTCCCGACTTCCGTGGCGCCTGCCCGTCTCGGCGAGCCCGCTCATGGGTGCGTCGCACAGCGGATCGGAGCGGGAGGTGGTGGAATCGCAGGATGCGTATCGGGAGTGGAATAGTCGCGGCTGTCGCAGTGGGGATCATGGCTCTGTCCGGGGTGGTCGCGGGACCGGCCGGCGCGGTCACCGACACCGCGTGCGGCTCGACCCTCTCGCCGGCCGATATCGGCGAGATCGCCCGGCTCTCGGATACTTCCGAGATAGCGGGCGGCGATACCCTGGCCCGGCTGGAGGACGCCGTCGACAGGCATCACCGGATCACCGAGATCCTTGTCGAGCACCGGGATCTGCGTGGGCTGTTCGCGATCGGCCTCGACGGCGTGGAATCCACCGCGGTGATGCCGATGCAACGAGATCCGGCGGCCTTCCTCGACCGCGAATACGCGCACTCCATCAGTCTCGAACTGCTGCGCCGTTTCCTCGACAATCTGCACGCCGAATTCTCCGGCGGCGTCGTCGAACCGCAGTGGGCGCACTATTTCGCCCTCGCCGAGGACTGCGGCGCCTCGCGGGCACGCACGGCGATGGCTGGATACAACGCGCACCTGACCGTCGACCTGACGTATTCGGTGGCCGCCGTCGGGAGCCGTCCCGAGCACGCACCGGACTATTTCAAGATCGTCGCAGGCATCGCCTCGGTCGGTGAGGTGATCGTCGATCGGACCAAAGCCGACCTCGGGCCGCTGTGGCGGTTCTATTTCGTGGGGGAGGGCCTCGATCGGCTGTTCGGCGCGGGTGTGGCAACCGAGCAGATGCTGATCGCCGCCGACCTCGGTGCGAACGTGGTGATCTTCGGCAACGGACTCGCACTGCGAGACCCCGCGCTGGCGCCGACGATCCGGGCGGAGGTCGCCGCGCTGTGGCAGGCCGCCGATCTGGCGTTCGACGCGTTGGCACGCATCAACGCCCTCTGAACGAACAAGGCCCCGGACCAGCGGTGCGTAACCGTGTCCGGGGCCTGGTTTCGGTCCTCAGCCCGCTGTCTTCTCCGGGTTGCGGATCTCGACGATCGGCAAGACCAACGCGGCAGGCGCACCCGCGGGGACCGCCGGCTGCTTGGGTGCGACCGGCTCGATCCGGCGGTATCCCTCGCCCTGCTCGGGACGCGTGTCGACCTCACCCTTGTTGGGCCAGTAGGCGGCCGCACGCTCGGCCTGCGCGGTGATCGTCAGCGACGGGTTCACCCCGAGATTGGCCGAGACGGCCGCACCGTCGACAACGCTGAGCGTCGGGTAGCCGAACACGCGGTGGTAGGCGTCGATCACGCCGTGCTCCGGATCGGCGCCGATCGCCGCACCACCCAGGAAGTGCGCCGTCATCGGCACATTGAACACATCGCCCCAGGTACCGCCTGCGACGCCGCCGATCTTGTCCGCCACCCGGCGCGTCACCTCGTTGCCCGCCGGGATCCACGTCGGATTCGGTTGCCCGTGGCCCTGTTTGGACGTGAGTTTGCGCCCGAACAGCCCCCGCTTGGTGTAGGTGGTGATGGAGTTGTCCAGGTGCTGCATGACCAGCGAGATGATGGTGCGCTCGCTCCAGTTCCGCACGCTCATGAAGCCGAAGAAGGTGAGCGGATGGGTGATCACCAGCCACAGGAACCGCAGCCACCTCGGCACGCGCCCGCCGCCGTCGACCATCAGGGTCTGCAACATGCCCATCGAGTTGGAGCCCTTGCCGTAGCGGACCGGCTCGACATGGGTGTCGGGCGTGGGGTGGATCGAGGACGTGATCGCGACACCCTTGGTGAAGTCCTGGCCGGGCGCGAGCGTCTTGGTCGCCGCCCCGACGATGGACTCGGAGTTGGTGCGGGTGAGCAGACCGAGCCGGTCGGAGATCTTGGGCAGCGCGCCCTCGTCGCGCATCGCGTGCAGCAGCTTCTGGGTGCCGAGCGTGCCCGCGGCGAGCACCACCTGCTTGGCGGTGTAGGTCTTGGGGTTCTTGCGCACCCAGGCGCCGGTGCGCTCGGTGGCGACGTCCCACGTGCCGTCGGGGAGCGGACGCAGCGCCGACACGGTGGTCATCGGGATGACCTGCGCGCCCGCCTTTTCCGCGAGATAGAGGTAGTTCTTCACCAGCGTGTTCTTGGCGCCGAACTTGCAGCCCACCATGCAGTCACCGCATTCGATGCAGCCGGTGCGCTCCGGGCCCGCCCCGCCGAAGTACGGATCGGCGACGGTCTTGCCCGGCTCACCGAAGAAGACGCCGACCGGCGTCTGGACGAAGGTGTCGCCCACGCCCATGTCCTCGGCGACGGCTTTGAAGATCTCGTCGGCGGGAGTCATGTGCGGGTTCTGCACCACGCCCAGCATCTTCTTGGCGCGCTCGTAGTACGGCGTGAGCTCGGCTCGCCAGTCGGTGATGTCGCGCCACTGGGCGTCCTGGAAGAACGGCTCCGGCGGAACGTAGAGGGTGTTGGCGTAGTTCAGCGAACCACCGCCGACACCGGCGCCGCCGAGGATGAGCACGTCGCGCAGCGGGTGGATGCGCTGGATGCCGTAGCAGCCGAGCTTGGGTGCCCACACGAATTTACGCAGGTCCCAGCTGGTTTTCGGCAGTTCGTCGTCGGCGAAGCGGCGGCCCGCCTCCAGCACGCCGACCTTGTAGCCCTTCTCCACCAGTCGCAGCGCGGTGACACTGCCGCCGAATCCGGAACCGACGATCAAGACGTCGAAGTCGGTGGTTCGCTCGGACATAGAAGAGCTCCTCGATGATGTCGACAGTGACGCCGGTAACGCTAACGCCGACAGCCAGCACTGTCAAAGTCCGCCCGGCGCTCGGCCCCTATGCTGGTCGCGTGCCTCGATACACCCGCGCGGAACTCGCCGACGCCAGCGGCGTCGCGGCGCGCACGATCCGCTATTACCACTCGCTCGGCGTCCTGCCCAAGCCCGGGCGCGCAGGCAAGGAAGTGGTGTATTCCGACGAGCATCTGGACCGATTGCGCGACATCGTCGCCATGCAGGGCCGCGGGCTTCGGCTCGACGCCATCCGTGAGGTCTTCGACGCCGAACCGGCCAGCGGCGACTGGCGCACCCTGTTCGACCCCCGTGCGGCCCAGGCCGCGCACCGCAGCGCGGAGATCGACGACGCCGAACTCGCCGCCCTGCTCGGCGACCGCGGCTCGGACGTGCTGACCGAACTGATCGCCGTCGGCTATCTGGTGCGCCGCGGCGAACAGTGGTACGTACCGGATCGCCCGATGCTCAAGGGCGCCCTCGTGCTCTACGACGTCGGTATCGATATCCCGCTCAGCGGCGAACTGCGCACCATGATCCGTTCGCGGATGGCCGCGCTCGCCGACGAGGTGGTCCGCACGGTCCGTGACGCGGCGGGCGGCTACGCGGGCGAAGACCTCGGTGTCGACCTGACCCGCTTCCGCGAACGGCTGCTCGCCATGGCCTGGGAGGTCGGTGGCACCACACTGGCCGCCGAGGTGAACCGGGCCGCCGAGGAGGCTGCCGAGGCGCGCCGCGAGCCGGCGGGTTCACCTCCGGTCGGCTGATCGGCATGACTTTCCCCACGTGGCGCCGTCGCTACTTCCGAGGGACCGGTCGGTACGGTAGCGAAGGAGGTGATTCCTGCGGTATGTGGGGTGAGAGATGTGTGAACGGCGGGCCCACCGGTACCGCCGCCGAACGGGGAGTGCCCGAGTGAATTCTCGCGAGGAGATCTTGCGCCGCGTCCGCGACGGGCTGCTCGACCTACCCGACGACGCGCGACGGGTGACAGTACGTCGCTCGGGTCGCCGGGCCGACGCCGATCCGGCCGAACGCGCCGCCGTACTCGCCCGCTTCGTCGAACGGCTGCGCGAACAGGGCTCACTGGTGCGGCTGGTCGACACCACGGGCCTGCCCGCCGCGGTGGCCGATGTGCTCTACGGGATGGGCGTGCGCACCGTACTCGCCGCCGTCGAGCCCGGTCCGGCGTGGCTCGACCATTGGGCCGGTGCGCCGGGTCATGCCGTGGTGCACGGCTCCGGCGCGGCGAGCAGTGGCGACGCGGTGGTCCGCGACGCTGTCGCCGGCGATGCCTCGACCGGTTCGCTCGCCCTGGAAGTGGACGGCGGGCCCGCCGTGTCGGAGGACATGCCCCAGGTGTGCGTAGTCCGCGCCGAGCGGGTGTTCAGCTCGTTGCCCGATGCGCTCGACCGCCTAGATCCCCGTCGCCCGCTCATCTGGCGCGGCGGCCCCGCGGATGCGGAACTGGCCCGTCAACTGGTTGTTCTGCTGGTCGAATAGTCATCGCTCTCGATTCGAACGCGCCGCACACGGGGTGTGTGTCCCTATGGTTTTCGTCAAGCTCAACGGGGCGTTGGTTGAAGAGATTGGGCCGGCCGGGATTGTGGTAGGAGATGTAGGGAGATAGAGGCAGCAACCCCCGAGACCCGGGGGTGGGATCGGGGGCCACCATCACCCCTCTATTCGTGTGACGGAAGCACCGGAGGAGTTCAGGTGGGCCACTGGGCGTCGCCCGTAGCGTGCACGGCGTGGAGGCCGGCATTGCGAGGGCTTGTTCCGTACAAACCCTCTATATCCTAGAACCGGGCACCGCCGCCGGCATTGGAGTTGCCGCGGTGTGCGAGGGATTTCGTCACTTCGTCTCCTTGTTTGGTGGGGTGAAGCCTCGTGTGCCGAATGGCGACGGGATTTGTCGCGCGAACGTTTGTTTGTCTGCGACTGTGATGACGTCGCAAACTGCGATCAGGTCAGCCGGGACGGTGCAACCTTCGAAATGGCGGGCCGACAGGGTGAACACGGCATCCGCCTTGGAGAGGCGGGTGATGGCTGTCAGGTATTCGATGGGTTCGGCGGTGTGCTCGTTGGCCGAAACGATCTCCTTCAGGTCGTACCCCCAGCGTTTGGCCAGGTGCGCGATCGCCGCCTTGTGCAAGTCGAACGAGTCGCCCGATACATCGACGCGGAGGTAACCGATCGCGATCCCGTCGGTCACAGCACCGTCCCGACCGACAGCCCGTCACTTGACGGGCGCCAACCGACCTCACCTGAAACCTGGTGTGACCGAACCAAACCCATATCCTCGAGCTGCCGCAGGTAGGTTTCTGTGGTCTGGGGCCGGTTATGCAGTTGGGCGGCGAGGTCAACCGCGGTTACCGGGGACTTGTGCGCCGCGGTGCACAGGCTCTGCAGGATCCAGTCCTGGCAATGGGTCAACGTCATCGCGACGCCTCCATTCGATGGGCGCGCGGGTCCAGAACCATCCGCTTCGTTTCAACCAGCTTGGCGCGGGCGCGACGACGCACCCGGCACGTCTTGACATCACACTCGAGATGGACCTGCATCGCGTCGTGTGCCTCTTGGACGGTGAGTGCTCTGGGCGCGACATGGCAGAACCAGATGCTCATGACGCCACCGTGACCTTGTTACTCAGTCGGTTCAGGCTGTCCACAGGAATGCCCCCTGTATAGATCGGGCGCCCCGGAATTGCGGGGCCGTAACCAAGCACACCGTGAAGGCGACCGCGGCGGAAGACGTGCACGTCGGGCGGGTGTGTGCACAGGGTGTGTGCACGAAAAACGGTTCCTAGGCACGGGGTTCAGCCCGTGTCACACTCCATGCATGGGACGCAACCCGAAGCAGCCCAACCGGCAACTGGCCGAGCTGATCGAAGAGACCGGTGTGCTCCGGAAGGGGCTTGCCCGTCGTGTCGTCGAGCGCGGCCGGGCGTTGGGAGTGGACCTTGCTTACGACCACACATCAGTCGGGCGATGGCTCGCCGGCGAACAGCCAACGCCGCCGACACCGTCGTTGATCGCTGAAGTGATGAGCGAGCTGGCGGGCCGCCGCATCTTGCCGACCGACTGCGGTATGACGCCGTGCGACTCCGCAGACCTGGGTCTGGAGTTTTCGCTGTCCCTGACCGAGGCAACTGCCGCGGCGACTGCGCTGTGGCGCAGTGATGTTGAGCGTCGGCGGTACCTACAAGGTTCGTCCTACGCGGTGGCGGTGTACCCAGCAGCGAGTATGAGGTGGCTGACGTTGCCCGGACCGGAGCATCCAGTGTCGTCGTCCGGTCTGCGTAGGATCGGGCAGGCCGATGTCGACGGGGTTCGCACGATGACACGCGTGTTCGCTGACCTGGACAACTCGGTCGGCGGCGGTCGCATCCGCAGCACCGTCGTCCACTATCTCCACACGTCGGTGGCGCCGCTTCTCCATGGAACGTACGGAGAAGATGTCGGGCGCAAACTGTTCGGCGCCACAGCGGAGATGATGAAGCTCGCGGGCTGGGCCGCCTACGACCTCGAGGAACATGGCCTGGCGCAGCGGTACCTGATCCAGGCGCTTCGCATGGCCCGCGCGGCTGGCGACGCCGCGCTCGGGGCGGAGATCCTGAGCGCCATGTCGCACCAAGCGACGTACGTCGGCCGCCCGGGTGATGCCGTCGACTTGGCGCGCGCCGCCCAGATCGCAGCTCGCTCAACGGGTTCGGCGACCCTCGAAGCGGGGTGTCTCCTTGTTGAGGCCCACGGTCATGCGGGTCGCACCGACCAACGGTCGTTCGGGATCACGCTGGCCGCAGCGGAACGCGCCTTCGGGCGTGAAGATTCCAGCCTCCCCGGATGGCTGACCTACCTCGACTCCGCCTACATGTCAGCCAAGTCCGCCCAGTGCTTCCGAGACCTCGGCGACCACAAACGCGCCGCCGAGCTAGCACTGCAGTCCCTGGACATGAGCGATGGGTACAACAGGGGGCGGACCTTCAACCTTTGCCTGCTCGCATCGTCTCTCGCGCAGGACGATCCGCACGAGGCTGTTCGCGTGGGGGAGCAGGCGCTCGAGCTGGCCAGCGGGGTCGAGTCCAAACGCACCAGCGCCTACCTGCGTGACGTACGCGCCCGGCTCACCCGTCACGACGCGATGCCTGACGTCGCAGAGTTCCGGCAGCGAGTGAAGGCCGGTGTCTAAGTCAGCGACAACGCCCGGTAGATGCCGACCACGGTTGCCGCGCCGACGATCTCGCCGCGGTCGATCATCTGCACTGCCTCGTCGAGCGGAATCCACCGCACCTCTTCGGCCTCGTTGATGTCGGGTGCCGCGCCGGTTGGCTCGGCGCCGCGCGCTAGGTAGATTTCCTGTGGCTGGTCGAGGGTGCCGATGGCGGGCTGGTAGGTGACGAGGTGCTCCATCGAGTTCGGTCGCCAGCCGGTCTCTTCCTCGACCTCGCGGGCGGCAGCGGCAGCGACGTCCTCGGCGCCGTCGACGTACCCGCCGGGCACTTCCCACACCCACTGGTCGATGAGGAACCGGTGCCGTCTCATGAGCAGCACCTCACGGGATTCGTTGAGCACCAGCGTCATTGCGCAGCGCGGCATCTTCGCGGTGTATTGGGTGAAGCGGACGCCGTCGGGCAGTTCGATGTCGATCGTTTTGAGGGTGATGTGTCGGTTCTCGTCCACCAGGCGCTCGCCGAGGATCTTCCACTGTGTGTCGCTCACCACTCGACGGTAACGCGTGTGCGCGTATGTTGCGCACGTGATGTGCACACGTTGCGCACTCAGCTTCACGCCACCCAGGTGTGGTCACACACGACTGTGATTGGGCCATTAGATGACAGCGTCGCACCGTCGGCACGCCAGGTGCGGTGCGGCCGGTCGGGTACGGCGACGCGGCCGAGACGGTGCCGACGAGGACTTGGCTTGGCCCGAGGGGGTGCCAGCGGGGCAGGCGACGGGGGAGGGGCGCGCCCAACCGCCGCAGACGCGCTGCGCCATCGGTATGCGAGCCAGCGGTTAGCTGGTGGTGTTTCGGTGCGGTAGTTGGCGGATTACGTGGGCCACGAGGATGCGGCATTGACGCTGCGTGCCTACACCCATTTGATGCCGACAAGTGCACCGCGGTCGCGGAATGCGACGGATGTGTGGTTCGGGGGACCCATCGGCCAAGGACTCGTCCGGTCGCGGCTCAGGCTGTGAGGCCTGGAGAGGTTTTGAAGGACGAGGGGGTCGCGGGAGGGGCGTCGGGGGTTGTGTGGGACCTCGAGTCTCAGTTACTCTGAGTTCGACGATGTGACGGTTGACACTGCCGTGCGCATCGACGCGAACCGAGGAGGCACCGATGACGCTGACCGAATCGAGCCGTGGCGGACTCATCAGCGAGGAATACCGCGATGCCCTGGCGACCCTGTCTCAAGGGTCCGTCGACCGGCATTTCGATCCCTACCTCGATATCGACTGGGATTCGCCGGAGCTGGCTCTCGACCCGAACGACCCGCGCTGGGTGTTGTCGTCCGAATACGATCCGCTCGGTGCCACACAGTGGTACCGCGAGCAGCCGCTGGAGCGGCAGATCGAGATCGGCAAGTGGCGCACCGCGAACGCGATCAGGGTCGGCGCGGCATTCGAGAGCATCCTGATCCGCGGGATGATGCAGTACATCATGAAACTGCCGAACGGCTCACCCGAGTTCCGGTACTGCTTGCACGAGATGACCGAAGAGTGCAACCACATCCAGATGTTCCAGGAACTGGTGAACCGCATCGGTGTGGACGTACCCGGCATGCGCCCCTTGTTCCGGGCGCTCTCGCCGTTCATCGGCGTGGCGGGCGGCTACGCGCACACGATCCTGTTCATCGGCATCCTCGGCGGCGAGGAACCGATCGACCACTATCAGAAGGCCATGCTGCGCGCGGGCGCGAACCTGCCGCCGATGGTGGTGCGCACCATGGAGATCCACATCGCCGAGGAGGCACGCCACATCTCCTTCGCGCACGACTTCCTCGCCGCGCACATCGGGCGGATGGGTAAGTTCAACCGCGGCGTATGCTCGGTGGCGTTCCCGATCGCGATGCGCTGGCTGGCCGGGGAGATCATGGCTCCGCCCCGTTCGTTCGCCACGCAGTTCGACATCCCGCGTGAGGTCATCCGTGAGGCTTTCTGGAAGTCGGAGCACTCCCAGCACATGCTGGCGGGCTACTTCGCCGACGTGCGGAAGCTGGCCGACGATCTGGGCATGATGAACCCCGTGGCCAAGCAGGTGTGGAAGGCGCTCGGCATCGACGGGCCGCTGTCGCGCTACCGCAGCGAGCCGGAGCGGAGTGCGCGCCGGGCAGCGTGAGCGGCCCTCAGTCGCCGTTGGTCATCAGCTGGGTGATGACTGTGGTGAGGGGTTGTTCGGCGTCGAGGGTGAGTCCGTGGCGCCGGGCGACGCCGTCGACCACGTGCCAGGCGTAGGAGGCGACCTCCTCGATCAGCTGCTGTCTCGACAGGACCGGGGCGGGGTCGTTGGCCCAGCGGGTGACCGTCGCCTCGGTCATCGAGACGATCGCGAAGGTCATCGTGTCGGCCGAGCCGTCGTCGGCCACGCCGACCACCCCGGCCAGTCCGGTGACCAGCGCGCGGGTCGACGCGGCGAGTGTCGCGATGAGCGAACTCATCGCGTCGACGTCCGGATCGGCCTCCGACGGCCCGGTGCGCAGGAATTCGTGCAGTCGTGGATGTTCGGTGACCCAGGTGACGACGGCATCGACCGTGCGAACGAGGATCTGGTGGATGGAACCGTCGCCGATGTCGAGCGCGTCCTCGATATCGCCGACGAACCGGTCGGTGATATCGCCGCGGATGCGCCGGTCGAGTTCGTCGCGGCCCGCGAACTGCCGGTACACAACGGATTTCGCGAGCCCGGCATGTTCGGCGATCTGGACGATCGGCACCTCGACACCCGGCGGCGCCTGCTCGATCAATTCGATCGCCGCCTGCACGATCCGTTCCCGGCGGCTGTCGTTGTGCGGCTGCCACCGGGCTTGTCTGCCGCTCACGGCGCGGGCGGGTCGTGACGTTGCGCTCGACACCGCCTGAGTGTAAAGCACACGATCCGGTATCGAACTGTTACCGAGGGACCGTCACCGGATCGGTGCAACTCGCCACCCCGTTCACCACCGAACAGGGCGCAGGCGCTCGCGTCGGGCGATAGTGGTCGCCGACGCCGCCTGCGGCGGTGATCTCCCGGTAGGCCGCGACAGCGTCGGTGGGCTTGCGGGTGAGTGCGGGGTCGGTCAGCACGTCGACGGTGTAGAGGCCGAATCGCGGTGTGTACGAACCCCATTCGTAGTTGTCGGTGAGACTCCAGTAGTTGTAGCCGAGCAGTGGGATGCCGTCGGCCACGGCGCGCTGCAGCCAGTACACGGTGTCGCGCAACGAATCGGCGCGGGTGTAGCCGTCGGGGCGTGGCAGTCCGTTCTCGGTGGGCATCCCGTTCTCGACGATGTAGAGCGGACGGCCGGGGAACTTGCGGGCGTAGTGCTCGAGGACGTAGTAGATGCCCTCCGGGTGCAAGGGCATGGTCCAGAGCTTGCCGGGGTCGGGGATGCGCGGTTCGGCGGGGGAGAAGCTGTAGTAGTAGTCGATCCCGATGTAGTCCAGGCGCGCCGAGATGCGGTCGAGCAGCGGGCCGTTCACCGCGTCGTCGACGGCGGGCAGGTGGGCGACGTTGCTCGTGACCATGGCACCCGGCTGCACGGAGTGGATGTACTCGTGGATGCCGTTGTGGGCCTGTGCGATTCGGTCGACCATGGTCGGTGCGTCGGCAGGGGTGAGCCCGCCGTGGCGTAGTTCGTTGGCCAGATACACCATCGGCTCGTTGAACGTCACCCACAGCGGGTCCGCATGGGCGAAGCGGTCGACGATGCTTCGCGCGTTCGTCAGCCAGTCGGCCACGATGCGCGGATCACGCCAGCCGCCGCGATCCGCTATCCAGCCGGGATAGAGCCAGTGATCGAGGGTGAGCATCGGTCGCATGCCCGCCGCGACGATCGCGGCGACGACCTCGTCGTAGAACCCGAGACCCGCCTCGTCCCAGACACCGGGCCGAGGCTGTACCCGCGCCCACTCGATGCCGATGCGGTACACCCGCACACCCAGGTCGGCCGCGAGTGCGATATCCGATCGGAACCGCCGGCGGAAGTCGACCGAGTTCAGGTATGGATGCTCGGTGTGTCCGGACTCCGCGTAGCGGCGCCAGTTGCTGTCCGGTGCGTCGCCTTCGGCCTGGAACCCGGAAGCGGCTACGCCCCAGAGGAAGTCGGGGCCCATCGGTGCCAATTGGGCGGGCGCCGGTGGTCGGGCGGCAGTGGGGGAGGTGCTCCCCGCTAGCGCGGCGAAGACGATGGCGATCGTGGCGAGGGTCCGGCGGCGACTGGGGGAGGGCATGGCACTCCTGGCGGGCTGGGATGGGAAGGGGAGTCCAGTGTGCGGCATCGAGGAGCGGCAGTCCGGGAATCGCGGCAGCGAGGCGAACGCCCAATTATTACATTCGGTTACGCAGATATGCGCATCCATCTATGTCAGCTCACCATCATCAACCATGAACTCACCTGAGACACATGTCCCCACGAACAAACCGCCAGCAAGGACAGGGGAGTGAAATGCCTCTCAAGCACACCCTGTGGGTTCGTCACTCCGGCGAGCTCGAGCCAGGATTCGGGGATGGTGTGGAATCCCTTGCCCCGTGTGGCGCGCGTGTTCGGAGCACAAGCCTGGGTGATGCGGGGGGCGAGCGTCGTGTTGCCCGCCGAGCGGTTGCTTCGCCGGTTCTCCGGTGGGCGTTGGGGTGTCCTGGATCTGGCCGGTCTGCCGTCGATCGAAGTGACCGTGGTCGGCCGCAAGTCCGGTGTGCCGCGTACGACCTCGCTGCTGTGTGTGCCCGACGGCGACGGCTTCTTCCTCGTCGGTTCCAACTGGGGCAAGCCCGAGCATCCGGCGTGGTCGGCGAACCTGCGTGCCGCGCGCACGGCGTCGGTGCGGTTCAACGGTAGTGCGGCGTTTCCGGTGTCGGTCGCGGAGATCACCGGCGTGGAGCGTAAGCGGGTGTGGGACCAGGTCGTGGAGTTCTGGCCTGGTTACGAGATGGAGTATCGGCTCGCCGGCGGGCGCGAGTTCCGGATCTTCCGGCTCGACCGGATCGTCTGACGGCTGTGCCCCGGTGACAGTCGTTGTCGCCGGGGCACAGCCGCGGGTTCAGACCTGCGCGGGTTTGCGGCTCAGGCCGTACATGACGGCCGCACCGAGCGCCGCGCCGACCGGCCACGACAGTGCCGTGACCGAGGCGGAATCGGGGACAAGGGCCACGACGACGCTCACCGCACCCGCGATGAGCAGCGCGACGAGTGCTCGCGGATTGAAGCCCCGGGTGTAGAAGTACGTGCCGTCGGTCGCGCCGGAATAGAGCTCGGGCACCTCGGTGCGCTGTTTGCGAACCAGGTAGTAGTCGACGACCAGGATGCCGAACACCGGCCCCATGAGGGCACCGACGCCACCGAGGAAGTAGACGATGAAGTCCTGGTTGGCCCACAGCTTCCAGGGCAGCACGACGATCGACAGGACGGCGGTGATGATGCCGCCGGTGCGGAACGAGATGTACTTCGGTGCGGCGTTGGAGATGTCGTAGGCGGGGGAGACGAAGTTCAGCACCACGTTGATGCCGACGGTCGCGATGGCGAACAGCACGGCTGAGATGATGACAATCGCGTCGTTGTCGATGTGGGCGACGAGTTCCACCGGGTCGGACAGCACTTCCCCGTACACCTTCAGGGTGGCGAGGGAGATGATGATCGAGATGACGACGAACGCGGTCTCGTTGAAGGGGATGCCCCAGGCGTTGCCGCGCCGAATGGCCTTCTGATTTGGTGAGAACCGGGCGAAGTCCGCGTAGTTGACGAGCGGTCCGGCCATGAACGCG
The DNA here is from genome assembly GCF_040655675.1 of Nocardia sp. NPDC050378. Classification (NCBI taxonomy): domain Bacteria; kingdom Bacillati; phylum Actinomycetota; class Actinomycetes; order Mycobacteriales; family Nocardiaceae; genus Nocardia; species Nocardia sp. NPDC050378. The sequence continues at coordinate 105,168 of NZ_JBFAKI010000005.1, forward strand.
ACCATCAGGAACGCGACCCCGATGAACGCCGACACCGTCTGTCCGCTCGAGAGTGCTTCACCCGCACGGGCATTGAGGTCGATACTCCAGTCGGCCTCGCTCATGATCCACACGGCGAGGGCGATCATGCCGATCCACACGACCGGTCCGGCGAAGTCGGAGGCCTTGCGCACGATCTCCATGCCGTAGCTGATGATCATCAGCTGCACGGTCCACAGCACGAGGAAGGCGATCCAGCCGAGCGCGGACAGTCCGAGGAAGCTGGGTTTCGTCCACGACTCGAGACCTGGCGACACCCGCAGGATCAGCACGATCACCGCGGTGGAGGCGAGGTAGGTCTGGATGCCGTACCAGAAGATCGCGACGAGCGCGCGGAGCAGGGCGGGGATGTTGGCGCCGAACACGCCGAAGGTGGCGCGGGCGAAGACCGGGAACGGAACTCCGACCTTCTGACCCGCGACGCCGACGAGGTTGCTCCCGAGCCACAGCATCAGCACACCGGCGAACAGGGCGAGCATGGTCTGCCAGCCGGTCATGCCGAGGGCGAGCATGCCGACGGCGAAGCCGTAGCTGGCGATGCTGTGGGCCGAGGTCATCCAGAGACAGAACAGGTCCCAGGTGCGCCAGGTCGCCGTCTCCTTGGTAGTGGGCGCCAAGTCGTCGTTGACCAGCTGCGAGTGTCGTCCCGCGCCCTCGGGCGCGTGGACCTGTGTTTCTGTCATCGCATTATCTCTCTACTACTGCTAACTGTGCTGGGGGAACCCGAGGTTGATGCCGCCGTGGCTCGGGTCGAGCCAGCGTGACGTGATCGCCTTCTCCTGGGTGAAGAACGAGAAACCCTGCGGTCCGTAGGCTTTCGCGTCACCGAAGATCGAAGCCTTGTGACCGCCGAAGCTGTGGTAGGCGACGGGCACCGGGATGGGGACGTTGATGCCGATCATGCCGACGGTGACGCGGCGCTGGAATTGCCTTGCGGCCCCACCGTCGTTGGTGAAGATCGCGACCCCGTTGCCGTAGGGGGAGCTGTTGATGAGTTCGATGCCCTCCTCGAAGCCGTTCACCCGGACGACGGAGAGGACCGGGCCGAAGATCTCGTCCTGGTACACGGCGGAGGTGGTCGGGACGTTGTCGATCAGGGTCGGGCCGAGCCAGAACCCTTCGGCGGCACCGTCGATGTTGGTTTCGCGGCCGTCGACGACGACGGTCGCGCCGTCGGCGGCGGCCACGTCGAGGTAACCGGCCACCTTGTCGCGGTGTTCGCGGGTGATGAGCGGGCCCATGTCGCAGCCTCGGCGACCGTCGCCGGTGCGCAGTTCGCTCATGCGTTCGGCGATCTTGGCGACGAGTTCGTCGGCGATGCTGTCGACGGCGAGCAGCGCACTCACCGCCATGCATCGCTCGCCGGCCGAGCCGAAGCCGGCGTTGACGGCGGCGTCGGCGGCGAGGTCGAGGTCGGCGTCGGGCAGCACGAGCATGTGGTTCTTGGCCCCACCGAGCGCCTGGACTCGTTTGTCGTTGGCGGCGGCGGTCTGGTACACGTAGCGTGCGATCGGGGTGGAGCCGACGAAGGAGATCGCGGCGACGTCCGGGTGGACGAGCAGGGCGTCGACGGCTTCCTTGTCGCCGTGGACCACATTGAGGACGCCCGCGGGCAGGCCCGCTTCGGCGGCGAGTTCGGCGAGCCAGTTGGCGGCCGAGGGGTCCTTCTCGCTGGGTTTGAGGACGACGGTGTTGCCCGCGGCGATGGCGATCGGGAAGAACCAGAGCGGAACCATGGCGGGGAAGTTGAACGGGCTGATGATCCCGACCACCCCGACCGGCTCGCGCACCGAGTACACGTCGACGTCGGTGGAGACGTTCTGGCTGAATTCGCCTTTGAGCAGCTGTGGCATGGCGAGGGCGAATTCGACGACTTCGAGTCCCCGGGCGATCTCGCCGCCCGCGTCGCTGAGGACTTTGCCGTGTTCGGCGGTGAGGATCTGCGCGAGGTCGTCTTTGCGGGCGTTGAGCAGTTCCCGGAAGGTCAGCAGGAACCTGCTGCGGGTGGCGATCGAACTGTCGCGCCACTGGGGCAGGGCGGCGGCGGCCGCGGCGACGGCGGTGCCGACGTCGGTGGCGGTCGCCATGCGCACCTCACGTTGGGGTGTGCCGAGGGCGGGGTCGAAAACGGGTGCGGTGCGGGTGGATTCGCCCGGCCAGGCCTTACCGTCGATCCAGTGCTCGAGAATCTGTGTCATGGTCGTTTCCTTGTCTTCAGAGTCCGGCGAGTACGTCACGAATCGCGGCGACGCCCGCGGTGGCCTCGGCGTCGGTGATGACGCAGGGCGGCACCACGTGCAGGCGGTTGTCGGCGATGAACGGGAGCACGCCGCGATCGAGCAGACCGGTTTTGAGCTTGCCCATGGTCGCGGCGGGGACGGGGGTTCGGGTGTGTGGGTCGGCGACGAGTTCGAGTGCCCAGAACACGCCTTCGCCGCGTACCTCACCGATGACGGGGAAGTCGTCGGCGAGGGCCCGTAGTGCGGGGCCGAGGGTTTCGCGGCCGACGCGCTCGGCGTTGGCGACGATGCCCTCGGATTCCATGGCGTCGAGTGCGGCGACGATGGAGGCGGCGGCCAGGGGGTGACCGCTGTAGGTGAGGCCGCCGGGGAAGACGGTGTCGTCGAAGGTGTGTGCCACGGGGTCGGAGATGATGACGCCGCCGACCGGGACGTAACCGGAGTTCACGCCCTTGGCGAAGGTGATCAGGTCGGGGACGACATCGTGGCGGGAGAACGCGAACCAGGCGCCGGTGCGCCCGAAGCCCGCCATCACCTCGTCGAGGATGAGCAGGATGCCGTAGCGGTCGGCGATCGCGCGTACGCCGGCGAGGTAGCCCGGCGGTGGGACGAGCACACCGGCGGTTCCGGGCACGCTTTCGAGCAGGATGGCCGCGATGGAGGCGGGGCCTTCGCACTGGACGACCCGTTCCAGGTGATGCAGGGCGCGCTGGCATTCCTGTTCGGCGGTCTCGGACCAGAATTCGCTGCGGTACAGGTAGGGGCCGAAGAAGTGGACGTGCCCGCGGGCGAATTCGTTGGGTACGCGCCGCCAGTCGCCGGTGGCGACCACGGCGGCCCCGGTGTTGCCGTGGTAGGAGCGGTAGGTGGAGAGCACCTTGTCGCGGCCGGTGTGCAGGCGGGCCATCCGGATGGCGTTTTCGATGGCGTCGGCGCCGCCGTTGGTGAAGAAGACCTTGTCGAAGCCGTCCGGTGCGAGCGCTGAGATACGCTGCGCGGCTTGTCCTCTGGCGAGGTTGGCGGTGGCGGGCGAGATGGTGGCGAGTTGGGCGGCCTGCTCGGCGATCGCTCGGGTGACGGCCGGGTGCTGGTGGCCTATGTTGACGTTGACGAGTTGACTGGACAGGTCGAGGTATTCGCGGCCGGCGTGGTCCCACACTGTGCAGCCGCGTCCGCCTGCGATGACGAGTGGTTGTAGCGCGGCCTGGGCGGACCAGGAGTGGAAGACGTGGTCGCGGTCGAGCCGGTAGGCCAGGGCGTCGAGGTCGGTCGCGGTGTCGGCGGCGGTCATGATGCCGCCTTCATCGCGGTGATGTGTTTGCTCATGCCGGGGATGACGGTTTCGCCGTAGACGCGCATGGTCTCCTCCTTGTTGTCGTGTTGGAGATAGCCCGCGAACTGGTCGACACCGAGTTCGGCAAGGCGCTGCAGCTTCTTCAGGTGGTCTTCGGCGGTGCCGAGGACACAGAACCGGTCGACGATGTCGTCGGTGACGAAGGCGGCGTGGGTGTTGCCCGCACGGCCGTGCTGGTTGTAGTCGTAGCCTTCGCGACCGGCGATGTAGTCGGTCAATGCCGGTGGGACGGAACCGGTTTCGCCGTAGCGGGCGACGATGTCGGCGACGTGGTTGCCGACCATGCCGCCGAACCAGCGGCACTGGTCACGCATGTGGGACCGGTCGGTGCCGATGTACATGGGTGCGGCCACGCAGATCTTGACCGCGTCGGGGTCGCGCCCCGCGGCGGCGGCCGCGTCCTTGACGGTGCGGATCATCCATTCGGCGATGTCGAGGTCGGCGAGCTGGAGGATGAACCCGTCGGCGACCTCACCGGTGAGCTGGAGGGCTTTGGGCCCGTAGGCGGCGACCCACACGTCCAGGGTCGAGCCCGTGCTCCACGGGAACTGCAGCACGCGTCCGTCGACCTCGACGGGGCGGGAGTTGGCGAGTTCCTTGATGACGCGGATGGATTCGCGCAGGGTCGCCAGGGTGGTCGGTTTGCCGCCGCCCACCCGGACCGCCGAGTCGCCGCGGCCGATGCCGCAGATGGTGCGGTTGCCGTAGGCCTCGTTGAGGGTGGCGTAGGTGGAGGCGGTGACCGTCCAGTCGCGGGTGGCGGGGTTGGTGACCATGGGGCCGACGGTGATGCGTTTGGTCTCGTTGAGGATCTGGCTGTAGAGCACATACGGTTCCTGCCACAGGATGTGGGAGTCGAACGTCCACAGGTGGCTGAAGCCGTGTGCTTCGGCGAGTTTGGCCAGGTGCACCGTGCGCGCCGCAGGCGGGTCGCACTGCAGGACCGCTCCGAATTGCATGGTGGCTCCCTAGATGAGGTATTGACAGGGGTCGCGTCGGACGAAACGTCCGTCGCCTTTGCGGCCGAGATAGGTGTCGTCGTCGACGACGACCTTGCCTCGCGAGAGCACGGTGTCGACGTGGCCGTCGATCTCGTAGCCCTCCCAGGCGGAGTGGTCCATGTTCATGTGGTGGGTGGCGTCGACGCCGATGGAGGTGTGGCCGTCGGGGTCGTAGATCACTACGTCGGCGTCGGCGCCGGGAGCGAGGACGCCCTTGCGGCCGTAGAGACCGAACATGCGCGCGGGGGTGGTCGCGGTGATCTCCACCCAGCGTTCGAGGCTGATCTTGCCGTCGACCACGCCCTGGTACATGAGGTCCATGCGGTGTTCGACGGAGCCGATGCCGTTGGGGATCTTGGAGAAGTCGCCGATGCCCATGTCCTTCTGGCCCTTCATGCAGAAGGGGCAGTGATCGGTGGACACCATCTGCAGGTCGTTGGTGCGCAACGCCTGCCACGCTTCGTCCTGGTGGTGGTCGTGCTTGGAACGCAGCGGCGTGGAGCACACCCATTTGGCGCCCTCGAAACCCGGCGCACCCAGCTGGTCCTCCAGCGACAGGTACAGGTACTGCGGGCAGGTTTCGCCGAAGACGTTCTGGCCGCGATCGCGGGCGGCGGCGAGCTGGGCGACAGCCTGTTTTGCCGACACGTGCACCACATACAGCGGCGCGCCGGTGAGTTTGGCGAGCATGATCGCCCGGTGGGTGGCCTCTTCCTCGAGTTCCCAGGCGCGCGCGATGCCGTGGTAGTAGGGGTCGGTCTTGCCCTGGGCGAGCAGCTGGCCGACGAGCACGTCGATCGCGGGCCCGTTCTCGGCGTGCATCATGGTGAGCAGGCCGGTGTCGGCGCCGGTCTGCATGGCGCGCAGGATCTGGGCGTCGTCGCTGTAGAACACGCCGGGGTAGGCCATGAACAGTTTGAAGCTGCTGATGCCCTCGCCGGGGAGTTCGCGCATGGCGCGCAGGGATTCGTCGTTGACGTCGCCGATGATCTGGTGGAACGAGTAGTCGATCGCGCATTCGCCCGCGGCCATGTCGTGCCAGGTCTGCAGGCTGTCCTGGACTCGCTCCCCGAATTTCTGGACGGCGAAGTCGATGATGGTGGTCGTCCCGCCCCAGGCGGCGGCGCGGGTGCCGGTTTCGAAGGTATCGGCGGCGGTGGTGCCGCCGAAGGGCATCGACATGTGCGTGTGGGCGTCGATGCCGCCGGGGATGACGTATTTGCCGGTCGCGTCGATCACGCGGTCGACCGTTTCGGTCAGATTCGCGCCGAGGACGGTGCTGCCGGGTTCGAGGAGGGCGACGATGCGTTCACCGTCGATGAGCACATCGGCCGCGGCGCGCCCGGTTGCCGAGACGACGGTGCCGCCGGTGATCAATGTTGTTGCCACGGTGATCCTTTCCGGCTCAGGGCGCCACGATCGAGGAGTAGGAGTCGGGGCGGCGGTCGCGGTAGAACTGCCAGTCGCCACGCACCTCGCGCACCACGTCGAGGTCGATCTCGCGGATCACCAGTTCCTCGGTGCCGGTGGAAGCGACCTCGCCGACGAAATTGCCGCGCGGATCGACGAAGTAGGAGCTGCCGTAGAAGGTCACCGCGTCGTCGCCGAATTCGTCGCTCTCGGTGCCGATCCGGTTGTTGGCGGCGATGAAGTACTGATTGGCGGCCGCGGCGGCCGGCTGTTCGAGTTCCCAGAGCCGGTTGGACAGGCCGGGTTTGGTGGCCGAGGGGTTGAAGACGAGTTCTGCGCCTGCCAGGCCGAGGGCGCGCCAGCCTTCGGGGAAGTGGCGGTCGTAGCAGATGTAGACGCCGATCTTGCCGACGGCGGTGTCGAACACCGGGTAGCCGAGATTACCGGGGCGGAAGTAGAACTTCTCCCAGAAGCTGGGCAGGTGGGGGATGTGGTGCTTGCGGTATTTGCCCAGGTAGGTGCCGTCGGCGTCGATCACGGCGGCGGTGTTGTAGAGGACACCGGGCTGGTCTTCCTCGTACACCGGCAGCACGATCACGATGTTGTACTCGCGCGCCAAGGCGGCGAACCGTTCGGTGGTCGGGCCCGGCACCGATTCGGCGTATTCGTAGTACTTCTTGTCCTGCACATTGCCGAAGTACGGCCCGTAGAACAGTTCCTGGAAGCAGATCACCTGAACGCCTTCGGCGGCTGCCTGCTCGACGAACTTCTCATGTTTGGCGAGCATCGATTCTTTGTCGCCGGTCCAGGTGGCCTGTGTGATGGCTGCTTTGATGATCGTCACCGGTCGATCTCCTGCCTAGGATTTGGGTTATGTTATCGTCAGTACTAAACATTTCTTGAATGTTTCACCCAATGCCGGGAAGTGTAAATCTCGAGGGGCCGACGGCGAGGGAAAAGTGGACAAGAAGATCCGGATCGATGATCCGACGCCCGCCGGGATCGCCGGGGCGATCGCCCGGCTCATCACCAGTGGCGAACTGCGCCCGGGTGATCGGCTCCCCACAGTGCGCGAACTGTCCGCGCAGCTGGGAGTGAGTCCGGCGACCGTGAGCCACGGGTGGCGGGCGCTGGCCCAGGCCGGGCTGGTTGTTTCCAAGGGGCGCAGCGGAACCTTCGTCACCGGGGTGCCTCGCGCGGCCCCGACGCGTGCGGGTGGGATGACCGGTGGGGCCGAGTCCGCGCGCCTGGATCTGTCGCTCGGCACGCCCGATCCCGCCCTGCTGCCCGAGATCGGGTCGCTTCTCGCGCAGGTGGCTTCGCGCGCCGAGAGCACCGACTACCACCAGCCGCCGGTGGTTCCCGAGCTCGGTCGGCTGCTGCAGGCCGACTGGCCGACGGGGTCGGGTGGGTTGACCGTCGTCGACGGGGCGATGGACGCGGTGGCGCGCAGCCTGGCTGCGGTGGTGCGCTTCGGTGACCGGGTGATCGTCGAGAACCCGACCTTCCCGCATTTCCTCGACTATCTCGACACCATCGGCGTGCAGGCCGTCCCGGTGGCGATGGATGAAAACGGTGTGCTGCCGGACGAATTGGCGCGCGCCCTCACGCTCGCGCCCGCCGCCGCCGTCCTACAGCCACGCGCCCAGAATCCGACCGGCGCGTCCATGACCGCCGAGCGCGCCGAGACGCTCGCCAAAATCCTCGGTCGCAGCGAACACCGGTGCATAGTCGTCGAGGACGACCACTCCGGTGCGATCGTCGCCGCCCCCGACATCAGCCTCGGCCGCTGGTTGCCCGACCAGGTCCTGCACGTGCGTAGCTTCTCCAAATCACACGGCCCCGACCTGCGCATCGCCGCCCTCTCCGGCCCCGAGGAGGTGATCGATCGCATCGTTGCCACCCGCATGCTCGGCCCCGGGTGGACACCGCGCATCCTGCAACGTCTGCTGTACGAACTCCTGCGTGACGACACCGCGAACGGCACTGTCTCGCAAGCACGTACGGAATACGCCGATCGGCGACGCGCACTCACCGGTGCGTTGAGTCGGCACGGTGTGGCGGTTGCCGACGGGGACGGGCTCAATGCCTGGGTGCCGGTGACGGATGAACGCTCGGCGCTGGTTCATCTGGCGGCTAACGGCATTCGGGTGGCTCCGGGTGGTCCTTTCCTGGTCGGCGAGGAGGCGGGTCAGCCGCAGGCGGTGCGTGTGACCGTCGCGCCGTTGCGCGACGGCATCGACGACGTGGCACGAATCCTGGCCACCGCCGCCCAGCCGCCGCGGCAGTCGGAGTACTTCTCATTGCATACGGGGCGTTGACGGGCTCGCCCGACCCTCTGGGTGAGTTGTCCAACTAACTCTGGACAAACGGCAGGGCACTCGCTAATGTTCTGAGTCAGTTAGTTAACTAACTGACTCAAGGACGATTGCACCCCGACTCTGTCGACCGGAATCGCCTCCTGTCTCCACCGCTGAAAGGACCACCATGCCTGTCACCCGCGTACTCGACTCGACCATCTACCACCGTGAAACCGGCACCGGCGCACCGATCGTGTTCTTGCACGGCAACCCCACCTCGTCGTACCTGTGGCGCAATGTTCTGCCCGGCGTCGGCGCCGGTCGGCTGCTCGCTCCGGACCTGATCGGCATGGGCGAGTCGGGGAAGCCGGCGATCGACTACAGCTTCGACGACCATGCGCGCTACCTGGATGCCTGGATCGAGGCGATGGGGTTGGACAGTGTGGTGCTGGTCGGCCACGACTGGGGTGGCGCGCTCGCCTTCGACTGGGCGGCACGGCATCCGGATCGGGTGCGCGGAATCGCGTTCACCGAGACCATCATCAAGCCCATGAGCTGGGAGGAGTTCCCCGAGGCCGGTCGGGATCTGTGGCGCGCGATCCGGACCGACGGTGTGGGTGAGTCCATCTTCCTCGAGGACTCGTTCGTCCAGGACGGGCTCGCCACCATCTCGGATCGGCTCGAGCCCGCCGATCTTGCGGTGTACCAGCGCCCGTTCCCGACGCGGGAGAGCAGGCTTCCGGTGCTGCGCTTCGCCCGGTCGATGCCGCTGGACGGAACGCCGACCGACGTTGTCGTCCGCGCCGAAGCGTACGACGAATGGCTCGCGTCCAGCCCGGACGTGCCGAAGCTGATGGTGAACTTCACGCCTGCCTACGGCGCGATGACCGAACCCGCCGTCATCGACTGGTGCGCGAAAACCATTTCCGCCCTGCATATTCAGCAGTACGACGAGGTCGCCGGCCACCACACTCCCGAGGACCAGCCGGATCTGCTGGCCGCTGCCATCTCCGAATGGCTCGACCGCAACGATCTGAGGCAGGTACACCACGCCGAGGCGCTGGTCTGAGCCCTGCGCGCTCCGGCGCCTGAGCGCCACCTATCCGCTGTCCGGTCATCCGGCGTGAGGTCGCCCCTCGGAGATCGGACCGACGCGCCGTCCGCGGCAGCCCACTGCTCGCTCGGTGCCGCACCGTTGGACGCACTCGAGGCTGCCGGGCGGGGCGGGATTGCGATACTTCGACCATGCAGTCTTCGACGCACCGTGCGGTCGGTGGCCCATCATGTCGGGCCGCTCCAGGGCAGAACACGTGACCGGTGCGACCGGATGGACCGGGACGATGCTGCTGCGGCCCGGGTTGATGGTGCTGACGGGCGAGGTCGGAACCACGGCGCTGCATGCGCACCACACGGTGCAGATCATGCAGAGCAAGTCCGCGTTCCGCATCGGTGATGGTCATGGATCAACCGCGAGCTGCCGGGCCGCGGTGATTCCGCCGAACACCAGCCACCGTGTCGTCGATGGCACCGCCTCGGCGACATTGATCCACCTGGCGCCCGAAGCGGAGGTGGCGAGGGTGCTGTGTCCTGATCCCGCGGATGTGGTCGAGGTCTGGGTGCGTCACGGGGAGATGTTCAGCTGTGGCCCGATCGGAATGGCTGCCCTTGTCACGGGCGCGGGCGAGCCCGACCGTAGCGCCTGGCATCCGGCGGTACGCCGTTCCTTGGCCGATCTGCCCGCGCTCCTCGCCGACGGCCCGGTTCGGCTCGGTGAACTGGCACAGCGGGCGGGACTGTCGGAGAGCCGACTGGCGCACCTGTTCTCGGCCGAAGTCGGACTTCCGTTCCGGGCGTACGTGCGTTGGTTGCGGATGCAGCACGCGGTCCGGCTGTTCGCGGCAGGTCGAACCCTGACCGAGGCGGCTCATGGTGCCGGATTCGCCGACAGCGCCCATCTGAACCGGGTCTGTCACAGCATGTTCGGCGCAGCCCCCTCACAATTCGGGCAGCTGCGGTTGGTGGACGAACTCGGTAGCCCGTAGCAGGTTTGTTCAAGCAGACGCCGACGTGGACAGCAACGCTGTCGGGAGGCAATCCAACTCAGGAGGTCCCATGTCCCGCATGCCTGCCGGCGTCCGATCCGCATTCGAAGCCGAACTGAACCGCGCCCGCCTGACCACTGATATCGACGAGATGTGGCACGCGCTCGAACGGGCCCACATCCTGTCGCAGGAGTGGGCGTGGCCGCACACGCGCGCCCACTGGCAGATGCTCCGGCTCGCGATCCGCTCCCGCGACCGCCGCGAAGTCGTCGGCCAGGTCCTCCGACTCGCCTTCGGCGGCATCGCATCCGCGACGGGTCGGGTGCCCGTCGGGAACACCGGCCGGAGTGATGTCGGCCCGCTCACGCCGATGCCGATCCCGGAAGATCTCATGGCCATACTTTCCGCCGGTGCCACCACACCACGATGATCAAGTCCGAGTCGTGCGGCTCCGACGGCAAGAGTCTCCGCTGCGCAGGGGACACATTCGGTGGCCGACACAAGGCCGTATCGGTGATGCTCGCCGGCTGCCCCATAGGACGTGGCGAGGTGGGCTCAGCTGTGGTCGGTGAGGCGGAATTCGAGTAAGCAGCGCTGGTCGGTCAGGTCTGTCACAGTGTCGAGGACCAACCCGTGGGCCGAGGCCAGGGCGCGGAACTCGTCGACGCGGCGTTCGCGGCTACCGAAGATGACGAGCATGGCCAGATTGAATTCGGTGGCGGCATGTCGTCCGCCGACAGGCTCGATGACAAGGACCCGGCCGCCCGGTCGGGCGGCTTCGACGCAGCGGGCGAGGATATGGCGCGCGTGCTCATCGTCCCAGTCGTGCAGGATGTCGCACAACAGGTAGGCGTCCGCGCCCGTCGGCAGTGGCTCGAAGAAGCTGCGTGCGGTGACTTGCACGCGATCCTGGACACGGTGTGCGCTGAAGGCCGTCGCGGCCTCGTGTGCGGTGGGCGCGAGGTCGATCAAGTGGCCGCGAAGGAGTGGGTAGGCGGCGAGGATCGCTGCCAGGAGTGTGCCGTGGCCGCCGCCGACATCGACGATGCTCCGAAAGCGGCCCCAGTTGTATCCGGTGACGATCCGGGGGATCTGGTCGCGGAATCGGTCGGTCATCTGGTGGTCGAACGACTCACGCAAGGTGGGGTAGCGGGCGAGGTCGGCCCAGAAGTCCTGCCCGTAGCGGACCGGGTACGCGGCGTTTCCGGTGGTGATGCTCTGCAGCAGGTCGGTGAAGGCCAGCTCGGCGCGTCCCCCTGCCATGTCCAGATGCAAGAAGTTGGTCAGGCCGTTGCCCGCATCACTACACAGAGTCGCTCCGAATTCGGTCGTTCGGTATCCGGTGCCGGTGTGCTCGATGATTCCGAGGGTCGCGAGATGATCCAGCAGCAGTTCGAGTGCTGTGGGCGAGACACTCATTTCAGACGCGATACGTGCGGCGTCGGCGGGTTCTTCGCGCAGCCGATCCGGAAGACCGAGGGTGACGCACACCCGCAGAGCCATCGGCGTTGCCAAGCCGGCCAGGGTTCGGATCGCTGCGACATCGTGCTCGCTCACGACGATCAACGATGGCACACCTGCTAGCCGATGTAACTACTTTGTCTCGGTGCGGCTTTCGTCAGAGGCCGAGTTTGGTGACGGCGTTGTCTTCGAGGGGGTTGGCGGTGCGGATGTAGCCGTGGACGGTGCGGGGGTTGGACCAGCGGCCCTGGCGCATGATTTCGCGGTCGCTGGCGCCACCGAGGGCGGCTTGGGTGGCGAAGCCGGCGCGTAGGGAGTGGCCGGAGAACAGGGCGGGGTCGAGGCCTGCGCGGGCGGCGTAGCGTTTGACCAGTTCGGCGACGGCGCGGCCGGACAGGGCGGTGGGGGCGATGGTGCCGTGCCGGTTGACCGTGGGGAACAAGGGGCGGTGGGGATCGCTGCTCAGGGAGGTTCCGGTGAAGCCGTGGCAGCGGTGGATGGTGGTGTCGGCGATCGGGTTCGCGGTGACCCAAGCGCGGAGATCGTCTGTGCCGGAATGATTTTCGAGAAGCTGAACCCAGTCGGCGAAGGCGCAGACGGGGCAGGTGTGCGGGTGTTTGCCGCGTGGCAGGGCGACACGCTGTTCGCTCGCACCGGTCGGGTCGGTTTTGGTGGTCGGCAGGTGCACGATCAGCAGTGGTTCACCGGTGTGGTGATCGGTGCGCACCTGGACATCGCCGATGCGCAGGGCGGCCAGTTCGCTGCGTCGCAGCGCACCGGCGAAACCGACCAGCAGGGCGAGGGCGTCGCGGCGGCGGGCCGGTTCGGTCGGCCAGCCGGGGGCGGGGAGTTCGGCGAGGAGCTGTTCGAGGGTGTGCAGCAGGACCGGGCGTTTGCGGGTGGGTGGGGTGCGGCGGGTGCGCCGGATGCCACGCAGGGTCAGGCGCACGACGTCGGACCTTGTCGGGGACGGCAAACCGTTGGCCGCGTGCACGGCGGCGATAGCGGCGGATTTGCGGTCGAGGGTGGCGGGACTGAATGCCCACGTGCCGTTCTCGCGGCGGGCGTCGGCGGCCGCGGCCAGATACACCGCCACGTCGAGCGGGTCGGCGGGCAGCGCCTGGCGGTGTTCGCCCGCGCACCAGCCCGCCCACGCGATCCAGTCGGTGCGGTAGGCGCGCAAGGTGTTGGCCGACTGCGAGGCCTCGAGATAGCGGCGTAGCGCGCCCGCTTGGTCGTCGTCGAAGCGTTCACCGACGAGCCGCAGTGCGGCGGTGTCGATCAGGACGCTGCGCACCCCGCGGCGTAGTTCGGTGCGGACCCGTTCGGGTAGCACGACCGCCTCGCTCACCGCAGCCCTCCTCGCCCGCCTTGTCGCCGCTGATCTACGGCGCGCCCAGCTTAATCCGGGTCAGGGCAGTTCCTCGAGTTCGGCGAGCTTGGTGTGGATGAACGCGGCGAGGCGGTGCTTGGCCGCGCCGGTGAGGAAGCTGGTGTCGCCGAGGCGAGGGAACCCCTCGTCCGCCGATGCCGTGGGTTCGGGGGTGTCGGTCTCGCCGACCAGTTGGAGACGTGCCGGATGCTGCTGGGGGAGAGGAACATTCGGTTCGTCCGGTTCGGTCTGCTCTGCTCCGGTACGTACCATGACTCGAACAATAACGTTGTGGTCACGGCCGTTGCCAACACGATGGGCCACGGAGTGATAACAGACACGTTTTGTTCGGATTTGCGTAATAAGTCCGGTTTCAGGAGGCGCGGGCCTGCTGGGCGGTCGCGCGCACGTACCCGGCGACCGGACTCAACCGCAGCACCTCGGGCATCCGGCGGGTAACCGCGTGGGGGCCGATGAACCGCACCCGTCCGGTGTGCTGGGCGTGTGCCAGCGGCAACCGGCCGAGCCACACCTCGTACAAACCCGCCACGTCGGCGCTGATGGTGACATCGACCGGATACCCCGGATCCGTCTCGCACACCGACGCCGCGCCGGCCTCGACCACGATCCAGAACCGGCGCGGATCGTCGGTGAACCGGACCGCTAGCACCTGACGGCGACCCGGCAGTCGCGTGGTGTCGAGACGGTTGTGCATCCACCACACGAGCAGGGCGGCATCGCGCTCGTCGGGGCGTGGTTCGCCGAACGTCCAGCGCGCCCCCCACTCACCGAGGCCGAACAGGATCGGTTCCAGGTCCCGGCCCGCGTCGGTGAGCACGTACTCGGTGCCGAGCTTGTCGACCAGGCCCGCGCGTTCGAACTGGCGCAGCCGTTTGGCCAGCAGGCTGCGCGACAGGCCGGGCAGGCCGCGAGCCAGATCGTTGAATCGGGTGGTGCCGAGGAACAGGTCGCGGGCGATGAGCAGCGACCAGCGTTCACCGAGCACGTCGAGGGCACGCGAAATGGGGCAGTACTGGGCGTAGCTGGGGGTTGTGCTCGTCATCATCACCTCACCGACGGGGTCCAGATACTGGACCGGGGAAGTCCACTTTCTGGACTATCCGGTTATCGCGCCCGTCCCTACCTTTCGAAACATGACTTCCACGATTACTTCCGCGACCGACCGGGTCGCCCTGGCCCGCACGATCGGTGAAACCCTGCGCACCGAGGTCGCCGAGCGCGACCGCACCGGCGAGATCTCCGTCGCCGCCTTCGACCTGCTGCGATCCTCCGGGCTCTCGGCCGCGCTCGTTCCGGCCGAATTCGGGGGCGGCGGGGCCGCGCATACCGAAATGGGGGCTGTGCTGCGTGAGCTCGGCGCCCACGATCCGTCGACGGCGGTGGCGTTCGCGATGCATTCGCATCTGGTCGCCGCGCAGGTGTGGCGGCACAAGCACGGTATCGACGCCTCCGGCGTGTTCGCGAAGGTTGTCGGTGGCGCGATTCTCGTCAGCACCGGCGCCTCGGACTGGGTGGATTCCAACGGAATGGCCGTGCCGGTGGACGGCGGATACCGGGTGAGTGCGCGCAAGGCGCCCGCGAGCGGATGCGAGGTGGGCGACGTGCTCGTCACCAGCGTCCGCCTCGAAGGGAATCAGGTGCTGCACTGCGCGATCCCGATGTCGGCGGCTGGTGTTCGGATCGAGAAGACTTGGGACACACTGGGTTTGCGTGCCAGCGGATCGCACACCGTGGTGCTCGACGACGTGTTCGTGCCCGAGGCGGCGGTGTCGTTGATCCGGCCCGCCGGTGCGTGGCCCACCGTGCTGAATGTCGTGATGGGCGCCGCTCTTCCCCTGATCCTGGCCGCCTACCTCGGCATCGCCGACGCGGCGGTCGCCCTCACCGCCCACCTGCTGCGCGGGCGCGCCGACGACCACACCCTGCAAACCGCGGGCGAGATGCTCAACGCCCACACCACCGCCGACGACCTCGTCACCGCCATGTTCACCGACGCCGCCGACCTCACCTTCCCCAACACCGACGCCTTCGCCGCCCGCGCCCTCAGCCGCAAGACCGTCGCCGCCGAAGCCCTCGTCGACACCGTGCGCCTGGCCATCGAAACCACCGGCGGCGCCGGCTACTCGCGCACCTGCGACCTCGAACGCCTCTACCGCGACATCCTCGGCTGCCAATTCCATCCCCTGCCCCGCCCCAAACAGACCCGCTTCACGGGGCGAGTGCTGTTGGGGCACAACCCGATCGGATAATGCGACCTCGTTCGCCTCACTGAAATTGCAGCCGCGGGCGCGATGCCGGCCCGTCCGGGGCCACAATGACCCCGCCCTGCGATGCACTCCTCCACCTTCCGGCGGGCAGCCCGCACAATGAGCGGGCTCCCGGTGCAGGGAGAGATCGCGTGGGCGGGGGGCGAATGTGGTTGCGGGCGGAGGGAGCGGCTGGTGTACTCGGGCCGTGATGATGTTTGCGCAGCAGTGGTGGTCGGTCCGGTAGCGGTCGGCGTCGTTGTTGCGTGGCCGCCTCTCGGGCGGTCGGGTGCTTGTCGTGACGACATCTGGACGGGTCCGGGCGGCGGTCCTGGATAGAGAGGTCAGCAGATGAGCGACAGCACTTCAGCCTCAGGAACCGGCGGTTTCGGGGAAATTCTGGTCAGTTCTCGTTCGCTGGACGAGTATCGGGCGATGTTCGCGCTCAGCGAGGGGGATGTGCGGCGCCGGATTCTCGATTGCCCGGGTGGCGCGGCGGGTTTCACCGCTGAGGTGTGTGCTCGGGGCGGGGACGTGACCGCCTGCGATGTCGCCTATTTCGGTGATGGACTGGCGAAGGTGGCGGCAAACGCTGTTGGCGAGGCCGAACGCGGCAACGACTTCGTTCGCGCACACGCGCAGGACTATCGGTGGGAGTTCTTCGCCGATCCCGACGCGCATCGCCGGGCACGCTCCGAGTCGGCCCGGCAGTTTGCCGCCCACAGCGGTGCGCACCCGCAACACTACGTGCCGGGACGGTTGCCGCAGCTGCCGTTCGCGGACAACAGTGTCGACCTCGTGCTGAGTTCGCACCTGCTCTTCAGCTACGCCGACGATCTCGATCCCGAATTCCATCGGCGAGCCATCGTCGAACTGCTGCGGATCGGTACCGAGCTCAGGGTGTTCCCGCTTGTCCCGATCGGTTCGCGCACGCCGTATCCACAACTGCGTGCGTTGATTTCCGAACTGGCTGAAGACGGTGTCGACTGCCGGGTTGTCGATGTCGACTACGAATTCCAGGTCGGGGCCGGTCAGATGCTGATGTGCCGTCGGGTGAGGTAGTGCGACCGGCAGCTGGCAATTTCCACGACGCTAACTGGGCGAACGTCCATGTTGTTCTATTGTTCATCGAAACGCGCTGGGTGAGGTGCCGTAGCGGCCGGGGTGTTGTGCTTCGATCGAGCGGTCGACGGGTGAACTCGGAAAGGTGAGCATGGACGAGCAGCTCAACGTGCGGTCGAACGGTCTGGGCAGGCGCGAGGTTCTCGCGGGCGCGGCCGGTGTCGTCGCGGGTCTGACGTTGGTCGGGCTCACCCCGGCCGGTGCGGTGCCAGCAGCGGTGGCGAAATTCCCGCCGACGGCGGGGCACGGGGTGCGGGTGCTGGTCACCGGTGATGCCGGGACCGGGACGCGCACGCAGTGGGCTGTAGCCGACGCGGCACGGGAATTCCATGCGCGTGAACCGTTTTCGCTCGCCGTCGGCCTCGGCGACAACATCTATGAAGCCGGGCCGAACGGGCCCGACGACATCCAGTTCGCGACGAAATTCGAGGACCCCAACACCGGTCTGGACTTCCCCTGGGCGATGGTGCTCGGCAATCACGACACCAGCTCGGTGTTTCCCGGCGACGGCGGTTGGTTGCCGCGCGGCAACCACGAGGTGGCCTATCACGCCAATTCGCCGCGCTGGTGGATGCCGAGCCGCTATTACTCACTGCGCGTACCCGAGGAAAACCCCGTCGTGGAGTTCTTCGTTCTCGACGTGAACCCCCTGGCTGCCTACATTCCGCCCGTGTTCGACCCGTACTGGGCGGTCGACGGCCCCTATATGAACGAACAGCGCGCCTGGCTCGACCGGGCACTGGCCGAGTCGACCGCGCAGTGGAAGATCGCCTGCACGCACCACCCCTACCTGAGCAACGGCTCCCACGGTGACGCGGGCAACTACGAGGGCCTGCCGATCGAACCGCTCAACGGCATCCACGCCAAACGCTTCTTCGAAGACCACGTCCTGGGCAAGGTCTCGCTGCTGCTGTCCGGCCACGACCACACCATGCAGATCCTCGAACCCACCCCCGCCACCAAGGGCACCCGCCAGATCATCTCCGGTGCGGCGGCCAAAACCTCCACCGGTCAGCCCGGCGAACCCGCCGGCCGCCACAACGCCCTCTACCAAACCCACCACGAACTGGGCTTCATGGTTCTGGACCTGCACCCCGACTCGATGCGCGCCCGCGTCGTCACCGTCGACCCGGCCACTGCGATCGGCACCCAGGTCTTCGACCGCCGCCTCGCCTGAACCGACTCGGACTGAGCCTCGCCCGGTCCTGCGGCCGACGCTGTACCGGGTCTTTTCTGGTGGCTGGTCGGCGAGGATGATCGGGGGATGGGTTTCTACACCGATCGGGTTCTTCCGCATCTCACCGACAAGGTGTGTGGGGCGCGGGTGAACGACTCGCTGCGGCGGCGGGTGTGTTCCGGGTTGCGGGGGAACGTGGTGGAGGTGGGATTCGGGTCCGGGAACAATGTGGGGTTCTATCCCGAGACGGTGGAGCGGGTCAGTGGGGTGGAGCCCGCTGATGTGGGGTGGAACATCGCGGCGAAAAGGGTTGCGGCCAGCCGGGTTCCGATCGAGCGGGCCGGGTTGGACGGGCAGGCGCTGCCGTTCGGGGACGGCAGTTTCGACACCGCGTTATCGACATTCACGTTGTGCACGATTCCCGATGTCGCGGCGGCGCTCGCCGAGATCCGGCGGGTGCTCAAGCCTGGTGGCACCTTGCATTTCGTCGAGCACGGGTTGGCGCCGGACGAGTCGGTTCGGGTGTGGCAGTACCGGCTCGATCCGATCCAGCAGCGGATCGCCGGTGGATGCCATCTGGCGCGCGACATCCCCGCGCTGATCGCCGATGCCGGATTCGAAACAGTGGAACTCGACCGGTTCTACCAACCCGGCGCCCCGAAGGCCTTCGCCGCATTGTCGCTGGGTGTCGCCCGTTGAGCAGGGGTTGAAATCACCCGGAAATCATCGGTTGGCCGGAGATGTCCGCGTCGATAGCGTGCGGGCATGACCAGTCAGCTCGCGGCCTTGAACAACATTTCCGAAGCGACAGCGAAGGCGGTGGCCCTCGATACCGCCCATGCGCACGTGGTGTTCCGTGCGGCGGCGACGCCCGAGGGCACGGTGGGCAGCGTGGTCACCGCGCGCACCCACACGGTGCGCGTCGACGAACCGCCCACGCTCGGTGGCGCCGACACCGCCGCCAATCCGGTGGAGGTGTACCTGGCGGCACTCGTTTCCTGCCAGGTGGTGACCTATCGATTCTGGGCGGAGCGACTCGGGATCAGCGTCGACGATCTCGCGATCACCGCCGAAGGCGACCTGGACGTGCGCGGGTTCTTCGGCATCGACGACACAGTGCGTGCGGGGTTCCAGGCGGTGCGGGTCACCGTGCGGATCAACGGCCCCGAGACACCGCAGCGCTACGCCGAACTGCAGGAAGCCGTCGACGCGCACTGCCCCGTGCTCGACTCGACGACCGGCGTCACACCGGTGAACACCACCCTCGAGGTCGGCTGACTCACCTTTCCGTCGGGCGAACCGCCGTGCTGGTGAGGAACTCGGTGACAGCGGCGGCGACCGCGTCCGGCTGGTCGAGCATCGACAACACATAGGCATCGTCGATCTCGACCAGGCGGGCGCGGGGGATCAGGTCGGCGAGGCGGCGGCCGTGCTCGCGGGGCATCACCTTGCCCGCCGACGACCACAGGATCAATGCCTCACCCTGGAAGTGTCGCAGCGCTTCGGTCGCGGCGATCAGTTCGGCCTTGTCGAAACCGGAGCGGGTGTAGGCGAGCAGGTCGCGGCGGATACCGGCATCGCGCAGACCGGGGTCGGTCCAGGCGCGCACGAGCTCGTCGGACAGGGGGAATTTCGCCATCCAGCCGAACAGCGGTGGAGTCTCGCGCAACCAGCGCACGCGCAACTGGCGCAGGGCCAAGGTGATACCGCCCGGCAGGTAGGAGGCGAGGATCGCGGATTTGCCGGGCAAGCCGGGCGGGAAGTTGTCGAACGCCTCGCTGGGGAAGACGATCAGCCGCGCCACCCGCTCGTCGAGACCGTAGGCGGTCAGGAACAGGCCACCACCCCAGTCCGAGTGCACCAAGGTGACATCGTGCAGGTCGAGAGCGGTGAGGAAGTCCGCGATCAGCTGGTTCAGCCCGCGCAGACTCAGGTCGGTGCCCGGACGCAGCGGCTCGGGGTGCGCGCCCAACGGTAGATCCGGCAGCACATAGCGAAACCCGGTGGGCAGCAGATCGATGACCGAATCCCAGACCCGGTGGTTCATCAACAGCCCGTGCAGCAGCACGACCGGCGGCCCCTCCCCACGCTCGGTGTAGTGGACGCGGCCGGCGGGCAGTTCGACGGACGGCATGAGAACCTCCAGTTAGAGCGAACACTCTAGTGCGTTTGCTCTAGTCTGGAGTCGTGAGGGAGAAGATGTCAACGCCTACCCGGGAACGCCTGATCGCCGCCGTCGCCGAACTGATGCGCACGCACGGGTACAGCGCGATCACGGTCAAGCAGATCACCGCCGCCGCCGACGCGCCGATGGGCTCGCTCTACCACCACTTCCCGCAGGGCAAACCGCAGATCGCCGCGGTGGCCCTACGGGATTCCGGCGCCGCCTACATCCAGTTGCTGCCGCTGCTGATGGACCCGCACGAGGACCTTGCCGTCGCGGTGTCGTCCGCGTTCGCCGACGCCGCCCGCACGCTCGAGGAATCCGGGTGGATCAACATGTGCCCCGTCGGCACGGTGGCGGGCGAGATCGCCGACTCCGAACCGCAACTGCGGGAGGTGGTGGCCGAGGTCATCACCGACTGGATCGACCAGGGCACAACGTATTTCGTGCGGCGTGGGCTGGTCGAGCACGAGGCGCGCGATTTAGTACTCGGTGTGCTGTCGGCACTGGAAGGTGCGTTCGTGCTCGGGCGGACATTGCGGTCGACCGAACCCGTGCTCGCGGCCGGGAATGCGATGCGGGCGCGGGTCGAAGCGGTGCTCGCTCGGGTGCGGAACTAGCCCCGGGATCGGGGAAATACGATGCGCGCCACCAGGGCTCGGTGATCGGCACCGGGCAGATCGACGGTCTCCACGTCCGTGGCTTGCGCGCCGGCGAGCAGGAAATGATCGATTCCGACCAACGGAGGGATCGATTTGTCGGTCGGATAGGTGACCAGGTGGCCCGCGCCTGCCTGCCCGGCCGCGTCGGCGTAGCGACCCGAGGCCATTCGGCGGAACCGGGCATGGTCGTGGGTGGCGTTGAAATCACCGCCGACCAGGACCGGACGATCGGCGGGCGCACCGTCCAATACCTGCCCGAGCCGGGTCAGTTCATCGGCCCACACGCCCGTGTCGTAGATCGGCGGGACCGGATGGAAGGCGAAGATCGAAACCGGACCGATCTCGGGAACGGTGGCGGTGGCCGAGATCTGGTTCAGGACGTACCCGTCGTATTCGACAGTGTCCGACAAGGGAAATCGGCTCCAGATTCCGGTGCCGCTCGCGGTCTGTCCCGGTGCGAGGTATCGGTACGGGAGCAGGGCATCCAGCCCCGCGCGACCCAGCTCCTCGACCGCAGGGCGGGTGAGTTCGTTGACAGTCAGCACCGCGATATCCCGCGCACGTACCTCGTTCACGAGTACCACCGGATCGGCACCGTCGAACAGCAGATTGGCCTGCATCGCCATGATCGCCGGACCGTCCGACCCGTCCTCGGCAACATACAGGGGTGCCTGGGTCGCCAGACCGGCCGCGACGACAATCCCCGCCACACCGGTCGCTATCCACTGCCTGACACCCGCGAAACCAACAACCCCCACCACGGCACCGCACATCAGATACGGCGCCGCCGACGCCGTCAACACCACCGGTTCCACCGCCCACGGCGAAAAGTGCAGCGCCACACCTGCAATGCCGGCCAGCGTCGCCACCCCGGCAGCCGCTACGATCCCGATCCGAACAATCCGCGCGCTCACCACATCAGCGAAACACCCGCCGCAAGTCGGCGGCACTCCGGGGTCGAGTGGGTTCTGGGGCGTCGCGACAATAGTTGTCGTAGGCCGACGCTAGTTTGAGCATGTGACGACGTTCGTGGACTTCAATCTCAAACTGGCAGTTATCGAAGAACTCATGTACAGCGAGGCACCCAAGCTCGAGCCCTGGTCGCTCGAGGACACGCTGAAAGCCCAGGGCTTCGATGGTGACCTCTGGGAGTACTCCGTCGACAACTACTTCGACCAGATCGTCCCGGAAGCGAAGGCCTACTTCGAGAACCTCGAGCTTTCCACCGAACTGCTCGCAGGGGTTGAACAGCTCATCTTCGACGGAGGCTGTCAGGTCTACTTCCAATGCTGCCCACACTGGGACGGCGAAACCGAGCAGTTCGACGTTGCCAGTGTGGAGGACCTCCACCTCCTCCCGAATCTGAAGCGCGTTCTCGGTGCGGAATCGCTCGCGCCTCACCTGCGGACGGTGTTGGAGTCTCGGGGCATCGAATTGATCCATTAGCCGCGTCAGCGATTCGGCCGTGCGGACTGGATCAGGAGCTGTACAGCTGCGCATCATCAGACCGTCGCAGGACCTCACATTCGTTCTCGCTGTCTCGTCGGACTACCGACAGAACCGTGTGTCTGCGGCGGATGAACGGTCGGTGTGATCCGCGTGACCACACCGACCGTTCCGGCTTGCACTATGCGCGGGCAGGTCGCTCGGTGAGGAGCAGTGCGGCTGTTGCCAGGACGAACAGCATGGCCGAAATATGCACTGTCAGCGCTGTCGTCACCGTTCCACCGTGCGTCACCACGGCCAGCGCGTCGCCGAACGGGATCACCGCATTGATCAGCACGATCCAGCCGAGGACGCGACGGTGGCCCAAGGCGAGCACGAGGAACGCCACCGCGGCGGTGGAGATGTCGCGCACGCCCTTGACGACGAAATAGCCGTCGGCATTGCCGGTGGGCCACGGCGCGATACCGAAACCGGCGGGCGAGCTCTCGGGAGCGAGCAGGAAACTCAGCCCGAAATACAACGGTGCCGCCGCGCAGATCACGGCCATCACGGTGGTGACCCGATATCTCGTGACCACCTTTCGTCCCACTGTGCCGATCCGCATGCCCTGGGTGGTGATGCTCATACTGTCCTGCCTTTCAACGGGTTTCGATGTGAACGAGACTGCTCGCCGAGGTTTGGAAGGCAGTTGGAGCCGACTTGGAACCGTGCGGGCCTGCGCGGGTACGATATGGCTGGTCATGGTCTTGATCCGGGTGTTGGGCTCGTTCGCGGCCGAGGTCGGCGGCGAACCGCTTGCCCTCGGTGGGCCGCGTCAACGCGGTGTGCTCGCCCTGCTGGTGGCCGCACGCGGGCAGGTGGTGCCGGTGGACCGGCTGGTCGAGGATCTGTGGCGTGGGGAAGCACCGTCGCGGGCGTTGGCGTCGTTGCAGGCGTATGTGTCGAACCTGCGCCGCCTGCTGGAACCGGACCGAGCACCACGAGCACCGGCACGTCTGCTGGTGAGCGCCGCACCTGGTTACGCGCTGCACCTGCCCAAGCATGCGGTGGACGCCTGGCGGTTCGAGGAACTGCTCGAACAAGCCCGCGCACTGACCGATCCCGAGGACGCGCGCGCCCGGCTCGACGAGGCATTGGCGCTGTGGCGCGGTCCAGCGTTCGCCGAGGTCGCCGACGAGCCCTGGGTGGCAGCCGAAACAGCACGGCTGCACGAGTTGCGCCTGGTCGCGCGCGAACTGCGCATCGGGGCAGGTCTGCGCCTGGGCCGGGCGGCGACGGTCGTTCCCGACACCGAGACCCTGACTCGCGACGAACCCCTGCGCGAGGAAGGGTGGCGGCTGCACGCGCTGGCGCTGTGGAGCAGTGGGCGTCAGGCCGATGCGCTGACCGCACTGCGTCGCGCCCGCACCCTGTTCGCCGATGAGCTCGGCCTCGATCCGGGCCCGGACCTGGTGGAGCTGGAAGAGGCGATCCTGGCTCAGCGCACGGACTTTCTCCGTGCGGCGGTTCCGGAGGCATCCTCGCAGCGGACAGTGCTGCCCGGGAGCCGGAATGCGCGCGAAGACGCAGCGGGTGCGGGCGGCGGCCGTAAGGTGGAGGTGGGCAATGTCGGCTCCGGCGAGGTCCGCGCCGGCGCGGCCGGACCAGGTGCGGTCGGCCCGGGGAAGAACTACGCCGGGAGCGTCGGATCACGCTCAGTCTCGACGGTATTCGATAACGGCCGGGCGCCCACCCCGTTTGTCGGACGCGACCACGAACTCGCAGCCCTGACCAGAGCCGCCGAGCAAGCGATCACCGACGGCGCACGAACCGCCCTGATCACCGGCGAAGCGGGACAGGGCAAGTCGACCCTGCTCGAGCACCTCGCCACGACACTCACCCGCGACGGATGGCTCGTAGCCGCCGGGCGCTGCCCCGACGTCGACAGCGCACCACCGGCCTGGGCCTGGGTCGAAGTGCTGCGATCGATCAACGAAAGTGCTGCGCCCCAACCGTTCTCCGAAGACCTGGCGCCGCTGCTCGCGGACTCCGCGCCCACCCACGGCGACGCGGCCGCCGGACGATTCCGGCTCCGCCGAGCCGTGTGGGCCCGGCTCGCCGCGGCCGCCACCGACCGTCCGGTCGCCGTCGTGCTGGACGACCTGCACTGGGCCGACGCCGCCACCCTGGAACTGCTCACCGGCGGCATCGACACCCGGGCCCCGATCCTGATCGTCGCCGCCTACCGTTCGGACGAAAGCGAGCGCCTCACCGAAACACTCGCCACCCTGGCCCGCACCGCCCCGCTGCGGCTCGACCTGCCCGGTCTCGACCACGACGCCGTCGCCGAACTCGTGCGGACCGAATGCGACACCGACGACTCGACCGTGGCCGGAATCGCCGAAAGAACCGGCGGCAACCCCTTCTACGTGCGCGAGACCGCACGCCTGCTCAACGGTGAAGGCGCTTTGGTCGCGCTCTCGGAGGTTCCCGAGGGTGTCCGCGACGTGCTGCGGCGACGGCTCGCACGGTTGCCCGACAGCGGTGTGTCCGTGCTGCGGTTGGCGGCGGTAGCCGGCCGGGAATGCTCGGTCGACGTGCTCGTGCGCGCCGCCGACACCGACGAGGACGGCGTGCTCGACGCCGTGGACGCGGGCGTCATCGCCGGGCTGCTCGACGAACCGGGGCCCGGTCGTGTCCGGTTCGTGCACGCCCTGGTCCGAGACACCCTGGTCACCGGTGTCAGCCGGGCACGCACGACGAGGATGCATGCGCGGATCGCCGCGGCCCTCGAAGGCTCCGGCGACATCGTCGCCCTGGCACACCACTGGGCGCGGGCCGGATCGCCGAAAGCCGTCGGGTACTGCGTGCGAGCCGCCGAACTGGCCGAGGCGCGCTACGCCCACGATGTGGCGGTCGCGCTCCTCACCGATGCCGTCGCCGCGGCCCGCGAACCGGACGAACGGGTGGATCTGCTCGGCAGACTGCTGCGAGCACAGGTCAGGGCCGGGTCCATCGCGGGCGCCAGGCGCACGCGCGAGGAGGCCGTGGAGTTCGCCGAGTCGTTGGGACGTGAGGACCTGATGATCGCCGCGTTCACCGCCTGGACCGAACCGACACCGTGGCAGTCCCGGATGTACGGCACGGTCGACCGCCCGATCGTCGAACGGCTCGCCCGGTTGCTCACCCGCCCCGACCTCGACCGCCAGGTGCGCGCTCATCTGCTCATCGCCTACACCCACGAACTGGTCGGCGAAGACGATCCGACGGTCATGCCCGCGGCTCTGGAAGCACTCGAGTCGGCGGCCTCCCCGGGGCTGCGCGCCGCCGCCCTGCTGATCCTGGCGCGCGCCTCCGGTCGGCAGGAGTACTCGCGGGAACTCCTGGTGATCGGCACCGAACACGACCTGCCCGTGTACCGCATCACCGCCCTGCTCAACCTGGCTGCCGGTGCCGCCGCCGCCAACGATCCGACGACCATGCGTCGCGTCAGTGAACAAGCGCGCGACCTGGCCCGCGCCTACCGGATGCCCGAAGCGGTCGGTGCGGCCGAGATCGCGCTGGCGACACTGGTACTGATCGAGGGACGGTTCGCCGACGCCGAACGCCGCTACATCACCGCCACCCAACGCATGGAACGCGCCGGGTCGGTGCACGCCGCCGGGTTCCTCCGCATCGCCCGCGCGGCGATCTGGATCAACGACGGCACCCTCGGCGCCCACCTGGACGAGGTCCGCGCCTTCCACGCCGCGCTGGGCCCGATGGTCGCCGACCTGCTGACACTGGCCCTGCACGCCGCGGGTCGCGGCAACGAGGTGGAGCCGACACCACCGGCCCCCATCCGCGCCGACTTCTTCTTCACCTTCCTGACGAGCCTGCGCGCGCTGGCCCTGATCGCCGTGAACGACCGCGACGGGGCCGAAACGGTCTACACGGACCTGCTGCCGCACCGCGACGGTCCTCCCGCGGGCGCGGAGAGCGTGTCGCTGGCGGTGCGTCCGGTCGCCTACGTCTTGGGTGAACTAGCCCAGTTCCTCGGTCGCGGCGAGGAGGCGGCCGCGCATTTCGCGCAGGCGGCCGAGATCGCCGACCGGTGGAACGCCCCGCATTGGGCCGCCGAATCCAGGGCGCGCATCGCGGTGCTCAGCTGACCGGTTCCGGAAGCAGTCCGGCCTCGGAGGGTCCGCATGATCGCCGATCCGACGCGGACAGCACAGCCGGGAGGCGGCGTGAGCACGGTTTCAAGTCGATTCCAAACGCCTTCCAAATCCCGTGAGCAGGCTCGAACCCATCAGCACTGATGGAGGAGCCAATCATGAATACAGAGAACACTTTCCGGGCCGCCGTCGTCCGCACGCCCGCCGGACCCGACTCGATCGAGATCATCGATGTCCGCGTCGTCGAGCCCGGACCCGGTGAGGTGCGGGTGGGCGTCGCCGCCGCACCGGTCAACCCCACCGACCTCGGTGTCGTCAGCGGCTTCTTCCACGATCTCGGGATGATCGACCAACCCGAACACACCGGCCTGGGCTGGGACTTCGCCGGCACCGTCCTGGCCACCGGACCCGGCGTCGACCTGGCGGTCGGGACCCGAGTCGCCGGTCTCGTGCTCGGCTTCGACCGCGACTTCGGCACCTACGCCGAACAACTCGTCGTGCCCGCCACCGACCTCGCGGTCGTGCCGGACGGGCTCGACCTGGTCCCGGCAGCCACGGTGCCACTCAGTGCTCTGAGCGCCGCGCAGATCGTCGACATGCTCGGCGAGGCACCCGCCGACGGTGACCGGCTGCTGGTGATCGGTGCCGCCGGTGCCATCGGGGCCGGTGTCGCCGCGCTCGCCCCCGACCGCGGCTGGCGGGTCACCGGTCTGGCCAGAGCGGCCGACGAACAGTTCGTGCGTGGGCTCGGCGCCGACTTCGTCACCGCGGTGGAGCCCGGGTGGGACGCGGTCGTCGACGCCACCCCGCAGCAGACGTGGGGCCTGAAACCGGTCCGCGACGGTGGAGTGTTCGTCGGTGTCCGGCCCAATATCGTGCCCGCGGTGGAGCGGGGGATCACGGTGAACGTGCTGATGGTGCGATCGGATGGATTACGCTTGGGGCAGCTGCTCGCCCTCGCCGCGGCAGGCCGATTGCCCACGCGGGTGCACGCGGTCCTGCCGCTGGACCGGGCCGCCGACGCTCACCGGGCCATGGCCGAAGGTGGGGCGCGTGGTCGTTACGTGCTCGAACCCTGAGCCCGGCCGGACGCGGACAGGCCGAGGGTGGTTTCGAGCTGGTGTGCCCACCACTGTGCGTGTGCGTCGAAGGTCGCGTCGGCGTCGGTGAGCCCGGCGCTGCGCCGGAAAGCGTTGCCGTAACGGACATCCATCGCCACGGCCTGATGCAGAGCCGCGACCGCATGGCGGGTGTCGTCGAGAGAACTGCCCGGTGGGCGGGCACGGTGCAGGGCCTCGACGACGGGGTCGAGCATGCCGCTGCCCCGATCGCGCCATCCCGCGGCGTGCAGGGCGACGGCGAGATCGGCGTAGCCGCCGCGGTAGAAGTCGTGGAGTGCGGTGATGAGTGCGGGCAGGTCGGCGTTGTCGTCCAGCCACGCCGTGACGATGTGCGCGAGGCCCGCTCGGAGCCGGCGGCCGCCGTGTCGCAGGAGTTCGGTGAGCAGGGTCTGCCGGTTCCGGAAGTGATGGGTGACGCCCGCGTCGGTCATGCCGACGCGGGCGGCGACCGCGCGGACCTGCACGGCCGCGGGACCGCCCTCGGCCAGGAGCGTGGCGGCGGCGTCGAGGATCGCCTGACGCGCCTCCTCGGGACGTCTCCGCACTCTCGGCATGCTCACATCGTCACACTACCTTGACTCGTCAAGGCCGCAAGTCTACCGTTACCTGGACACGTCAAGGTTTGGGGTACCGCGATGATCCATACCGATATCGTTCTGGGCGACGCCACACTGCGCGCCACGGTCCGCGGCCAGGGACCCACGGTTCTGCTGCTGCATGCCGGGGGAGAGCGTCGCGGCGTGTGGTCGCCGATCGCGGCACGGCTCGCGGCACGTGGCTACCGCACCGTTGCGGTCGACCTGCGCGGCCACGGCGACAGTTCCGGGCAGGTCGCCACTCTTCGGCCGCTCGCCGACGACGTGGCCGCGCTCATCGGTCGCGACTCCGGGCCCGTGGTGGTCGCCGGAGCCTCCCTCGGCGGCTTCGCCGCCATCGCGGCGCTGGCCGAACCTGCCGTCCGGCCCAGGGTCGCCGGGCTGATCCTGGTGGACGTCGTTCCCGATCCGGACCCGGAGATGGCACGAACCTGGTTGCGCGACCAGGGCTTCGGTGCACGCCTCGAGGACCTCACCGACGACATCCTCGGATCCGGGCCCGCATTGCTCGCCACCATCAGCACAGTGGACCTGCCCATCCTGCTCGTGCGCGGCGGCCGCTCCTTCCTCGCAGACGCCGATGTGCACCGTCTGCGCCGGGCGAACCGACACGTCACCACCGCCGCGATCGCCGAAGCAGGCCACCTGGTTGCCCGTGACGCACCGGAAGAACTCGCGGATCTCATGGCGGTGCACGCCGATAGCTGTCTGGACGAGGACACCGTGCGCGCGGCATCGGAATTCCAGCGAGCACTCGGCGCCGAACGCGTCGAGCACCCGGGCGGGAACCTGCTCGATCACCTGCGGCGCGTGCACAACATCACCACCGAGTGGAACGCCCCACGACGCACCCGGCTCGCCGCGATCTGCCACGCCACCTACGGCACGGACGGGTTCGCCACGGCACTCCTGCCGACCACTCAGCGACACCGATTGGCAGAGGTGATCGGTTGTCCTGCCGAGGAATTGGTCTACCGCTACGGCGCCTGTGCGCGCACACCGACCTACCGTGGACTGGGGAAACCGTCACTGCGGGTCACCGACCGTTTCACCGACGGATCGGTCACGATCACCGGAGCCGACCTGCACGCCTTCGCCGTCCTCACCATCGCCAACGAGCTCGACGTGGCACGGCACGCCCGCCTCACACCGGGCATGCGGCAAGGAATCCGCGATCTCGTCACCGCCTTCGCCCACCACGCACCGCGCGAGGCGGCGAAAGCGCTCGCGGACGCGGCGCTGGCCGCGGCTGTGCGAGGCTCCTGAGGGCTCGCCTGCGCCCGTCGCGTCCAGGGCCTACTCGGCGCTGGTGTAGAAGGTGGCCACGCGGTCGGCGGCCGTGCGGGCAGTCGCCGGATCGGTCCCGGCGGTGGCGTGCGCGTCGCCCCAGGCGCTCGCGGCGCGCCGGATGTACTCGGCGCCCTCCGGTGTGGACAGCAGCTTTTCCAGCTCCGCCGGGGTCGCCCTGTCGTCGCCGGACAAGAACGAACCCACTGCCAGGAACGAGGTTTCCCAGCCGACGCCGGTGGCGCCGGGGCCGTAGGTTCGCCAGTGTTCATTGTCCGGCACGGTGTGTGTGAGCTCCAGGGTCGCCCCACCCTCGGTGCCGGTGATCGTCACCTCGACCACGCTCGTGTCGCCGCCGTACTCCCAGGTGATGCGTAGCCGTGTCGGCGCGACGCACTCTTCGATGGTGCCGGTCGTTCCGCTGCCGTCGAGCCGATAGCGGCCGCCTTCTCGCAGCTGACCACTGACCGGCTCGAACCACCGTGACAGGCGCCCCGGGTCGGTGCACGCGTCCCACAGGTCCTCGGCGGTCGTGTCGTAGGTCCGTGCGAGCCGCACCTGTTTCGACGGCCCGAGGTCTGTCATGGTGCGGTTGATCTGATCGATGATGTCGAGCATCGCTGTCTCCTTCAGCTGCGTCGCTCGCGTTTGCCGCGGGCGATCTCGGTGTCGAGGGCGTCGAGCCGGGTCTGCCACAGGTGGCGGAACCCGTCGAGCCATTCGTCGGCCTGACGCATACCGGCGCTATCGACCGCGTAGAGGCGCCGGGTGCCTTCCGCGCGAACGGTCGCGAACCCGTTCTCCCGCAGGACCCGCAGGTGATGCGACACCGCGGGGTGGGAGATCGGGTATTCCTGTCGCACAGCGTCACTGATCGCGCCCGCACCGCGTTCGCCGGCGGCGAGCAGTTCCAGAATCCGGCGGCGAACCGGATCCCCGAGGATGTCCAAAGCGTGCACCCCTATAGTTAAGCACAGATTTAATTAAGTGAGAATCTAAATACCGGGGTGATGCCTACGCGGGGCGCGTCGAGACGACGAACAGTGGTAGGAAAGGGGCGTGGTGGCATCTGGCGAAAGTTCTGGAGTCGATCGACGGTCTCGCGCGGAAGACGAGGTGGTGGGGCTGGTCAGTACGCTGATCCGGTTCGACACCTCCAATACCGGTGAGCTCGCGACCACCAAGGGCGAACGAGAGTGTGCCGAGTGGGTCGCGGCGCAACTGCGGGAGGTGGGGTACGAGACCGAGTACGTCGAATCGGGAGCGCCGGGGCGCGGCAATGTGTTCGCCCGCCTGCGTGGGGCCGACCCGAGCCGGGGCGCGCTGATGATCCACGGACACCTCGACGTGGTTCCCGCCGAAGCGGCCGACTGGAGCGTGCACCCGTTCTCGGGCGCCGTACAGGACGGATACGTGTGGGGGCGTGGCGCGATCGACATGAAGGACATGGTCGGGATGACCCTGGCGCTGGCGCGGCAGTTCAAGGCCGAGGGCACCGTGCCGCCGCGAGACCTGGTGTTCGCGTTCCTCGCCGACGAGGAGAACGGCGGCAAATGGGGCTCGCAGTGGCTGGTCGACAACCGGCCCGACCTGTTCGACGGCGTCACCGAAGCCGTCGGTGAGGTCGGCGGGTTCTCGCTGACCGTGCCGCGCCCGGACGGTACCGAACGCAGGCTGTACCTGGTGGAGACGGCCGAGAAGGGCCTGGGCTGGATGCGGTTGCGGGCCAAGGCTCGCGCGGGTCACGGGTCGTTTCTGCACGAGGACAACGCGGTCACCATTCTGGCCGACGCGGTGGCCCGGCTCGGGAAACACACCTTCCCCGTGGTGCTCTCGGACTCGGTGGCCGAATTCCTGGCCGCCGTCACCGAGGAAACCGGCCTGCAGTTCGACCCGAACAGTCCCGACATCGAAGGTCAGCTCGCCAAGCTGGGCACCATCTCCCGCATCATCGGTGCCACGCTGCGCGACACCGCCAACCCGACCATGCTCTCGGCCGGGTACAAGGCCAACGTGATTCCGCAGACCGCCGAGGCCGTGGTCGACTGCCGGGTGGTACCGGGGCGCCAGGCCGCGTTCGAACGCGAGGTCGACGAACTGATCGGCCCCGACGTGGAACGCGAGTGGATCACCAAACTCGACTCCTACGAAACCACCTTCGACGGCCACCTCGTCGACGCCATGAACGACGCGGTGCTGGCCAACGACCCCGACGGGCGAACCGTGCCCTACATGCTCTCCGGCGGCACCGACGCGAAAGCGTTCGCCCGCTTGGGAATTCGCTGCTTCGGTTTCGCACCGCTGCAGCTGCCGCCGGACCTCGACTTCACCGCCCTGTTCCACGGCGTCGACGAACGGGTACCGGTGCAGTCCCTGGAATTCGGCACCCGGGTGATGGAACACTTCCTGCTGAACAGCTGAACCCGCGGGCCCAGCCGCCAACAACACAGAGAGGCCGCTATGACCTACAACCCGTACGACGCGCTGCCGAAGGTGCCGTCGTTCACCCTCACCTCCACCGACATCACCGACGGGCAGCCGCTGGCCAACGATCAGGTCTCCGGGGTGTTCGGCGCGGGTGGCAAGGACATCTCCCCGCAGCTGAGCTGGTCCGGATTCCCCGAGGGCACACAGAGTTTCGCGGTCACCGTGTACGACCCGGACGCCCCGACCGCGTCGGGGTTCTGGCACTGGGCGGTCGCGAACATCCCCGCCTCGGTGACCTCGCTCGACACCGGTGCGGGCAGCGAGGGCGGATCCCTGCCCGCCGGTGCGGTGTCGTTGCGCAACGACGGCGGATTCCCCGGGTTCGTCGGCGCGGGCCCGCCGAAAGGCCATGGGCCGCACCGGTACTTCGTGGTCGTGCACGCCGTCGACGTGCCCGAACTCGAAGTCGGCCCCGACGCCAGCCCGGCCTACCTCGGGTTCAACCTGTTCTTCCACACCCTGGGTCGTGCCACCCTCGTCGGCACCTACGAACAGCACTGAAAACACCGGTGGCCCCGCACGGATGCGGGGCCACCGGTTCTTTCGGACCTACTTCACGTTCACGACGCCCGCAGGCGGTTCGGCCGCGTAGAGCTCGGCGATCCGGTCGACGTATTTGTTCGCGATGGGGGTGCGCTTGAGCGACATCTTCGGGGTCAGCTCGTCACCACCGGGCTCCCACAGCGTCTCCACGATGTGGAACCGCTTCACCTGCTCCACCCGCGACAGCTTCCGGTTGCCCGCGAGCACCGCCTCCTTGACCTCCTCGATGATCTCGGGGCGACGCGACAGTTCGGCCAGGGTGGCGTCGGTGGCACCGAATTCCTTGGCGCGCAGGGCGGCGACGTCGGGATCGAGCATGACCAGGGCGGTGATGTAGGGGCGGGCGTCGCCGATCGCGACGGCCTGGCCGATCATCGACGAGGCCGCCTTCATGGCGTTCTCGATATTGGAGGGGGCGATGTTCTTTCCCGCCTCGCTGATGATGAGTTCCTTCTTGCGGTCGACGATGCGCAGGTAGCCGTCGGCGTCGAGCGTGCCGACATCGCCGGTGTGCAGCCAGCCCGCGTCGTCGATGGCTTCGGCGGTCTTGTCGGGCATGTTGCGGTAACCGCGGGTGATGATCGGGCCGCGGATGAGGACCTCGCCGTCGGCGTCCAACCGCAACTCGACCCCGTCCATGACGCGACCGACCGAACCGGGGCGCGGTTTGTCGATCTCGGTGAACGTGCCGACACCCGAGGTCTCCGACATGCCCCACACCTCGCTCACCGAGAAGCCGAGGCCGAGGAAGTACTCGAGGGTTTCCGGCGGTACCGGGGCGGCACCGGAGGCGGCGACCTTCAGTTCGGCGAAACCGAGCGCGTCACGCAACTTCGACAGCACCAGCGCGTCGGCGATCTTGTGCTGCACACCGAGCAGCAGCGACGAGCCCTCGCCCGCCAGCTTGGCGCGCGCGTCGGCGACACCGACACCGATGGCCCAGTTGGCCAGCGCCTTCTTCACCGGGCTCGGTTCCACGGCGAGCTTGTTCTCGATACCGGTCTTGATCTTCTGCCACACCCGTGGCACACCGAAGAACACCGTCGGGCGGGCATCGGGCAGGGCGGCGGCGATCTCGCGCGGGTCGGGGACGGTGGTGATCTGCACACCGGTGAGCAGACTGATCGCGTGCGCGGAAATGCGGTCGGCGACATGGGCGGCGGGCAGATACGACACCGCGCGGTCGTCGAAACCGACCGGCAGCGGGCCGGAGACCAGGCCGACGACCTGCGCGATCACATTGCTGTGGGTGAGCTCCACGCCCTTGGACGGGCCGGTGGTGCCCGAGGTGTAGATGAGGGTGGCCAGATCACCGGGCTCCACGGCCTGCCAGGCGGCGTCGAAATCGAAGTCCGGCAGTGGGTCCGATTCGAGCTGGGTAAGTGACACGGTGTTCTCGGCGGTGCCGTCGACGAGGACCGTGTGCGCGATCTCGGCGCCGGATTCCCGGATCACATCGAGGAAGGCCTGCTCGGTGATGACGACCTGGTTGCCCGCGTTGGCGAACACGTGCGCGATCTGCTCCGGCGAGCTGGTGTTGTACACCGAGAACGGGGTGGCGCCCAGGTGCAGGGCGGCGGTGTCGACCAGGTTGAACTCGGGCCGGTTGGTGAGCATGATGCCCACCGAATCGCCGTGTCCGACACCGAGTTTCGCCAGGCCGGCGGCCAGAGCGCGCACCCGGGTGGCGTATTCGGACCAGGTGATCTCCTGGGTGCCGCCGACGGTGCGCAGCGCGATCTGGCCGGGCCGCAAGGCGGCGGTCTGCTGGAAGGCGGCGGGTACGGTGTGCACCGTGACCCCGGAAGCGTGCGCGAAACCGATCTCTGTCATATCCCTGTTCCCATAGGCCGAGCTGAAGTACCGAACCAATGAGACGGCTTTCCTCACATCATCTCGAGGCGAAGGCGTCAAAAGTGGCACGGCTCACATATCGTAGCCGGATATCGGGAATCGCGGGGCGTTTACCTGCGGCGACCGGGCCACCACCACGTCCGGCGGCGGGAATCGGCGACCTGGTCGTCGACGGGGATGGTGTGGTGCCGGTGCACGCGTTTGGCCTGCAGATACTGTCTGCCGCGGGTCGAGGAAAGGGTGATCGTCAGCGGTACCGGGTCCACGTCGATGCCCGCATCGGTCAGCGCCCGGCACTTGTCGGGATTGTTGGTCAGCAGGCGTACCCGGCGCAAGCCCAGCTCGGCGAGTGCGTCAGCGGCGGGTGCGAAACGGCGGGTGTCGGCGGGCAGGCCGAGGCGCTCATAAGCCTGGAACGTGTCGGCTCCCGACAATTCGCTCTCCCGGTACCCCCTGGCCTTCCAGATCAGGCCGGCGCCGCGCCCCTCCTGCTCGAGATAGACCAGCACACCGCAGCCCTCGGTTTGGATGCGGTCCATCGCGGTGCGCAGTTCGGCGCCGCAGTCGCAGTCGTCGGAGCCCAGGCTTTCGCCGTAGAGACAGCGTGAATGCAGCCGCACCAGGCAACCGTCGCCGGGATTGCCGAAAACCAGCAGATGCCCGCCGTCGCGGGGGTCGGCGATCTCGACGACCCGCACCGGAAGATGTCCGCCCGCGCGGCCCAACCGGTGGGCGGTGTCGGCCCCGGCGCGTGTGCTCGCGGCCCTGCCGAACGACAGGATGGTCAACGATCCTCCGAGGTGGGACGGGGTGCGGTGCGACGCCGCGACTTTACCCCCGGTTCAGGCTCGCGGCGCGTACAGGCGCACGATGCGATCGATGTCGTCGACACCGGGCATGGTCACCGCGACCGCACCCAGCTTCTGGGTCGGAATCATCGCGGCGGTTGCCCATGCGAAATCGGCTGCGGTGAGCGCGGTTCGGCTGTTCACCAGCCGATGCGCCAGCGCCCCGGTGAATGCCGCCGCCGCACCGACGGAGGCCTTGAGTACCTGGGGGAAGTGATCGATGACGGTGTTCACCGTGTCGGAGGCGACCACGCAGCGGAAGTTCTCGACCGTGCACACGGTGCCGACGCCGAGCCCGCGCAGTAGCCGGGCGATGTCGTCGCCGGACTCGGCGGGCACGTCGGGTAGCAGCGCGGCGAGTTCGGCGGCCGTGCCGACCAGGTAGTCGACGGCGCCGAAATGCTGGTACAGCCCCTGGGGAACCGGCATCGACGGGGTGGGACACACGATCACGGGCGGTTTGGGTTGCAGCTGCGAGACCGTGGCCAGCACCTGTTCGATCACCGCCGGGGGCTGCTCGAAACTCAGGATCACCACATCCGAGGACTCGAGGGCACCGCGCAGCTCGGGGCGGTGCAGGTCCTCGTCCTGCAACTGCACGCGGGTGTCGCGGCAGCCGATCATCCGCGATTCGCCGTTGGGAGCCAACACGACGGCGGTCACCAGCGACGGCGCGAACAGAACTACCTTCACCAGATCCAGGTGCACACGCTCGGTTTCGAGGAACTCACGGATGCGGCGGCCGTACTCGTCGTCACCGACCGCGCACACCAGGTGCACGTCGATGCCGAGCCGGGCCGCCGCCACCGCCCGGTTGAGGCCTTTGCCGCCGGGATGACCGGTGAAGCTGCCGCTGGCCGCGCTGGTGGCGGTGGGAAAGTCGTCCACCCGGTACAGGTGGTCGATCACCGCGTCACCGAACACCGTCACCACCCCGCGTTGAGCGGGCGGCGGCGCGGTCGGCGCGGGCGCGGCGGGCTGAGCCATCGGATAGCCCGAGTCGGCGGCGAGCAGCCCGGCCAGGGCGGTGAACGCGGCGTGTTCGGCGACGGTGCGCAGACGCTTGACGGTGGGAGCCTCGGGGATCGGGTCGACATCGAGCAGGGTGTGCAACGCGACCCACTGTTCGGTCAAGGCCTCTCGACGTTCGCCGAGGTTGTCCGCGTACAGGCGATCGACGTCGACACCGACGCCCGGCCGGTCCCGCCACAACCCGAGACACAGGGCGGCATCGACGATGAGCCGATCGGTCGGGGCGAGCCACTGGGCGACCTCGCGCACCACCGGCAGGATCGCGGCTTCGACACTGTCACCGGTGCGCCTGGCGTGCCTGCGCACCGACAGCAGCTCGAGCAGCGGCGCGGCGTCGATTTCGGTGTGGCGCAAGCGTTCCGCGCTCAGGCCGGAGTATTTGCCGAGGCGCGTGAGGATGCTGCGGAGAGCGGCGACACGGGCGTCCTGGGGAACCATCGACATGTCCGCCTCCCGTCACCTGACGACCCGCGACCACGCGGTCGCCGGACTGCGATCGCCACAATCCCGGGTTTGCCACGCCCGATTTGCGGCAATTACCTCTCTACAATGGCAATTGACCCGGACAAAAGGCAAATGCCACACTGGGTTACGGGGGAGCGCCCGCCCCGCCGGACACCCGGACAGGTGAAGCGCCCGCCGGGGAAGGCAGGTCCGCGATGATTTTCCGCACCGACGACACCATGCGCAGCGACCGCACACCGGAATACGCCGACCGCGTCGGCCCCGATTCCTGGACCCTGAGCTGGTTGCCCGGCTATCTGCTCACCACGGAACAGGCTCGCGCGGGCATGGAACTGGACGAACTCGTCAGCGATCTCGGCATGGCCTACGACCGCATCGCCCACGCCGAGATCAGCGCCCGCGCCGACATCCTCGGCATGATGTGGCAGCAGGCGCTGATCAAACTGGCCAAACGGCTCGACGCCCGTGCCGGGCGCGAACCCGCGGGCGAGTCGTTCCACGATCCGCCCGACCGCCGGGTCGGGTGGGGGCCGCCGAGACTGCCGCACGGCGACCGTGCGCGGAATGTGTACTACGGGTGAGGCTCAGGCCTTCGCGGTGCGGTGTTCGGCGCCGACGGCTTGGGCCAGGGAGGTGAAACCGCCCGCGCGCAGGTTGGCGGCGATGCCGCGATGGATGCGGGTGGTCCAGAAGGGGCCGCCGTAGATGAAACCGGTGTAGCCCTGCAACAGGGAGGCGCCGGCGAGGATGCGCTCCCAGGCCTGCTCGGGGGTTTCGATACCGCCCACCGAGATCAGTACGAGCTTGTCGCCCACGCGGGCGTAGAGGCGGCGCAGGACCTGCAGGGAACGCTCGGCCACCGGGGCGCCGGACAGCCCGCCCGCGCCCATCGCCTCGACCTCGGCGGCGGGAGTCTTCAGGCCGTCGCGGCGGATGGTGGTGTTGGTGGCGACGATGCCGGCCAGACCCAGTTCGACGGCGAGGTCGGCGACAGCGTCGATGTCATCGTCGGACAGGTCGGGGGCGATCTTCACCAGCACCGGCACCGACACCACCTCGAGCACGGCCGCCAGGATCGGGCGCAACGATTCGACCGCCTGCAGATCGCGCAGGCCGGGGGTGTTGGGGGAGGACACGTTGACCACGACGAAGTCGGCCAGCGGACCGAGCAGGCGCGCGCTGGTGGCGTAATCGGCTGCGGCCGCATCGGGTTCGACGACCTTGGTCTTACCGATGTTCGCGCCGATCGGCACCGTGGGGTGCGCGCCGTGCAGGCGGGCAGCCGCGGCGGCCGCGCCGTGATTGTTGAAACCCATGCGGTTGATCAGGCCGCGATCGGCCGACACCCGGAACAGGCGCGGCGCCGGATTACCGGGCTGGGCCTGGGCGGTGACGGTGCCGATCTCGGCGAATCCGAAACCGAGCGACCCCCAGGTGTTCGCGCCGTCGGCGTTCTTGTCGAAACCGGCGGCCAGCCCGAGTGGCGCGGGGAAATCGACACCGAACGCGGTCGTCGCCAGGATCGGATCCTCGACGACGGTGAGCTTGCGCGCCAGCCACCGCGTGGGCGGGAACCAGGTCGCGAACCGCAGGGCCGCGAACACCAGGTGGTGCACCCGCTCCGGCGGGATCAGGAACATCAAACGTAACAGCAGGGCGTACATGGGTCGGCTCACAATCCGGGTTCGGGCACAGGGAGGACGGCGGTCTTTCGGCGGCGCAACAACACCCGGCGGCTGCCGTCGGTGTAGGCGCGCACCCGCGACAGTTCCCAGCCACCGAATTCGGCCTGGATGGCCAACCGCATGGAGGCGGAGACCCGGGTGACCTCCGGTGGCAGGCGAAGTGGCACGTATTCGTAGTCGTCGTTGCTGGTTTCCCAGCTCGGGGGAGTCGCCATCACAGCCCTCTCTTCCGCTGTCCGGCCCCGATCCGCTGCAGACCCTCGCCTGCGGCCGAGGCGACGAACAGGTCGCCGGTGCGTTCGTCGACGGCGATCGCGTCGGGCTGACGCACGGTGGTCAAGCGGTCGACCTCGACACCGATGCCGGTCGACAGGTCGTACCCGACGACCTCGTTGCTCTCTGTGCACGACACCCAGACCGTGTCCGAGCGCGGATCGTAGGCCAGGGCGTAAGGCGCCGATGCTACCGGGAACCGCTGACGCAGCACGAGCGGACCGGCCGAGTAGACGAGCAGTTCACCGCCGTCGGTGTCGGCGACGAGAATACGGCCGTGCGGGTCGGTCAGGGCGTTGGTCGCGCCGTCACCCGCGCGCAGCATCAGGCCGAGCGCGTCGGTGCCGACACCGACGACAGCGGTCTGTTTGCGGTCCAAGACGGTGATGGCGTCGCCGGTGACCGCGAGCGCGTCGGCCGAGACCAGACCGGTGACGGTGCGGGTGACGACGCCGGTGGGGTCGAGGACGCGGACGGTGCCGTCGGCGGTGCCGACGACCAGGCTCGCATCGGGCCGGATCTGCACACTGCGCACGTCACCCTCGACGGGCAGTTCGGTGATCGCGCCCGAATCGGCACGCACCCGCAGCACCCGGCGCTCGGCGGCGACGAGCACCTCTCCGGCCGTCCCTTGCGCCAGGGCGGCGCCCGCGACGGGCAAGGTGACGCGCTGGGTGCCCGCCGAGTCGATCAGGGCGAGCGTCGTGCCCGCGGTGTCGAGCGCGGCGAGCCGACCGGTCGCCCGTTCGGCCAGTAGCGCTTTCGTTGCCGACAGCGGCGTGACACTCCCGGCCGGGACACCTGCCACGACGGGCGAGACCGCGGCGGTGGCCGGTTCCCGGGTCGGCACAGAGGGACCGCTGTCCTCACCCGCGCAACCGGTGGCCACCACAAGTGCCGCCAGCAACGTCGAGGCGACCGAGCCACGAAGGCGCATGCACCGAACTCCTTCAATTCCGCACGAGATGACCGCAGATCACCATCTGACCATGATGACTCACCAGTAGCTCCGACCGGGTGGCCCGCGCCGCGACGTCGGTGACGCGCGTTACTGTTGACGTGTCGACAACTGATCGCCCCTCGCAGCGGCAGGAGAACACACGATGACCGAGCCCACCGCGTCGGGTTTCGGTATCGATGACCTGTCGCTCGGCCCGTTCGCCCACGGTTTCGGCACCACCGACGACGGGCGGCCCTTCGCCTTCCGCACCCGGCGCGCCACCCTGACCGTCCAGATATATCGCCCCGACCTGGGCGAAACCGTGCCAGGCTCGGCCGATGTGGTGGCCCAGGCCAGTGCTCAGGTCACCGATATCGACCTCGACGACGAGCGAAGCGTCGTCGCGTTCGTGCGTGATCTGATCGAACACGCGCAGCCCGTGCATCGGCCCGAAACCAGTGTTCGCGGCATCCTCGGCCGGATCGGTGCCGTCATTGATGGTATGTAGATGGTGATGTCTTCCACACTTATCGCCAGGGCCGCTGCGGCC
Organism: Nocardia sp. NPDC050378; assembly: GCF_040655675.1. Lineage (NCBI taxonomy): Bacteria > Bacillati > Actinomycetota > Actinomycetes > Mycobacteriales > Nocardiaceae > Nocardia > Nocardia sp. NPDC050378. The sequence continues at coordinate 145,042 of NZ_JBFAKI010000005.1, forward strand.
ACCGCCTGCCTCACGGCCCTCGCCGTCCTCACCGCCTGCGGTGGGACCGACGAGGCCTCGGTCGACGCCGCACGGTCCTCGGCCAACGCCTCCCTGTCCTCCTCGGTCGCGATCTCGTCGAGCAAGGCCAACGTGCCGCTGCCGACCGCCGCCGAACTCGACGCGCAGATCAAACGCGCGCTCGACCCCAACCTGCCCGACGACGAACGCACCGCTCTCATCGAGGACGGCGCCGCGTTCAAGGACGCGATCCCCGACATGTACAAGGCGCTACGCGACAACCCGCACGCCGTGTACGGGGTCGTGGACCCGGTGTTCGACAACCGCGACGGCACGCTCACCGCGACCATGCGCCTGGACAAGGACGGTTCGGGCACCAATGTCCGCACCACCATCGTGCATTTCGTGCTGATCGACGGGAAGTGGAAGATCTCGCGCACCGATCTGTGCGGCATCCTGCGCTCGGCCGACTACCGCACCGCCGCCTGCGGCTGAGATGCGGGAATCGCGGTCGATGCGGTGGGGGCGGTTCGTCCACCGGCATCGTTTTCTCGTGCTCGGGTTGTTCGTCCTCGCGGTGGCGATCTCCGGGTGGTACGGCCGTGACCTGGCCGGTCGCTACACCCAGGAGGGCTGGTTCGACGAGGACAGCCAATCGGTCGCCGCGTCGAAACTGGCCGACGACACCTTCGGGCGCGACACCGACGGCGACCTGATCGTCATCTACACGGCCCCGGCCGGCGCCACCGTCGACGATCCGGCGGTGCGCGGCCCGGTCCTGGCCGCTCTCAACGGTTTACGTGCCGAGCACGGCGAGCGCATCCACAAGATCGACAGCTACTGGGACAGCCCGTTCTCGGCGAACGCCTCCGACCCGACCAAACAGCACGCCTTCGCCAGCATCGGGCTGGCCGGTGGCGGCGGCACGGCGACGGTCGACAACTACCTGGCACTCAAACCGCACCTGAACGCCGGTGTGCCCGGCGGCGGACCCGGTGGGACGACGGTGCAGCTGGCCGGGTTGCAGCCGGTGGTCGAGGGCATCAACATCGGGATGCAGCACGACATCCGGCGCGCGGAGATCATCGCGTTGCCGATCGTGGCGATCCTGCTGTACTTCGTGTTCGGCGGGGTGATCGGTGCGTTGCTGCCGGTGCTGATCGGTGGGCTCACCATCCTCGGCACCTCGGGAATTCTGCGGGTGCTCACCGACCACATCGAGGTGAATGTGTTCGCCAGCGCCGTGATGACGCTGGTCAGTCTCGGGCTGGCGATCGACTACGGGCTGTTCACGGTGACCAGGTTCCGTGAGGAGCTCGCCGCCGGGCGAAGCGTGGAGGAAGCGACCGCGCGCACCGTGGCGACCGCGGGCCGCACGGTGCAGTTCTCGGCCGGCATCATCGCGCTCAGCCTCGGTGCGTTGTTCATCTTCCCCAACGGCGTGCTGCGCTCGGTGCCCTACGGTGGCATCTCGGCGGTGATGCTGGCGGCGCTGCTGTCGGTGACCGCGCTGCCCGCCGCCCTGAGCATCGCTGGGCGGCGCATCGACTGGCTCGGCTGGCAGCGGTTCTCCCGCACCGAGACCGAGGCCCAGATCGATGCCGGGTTCTTCTCCCGCCTGGCGACCTGGGCGATGCGCAGGCCGTGGGCAGTGGTGATCCCCATCGTGCTCGGACTGCTGGCACTGAGTATTCCGTTGCGCCACATCGAGTTCGGCGGGATCAGCGAGAAGTATCTGGCCGCCGACAACCCGGCGCGGGTGGCGCAGGAGGATTTCGACCGGCTGTTCCCCGGTTTCCGCACCGAACCGTTGAAGCTCGTCGTGGTCGGTGCCTCACCGCAGCAGCTCGGCGATATCCGGTTCGAGGCCAATCGGATTCCCGGATTGACCGGTCGGTTCGAACCGGCCGCGCCGACGAAGAACGACGTGAACGTGCTCTCGGCCGGGCTCGGTGACAAACGCGACGCCGACCGGGTGATCGATTCCCTGCGCGCCCTGCCCGCACCGCCGGGGGTCGAGATCATGGTCGCCGGTATTCCGGCGCTGGAGCGCGACAGCATCAACGGGTTGATCGACGGGCTGCCACTGCTACTGGCGATTCTCGTCGCCGCGGCCCTGGCTTTGATGATCGTGGCGTTCCGGTCGGTGATCCTCGCGGTGAAGGCCGTGGCGATGAGCGCGCTCAGCCTGGTGTCCACGTTGGGTGTGCTGACCTGGATCTTCGTGGAAGGGCACGGGGCTGGGGTCTTCCAGTTCACACCGGGGCCGTTGATGTTCGCGGTGGTCGCGTTGATCGTGACGGTCATCTTCGGGTTGTCCACCGACTACGAGGTGTTTTTGCTGTCGCGCATCGCGGAGAAACGCGCCTCCGGCGCCGACGCCACCGAGTCGATCCGCTACGGCGTCGCCCACACCGGCGGCGTCATCACCTCCGCCGCCGCCATCCTCATCGTGGTGACGGGTGCTTTCGGGTTCTCCGACCTGGTGCTGATGAAGTACATCGCCTACGGGATGATCGTCGCGCTCATCATCGACGCCACGATCATCCGCATGGTGCTCACACCGGCGCTGCTGAAGATCATCTGGCGGTGAGGCAGAACCAGGCGGTCGGCCCGGGTGAAAGGCCGTGCCGGACAACGTAGTTCTGTCACAATGAGGTATGGGCCGCACGGTACACGTGAGCATACTGGCGAACCTGGTCGAGAATCGGCGCCTCGATGTGATCGGTCAATTGATCCGGGACCATGACTATCTCGCGTGCGTGAGCGATCCAGGTTTTCGATCGGATGCGCACCCGGACACCGCGGTCTCCGACAGCGACTACGACCGGTGGCGTTCGGCGACCGAGGACCTGCTCGGCGCCATCGGCGAATTACAGGCCCGGGCACGGGAAGTGGGTGCGCATCTCGAGCTGCCACTGGGTGAGACCCTGTTGTGGTCGCTGCGGTACGCGAGGAGAAACCGGCGGCTGCGCGCGAACTACGACACGGACGCTGCCGAACTGCGCGCCGAGTTCCACCGGGTGATCGCGGAGTACAAGCAACGTACCGGCGACCTGACCGAATTCCTCGAAGAAGAGCACCGACGCACACGGCAGCGCATCGAAGAGGAACAGCGGCTGCGCGAGGAAGAACGAGAGCGCGAGCGAGAGCGCATCCGTTCGCGTCGTGCCGCGGCGCTGGACGCGGCCACCGGGGCGCAGTGGGCCTACGAGATCACCGACTACTCGAATGCGCGCACTTTCTGGATCTACCTGTCCACCCTGGACGCCATTCTCGGGGCAGAGGGCGAACTGACCGTGGCCGAAGTTCAGGAAGCCCTGCGTGCCGAGCGCGAACACCACCCGTATACGCAGGTGTCGTGGGGTAACGAAACCCGGCGGGCACTGACGGACAGATATGCGAGTGAGGCCGAAGGCTGGCAGGCGCTGACCGGTGAGCTGATCGATCCGCGCCCACACGATCCGACCAGGCCGCGACGGTCCGGGAAGTACTACGGCCCCTCCAGCAACTATGGAGGTGACGGAGGTGGTGGCTACTCCGGCTGCTCCGGTGGTGGCTATTCCGGTGGATTCGGCGGCGGTTTCCGGTAGGACCAGCCCCGCCGGTCCTCGCGGCTACACCCGTCGGCCGCGGTAGCGGGTGCGGACCGCCGCGGAGCTCGGTTACGGCAGGCGCCTTCGTCGCAGCGTGGTGCGAGTGGTGGTTCAGGGGCGGGTGCGGTCGGGGAGGACCAGTTGCAGGCCGGTGACGGGGTGGTCGAAGACGTCGACCGGGTGTCGGTAGATCTTGGTCAGCAGGTCGCGGGTGAGGACTTCTCGCGGTGGGCCGTCGGCGGCGACCCGGCCCTCGTCGAGGACGGTGACGCGGTCGGCGTAGGCCGCGGCCACCCCTAGATCGTGCACCACCACGACCACCGCCGCGCCTTCGGCGGCGCGGTCGGCGGCGAGCCGCAGTACCGCTTCCTGGTGGCCGATGTCGAGGGCGGCGGTGGGTTCGTCCAGCAGCAGGGTTGCGGTGTCCTGGGCGAGGACCCGGGCCAGGGCGACGCGGGCGCGTTCACCGCCGGACAGGGCGGGAAAGGTGCGGGCGGCGAGGTGGGTGACGTCGGTGGCGGCCAGGGCGGCGGCGATCAGTTCGTCGTCGCGGTCGGCGGCGGGGGTGTGCAGCCACGGTGCGCGACCCATGGCGACGACCTCGCGGGCCGTGAACGGGAAGCCGACGGTGTGTGATTGCGGCAGGACCGCGCGGCGGCGGGCCTTGTCGGCGTGGGTCCAGTGCGAGAGGGCGTGGCCTTCGAGTTTCACCGTGCCCGAGGTGGGTTCGAGCTCACCGGCCAGGGCGGCGAGCAGGCTCGACTTGCCCGCGCCGTTGGGTCCGACCAGCGCGACGATCTCACCGGCCGCCACCCGGAAGTCGACGTCCTCCAAAACCGTGCGCTCCCCACGGCGCACGGTGAGATCCGTCGCCCGCAGCGTGACGGTGCCCGGTTCCGGGCGCGCGGGAACATCGGGAGTACGGGCGAACAGCGACCGCCACGACGTCGACTTCCGCCGCTGAACCGGGGTACTCGCGGCCGTTCGGTCGAGTACCGGGCGCGAAGAGGGCCGGCTCGGTGTGCTCATCCCCAACCTCCGGCCTTGGCCCTGGTGCGGCGCAGCAGCCAGAAGAAGAACGGGCCGCCGATCAGTGAGGTCAGCATGCCGAGGGGCAGGTCGGCATTGCGGACCAGGGTGCGCGCGGCGACGTCGGCACCGAGCAACACCACCGCCCCGACGACGGCGCTGAGGGGCACGAGGACCCGGTGCCCCGGGCCGACGAGCATGCGCACCACATGCGGCACGATCAAGCCGACGAACAGGATGATGCCGCTGAACGCCACCCCCGCGGCGGTGAGTACGGCGACCACCACGATCACCTGCCTGCGCAGCCGCTCCACGTCGACACCGAGGTGACGGGCCGCGGAATCACCCAGCGCCAGCAGATCCAGGCGCGGCGCGATGAGCACGGCGGCCAGTATTCCGCTTCCGGCGAGGACGGCGACGATGGCGACCGACGGCCAGGTGGCGCCGTTGAGGCTGCCCAGCTGCCAGAACACGATCTGGTCCCGGGCGGCGGGTGTGGCGATGAACAGCAGCAGCGCGATGAGACCACCGGCGAACGCGTTGATCGCCACACCGGTGAGGATCAACGTCACCACCTCGGTGCGACCACCCGAACGCGACAGCACATAGACCAGCGCTGTCGTGACGAGCCCGGCGACGAACGCGGCCGCCGCTATCGACCAGGCGGCGACGAACGCGCCACCGATCACGATCACCGTGCCCGCACCGACCGCCGCACCGGCGGACACCCCGATCACGCCCGGTTCGGCCAGGGGGTTGGCGAACACGCCCTGCAACAATGCACCCGCTGTCGCGAGGACCGCGCCGACCAGAACGGCCAGCACCACCCGGGGAAACCGCACCTCCCACAGCGTCACCTCGCCGGCCGGATGCGCGGGCATCGGGCCGAAATCGAGTCCGATCCGGTGCGCGACGCTGCCGAGCACCTCCGCGGCGGTCGTCGGCACCTGGCCGAGCACCGCCGACACGACGGCCAGAATCACCAGCGCGGCCAGGGCGACCACGAACACCACCGTCACCCGGGTAGTTCGGTGTCGCGGACCCGGCAGCGGGTCAGGCGTCGCATCGGTGATCCGCGCCGGATCGGCGGACTTGATCAGCTCCGGGGCGTCACTCATGCGACGTCTCGGAGCTCGTCGGGCATACCAGCCGTTCGCCTGCCGCGCCGAGCGACAAGGTGAACCGGGCGCAGGACACGCGACCGGCGGATCGCTGCTCGCGCGGTCATGACGTCTTCCCGTAGATGGCGTCGGACAGTGCCGAGATCACCCGGCCGGTGTTGGGGCCGAAGCTCAGCACCACCGCGTCGGACATGTCGACCACACGCCGGTCACGCCCGGCGGGTGTTTGGGCGATGCCGGGCACCTTCGCCAAACCGTCGACTCCGCCCACCGATTTCAGACCGTCCGTCATCACCAGCAGCACATCGGGCGACGCGGCGATCATCGCCTCACTGGTGATCGCGGTGAACGGTTCGCTCAGCCCGGCCGAGGTCCCCGCGTCGACCCCGCCCACCGCGGTGATCAGCGAATCGGCACCGGAACCCGGGCCGGCCATCATGGTGATCGCGGCGCTGCGCAGGTACAGGAACGCGATCCTGGGTTTCGGGTCGTGAGCGGGCACGCGGGCGGTGGCGGCGGCGATCTCGTCGCTGGTGCGCTGACCGAGCGCGCGCCCCGCGTCGGGAACCCCGAGCGCGGTCGCGACGGCCTCGATCTGCGGGACGACACCGTCCATGCTGCGGTCGGGGTCGAAGTACACGACCGTCACACCGGCGGCGCGCAGCTGGTCGCGCACGGCGGGCGCGGCGCTGGTGGTGTCGGTGAGGAACACCGACGGGCGAAGGGCGAGCACCGCTTCGACGCTGAGGCTGCCGTTGCCGCCCGCTACATTCGGCACGTCGGCGACGGAGGGGAACGAGGCGGAGGTGCTTCGCCCGACGAGGTTGTCGCCCAGACCGAGCGCCCACACGGTCTGCGCGAGTGTGCCGTACCGGTCGACGGCGATGATGCGCGAGGCGTCGGTGACCGTCACCTCGGTGCCGTCGAACGAGCGCGCGGTCGCGGGCATCTTCGGCGTGGGTGCGGGCCCGATCGGGACAGGGTCGAGGTCGGCGAATTGGGCGGTCACCGGACCACGGGTTTGTGCAGTCGATGCAGGATCGCTTGCGGTGCAGGCGACGGCGCCGGTGAGGACCGTCGCCGCCAGCATCGCCGTCAGCACACCACGCAGTTTCATGCAGGTAAGGCTAGCCATCATTCCGAACGGGCGCTCACATCGTCGAGGGCGGCCGCGATCGCGCGCGGCAATTCCAGGGTTTCGGCGGCCAGCACGCCGGTGAGCTGACCGATATCGCGGGCGCCGACGATCATGCTCGCGATACCCGGCCGGTCCCGGATCCAGGCCAGCGCCACCGCCAGCGGCGAAGTACCGAGCCCGTCGGCGGCGGTGACCAGCGCGTCGACCACCCGGGTGGCGCGGTCGTCGTCGAGGCGGCGGCGGATCTCGGCGGCCGTCGACTCGTCGGCACCGCGCGAATCCGCGGGCACACCGTCGCTGTATTTGCCGGTGAGGATGCCACCGGCCAGCGGCGCCGAAGCGATGATCCCCACCCCGTGATGGCGTGCGGCCGGAATCACATCGTTCTCGGGGCCGCGCGCCAGCAGCGAATACGGTGTCTGCGCGGCCGTGACCGGCCCGATCGCGGCCAGGCTCGCGAGCTGCCAGGCGCTGAGGCCACGCACGCCCGCGTACCTGGCCCGTCCGGTGGCGATCACCGTCTCGAGGGTGGCCGCGACCTCCTCGAGAGGTGTGTAGGGATCCCAGGCGGCGATGCTGAAGATGTCGAGATGGTCGGTGCCGAGGTCGGCGAGGGTGCGGTCGAGCTGGCGGAGCAGGGTGCGCCGGGAGGCGTCGACGACCGGGCCGACCGCGGCGGGCGCGGGCACCGTGTCGCCCACTCCCGCGCCCGGCTTGTGGGTCACCACACCCGCGCACCCGCTGAGCACCACGTCCTCGCGGGAGACCACCTCACCGAGCAACCCGGCCAGGATCTGATGCGCGGCGCCGTCACCGTAGCCGGGGGAGAGGTCGATCAGTGTTCCCCCGGCATCGGCGAAAGCCGCCAGCTGCACCGAGGCCTCCTCGGCGTCGGTATGGGTGCCCCAGGTGTGGGTCGCCAACCCGATCCGCGACACCCGCAGTCCGCTTCGTCCCACCGTTCGCTGTTCCATCACCGCGCCCGTGCTTTCGTCACGGCGCCCAGCCTAATGCGCGGCGTGGCCGTCACCGCCGCGCCGACCCGGTGCGAGTCGGGTTCACCGGTGGGCCGACGACACCGATCCGGCCCGACGGGTAGGGTCGCTGCGGGATCGCGGGCCCACACGGCCGGGCGAGCAAGCAAAAGCCCAGGAGGACGCGATCTTTCGGGCACGAGAAGTGGTAGGAGGATGTGGTGGGCGAGTCGATGACCTGGTTCCAGGCATTGGTACTCGGACTGGTGCAGGGGCTCACGGAGTTCCTGCCGATCTCCTCCTCCGGACACCTGCGCATCGTCTCGGGTGTGTTCTTCGGGGACGACGCGGGCGCGTCGTTCACCGCCGTCACCCAGCTCGGCACCGAGGCCGCGGTCCTGGTGTACTTCGCCAAGGACATCTGGCGCATCCTCATCGCCTGGTTCACCACCCTCGGCATGCGATGGCGCGAACGCTCGCAGCGTGAAGTGGCCGTCGGTGACCGGGTGACGACCAAACTGCCGGTGATGGACCGCAGCGCCCGCGAAGCCCACGAACGCGACACCCAGCGCGAACTGGACTACCGCATCGGCTGGTACGTCATCATCGCGACCATCCCGATCGGTGTGCTCGGCTACCTGTTCAAGGACGAGATCCGCACCGGGGCCCGCAACCTGTGGCTGGTGTCGTTCATGCTGGTCGCGTTCGCGCTGGTGATCGCCGCCGGTGAGTACTACGGCAAGAAGGCCCGTCCGATCGAACAGCTCACCACCCGCGACGGCATCATCATGGGCCTGGCCCAGTGCCTCGCCCTGATCCCGGGTGTGTCGCGTTCCGGCGCCACCTCGACCGCAGGTCTGTTCCTCGGTCTGAAACGGGAAGCGGCGGTGCGGTTCTCTTTCCTGCTCGCCATTCCCGCCGTCACCGCGTCGGGCCTGTTCAGCCTGCCCGACGCGTTCGAACCGGCCGGTGAGGGACTCAACGCCAGCGGTCCGCAACTGCTGGTTGCGACCATCCTCGCCTTCGTCGTCGGCTATGCCTCGGTGGCGTGGCTGCTGAAGTTCGTCGGCAAGCATTCCTTCTACTGGTTCGTCGGCTACCGGATCATCCTCGGCCTGACGGTGATGGGCCTGCTCGCCGCGGGTGTCGTCTCCGCCACCTGAGCCCGCGGCCCGCTGATGGTTAGGCTGGTCCCATGACGGTGATCCTGCTCCGGCACGGAGTGTCCACCTCCAACACCGCGCGTACCCTCGCTGGGCGCGCACCCGGTGTGGAGCTCACCGAGCGTGGTACCGAACAGGCCGCCGCGGTCGCCGACCGGCTCGCCACCCTGCCGATCGAACACATCGCCAGCTCACCGCTGCTGCGCTGTCAGCGCACCGTCGCCCCGCTGGCCGACAAACTCGGTCTCGAACCCGAACACGACGAACGGCTCATCGAGGTCGACTACGGCGAATGGACCGGGCGCCCGATCGCCGAACTGCTCACCGAACCGCTGTGGAAAGTGGTGCAGGGGCACGCTTCCGGTGCCGTGTTCCCCGGTGGTGAAGGTCTGGCCCAGGTGCAGCAGCGGGCGGTGGCCGCGATCCGCGACACCGAACGCCGCCTCGCCGACAAGGCCGGTCGCGACGTGCTGTGGGTGGCGTGCGCGCACGGTGATGTCATCAAATCGATCCTGGCCGACGCGCTCGGCCTGCATCTGGACAGTTTTCAGCGGATCGCGGTGGAACCGGCCTCGATCAGTGTGGTCCGGTACAGCCCGCACGGGCCGTCGGTGTGGAAGTTCAACGACACCGGCGCCGACCTGTCGGCCCTGTCCGCGGGTACGCCACCGCCACCGCTGCCCGGCGGAGAAGTACCCGGGACAGCGAGTGCGGATAATGGGAATGTGAGACACCGCGATTCTCCTTGAACCAGGAGGTTGTTCGTGAGTGTCGTTGAGGGTCACGTATCAGGAGGTGCATGTGTCACGCGCAATCCATGTATTCCGCACCCCCGATCGTTTCGTCGCCGGGACCGTGGGCGAGCCGGGCGATCGTTCGTTCTACCTGCAGGCCGTGCAGGAACCGCGCGTGGTCAGCGTGCTGCTGGAAAAGCAGCAGGTGAAAGTGCTCGCCGACCGGATGGGGTTGCTGCTCGACGAGGTGGCGCGCCGATTCGGGGCCGAGGTACCGCCCGAAGGTGAGGACGTCACCGATGTGGCGCCGCTGATGACTCCCATCGACACCGAGTTCCGGGTCGGCACCATGGGTCTGGGCTGGGACGCCGACGCGAACGCCGTGGTGGTGGAACTGCTGGCGATCACCGAGACCGAGGTCGACGAATCGGTGGTGCTCGACGACACCGACGAAGGCCCCGACGCGGTGCGTGTGTTCCTCACCCCCATGCAGGCGCGTGAGTTCGCGTTGCGCTCCACCCGGGTGATCGCGGCCGGGCGCCCACCGTGCCCGCTGTGCGGGGAACCGCTGTCGGCGCGCGGGCACATGTGTGTGCGCACCAACGGGTACAAGCGCGGCGAGATCTTCGGTGCGGCCGAACTCGACGAGGAGTGAGACGTGTCCGGCATCACCGACGGTGAGCTCGAGATCATCGGGCGGGTCGGCGTCGCCAGCAACCTGACGCTGGTGTGCGAGATCGCCGCACCCGAACCCGATGGTGCGCCGCTGCGGGTGGTGTACAAGCCGGTGCGCGGTGAACGACCGCTGTGGGACTTCCCCGACGGCACCCTCGCCGGGCGCGAGGTGGCCTCGTACCTGATCTCCGAACAACTGGGATGGGGTGTCATCCCGGAGACGGTGTTGCGCGACGGCCCGTTCGGACCGGGCATGGTGCAGCGGTGGGTGACCTCGGTCGACAACCGCACCGACGCACGCCAACGCCTGGACCTGGTCGATCTGTGTTCACCGGGCACGGTGCCCGACGGGTTCTGCGAGGTGCTGCGCGCCCTGGACGACACCGGCAACGAGATCTCGCTCGTGCACGCCGACGATCCACGCCTGCAACGCATGGCGGTGCTCGACCTGCTGCTCAACAACGCCGACCGCAAGGGTGGGCACGCGCTGGAAGGTGTCGACGGCCACGTCTACGGCGTCGATCACGGCATCTGCCTGCACAGCGAGCCGAAACTGCGCACGGTGCTGTGGGGGTGGGCGGGTCGGCCCATCGACGAGGCACTGATCGCCGATGTCACCGCGTTCGCCGCGAATCTGACCGGCCCGATAGCGGATTCGCTCGCCGAGCACATCACCGACGCCGAGATCACCGCACTGACCGAACGCACCAAAGCCCTGCTGGAACGCCCGGTCATGCCACTACCGAATTCGGCCCGCCCGATCCCCTGGCCCGCGTTCTGAGGGTGCGAACCCGGCCGCGACCATGACGAGCAGCCCGCAACAGGCGACCAGAACCCAGCCCGGCCGCGCTGCCCGAGCCAGTTCCGTCTGCGCGGCACCGCCGACGAGCCCGCCCGCGACCGCGACACCGAGGGCGGCACCGAATTGGCGTGCGGTGGACGTGATTCCGCCTGCCACACCGGCGCGGTCGGCGGGCAACCCGCTCACGGCGGTGGTGGTGATGGGCGGGTTGGCGAAGCCGAACCCGATTCCGACCAGCAGCAACGCCGTCAGCAGCAGGGGGAACGGGCGGTGCTCGACGACCGCGACGAACAGCAGCGCACCACCGAGCGCGGTGAATCCGCCCGCGAGCTGGAGCGGTCGCCGCGCACCGTGGCGGCTCACGAGCACACCCGAGAGCGGAGCTAACACGATCGCGGGCACCGCGAGCGGCAGCATCACCGCACCGGCCGCCGCCGGTGACATCCCGCGCGCGTCCTGCAGATACAGCGTCGTCAGCAGCATGGTGGCGCCGAGGGCGACGAACATCGCGACGGCGCTGAGGACAGCGGCGGTGAACGGTGCGCGACGGAACAGATCGGGTTCGATCAACGGTTCGGGCCCGCGGCCTTCGAGCCCGACGAACGCGATGATCGCCGCGCACACCACCGCTGATCCGAGGATCGTCGCGGGCGAAGCCCAGCCGAGACGCGGGCCCTCGAGCAGCACACCGACCGACCCGCCGACCACGATCACCAGCAGCACCTGCCCGAGTCCGTCGAGCCGCCGCACCCGCACCGCTCTCGACTCGGGAACCACCAGCGCGGTCAGCACGAGCACCACCGCGATCACCGGCAGATTCACCCAGAACACCCCACGCCACCCCAGACTCTGCACCAGCACACCGCCGAGGACCGGGCCAGCCGCCATCGCCACCCCGAACACCGCCGCCCACACCCCGATCGCGCGTGCCCGCTGCGCCGGGTCGGTGAACACCCCGACGACGATCGACAGCGCCACCGGGCTCAACATCGCCGCACCCGCACCCTGCGCGATCCGCGCGGCGAGCAGCACACCGACCGTCGGAGCCACCGCGCACAGCGCCGACGACGCACCGAACAGCACCAGCCCCACCCGGAACACCCGCCGCCGCCCGACCCGGTCGGCGACGGCCCCCGCCGAGATGAGCAGGCTCGCCATCACCAAGGTGTAGGCGTCGACGATCCAGGCGATGCCACGGACTCCGGTGTGCAGGTCACGGGCGAGGGACGGCAGGGCGGCGTTGACGATGGTCGTGTCCAGCCCCACCAGGAACAGGCCCGTGCTGCACACCGCCAGCACCGCCCATCGTCGTCTCGAGCCGAGGGCTTGGTCTTTCACTGTGTCGATCATGGCGAGAATCGTCGAGGCGTGGCCGGGCGAACAGGTAGCGATTTTGCGAAGACCGCAAAATGGTGGGGTGGACGACGCCCAGATCATCGACGAGATCGGACCGCGCCTGCTGGCATTGCGCCGCGGCCGCGACCTGACCCTGCACGAGTTGTCGGCCGAGACGGGGATCTCGGTGAGCGCCCTGTCACGGCTCGAAACCGGCAAGCGGCGCCCCACCCTCGATCTGCTGCTGCCGTTGGCGCGGGCGCACCGGGTCTCGCTCGACCAGCTGATCGCCGCACCCGCCACCGGGGACCCGCGGGTGCATCTCACGCCGCGACGCAGCCGCAACGGCAGTGTGGTCGTGCCGCTCACCGAGTACCCGGGACGCATGCAGGTCTTCAAACAGGTCCTCGGCCCGAAGACACCGCGGCTGGTCACCCACGCCGGTTACGAGTGGTTGTATGTGCTGGCCGGGGACCTGCGGCTGATCCTCGGCGAACAGGAACTCGTGTTGCGTCCCGGAGAGGTGGCCGAGTTCGACACCGACCAGCCCCACTGGTTCGGGCCCGCCGGCGATCGAAGCGTCGAGATCCTGCACATGTTCGGTCCGCAGGGCGGGAAAGCGCGGGTGCGCACGCCCTTCTGACCGGCACGGATTTTCCTGGGTGCACGACGGTGCCGGTGCTAGTGTGCTCCAAGCACTTTCGCTGTCCCCGCATCATCAGAGGAACACCATGTCGACTCGTTCGATCGTCACCGGATCCGCCGCCGCCCTGCTGCTCGGCGCCGTCGTCGCCGCGCCCGCCCAGGCCTTCCCCGCCGGCTGGTGGGAGAACAAGACCTTCGTGTGCACCGCCACCGACCGCAACACCGGCGCCCCGCTGCCCGATGTCACCGTGCAGGCCCCCGACCAGGTCGGTGCCTCGTTCTACGCGCTGCCGCAGTTCGGGGAGAACGTCGACAACCTGAACGTGCAGTGCTACGAGCAGTGAGCTGAACCCCGGACCGCCGCACGTCGGGGAGCGGCGGTCACCGGGAGCGCAGGAACCGGCTGATCCGTTCCGCCTGACCGAGTACCGCGTGCCCCACACCGGGCAGCACCTGTACCTCGCCGTTGGTGAGCAACCGGGCACGACGTGCGGTGCCCGCCGAATCGAACAGGGCGTCACGCTCGCCGACGATCACCAGCACCGGAATGTCCACCGCCCGCAACCGCACCTCGGAGAACCTCGGCAGATTGCCCGAGCGGGCCGAGAAATGGGTGAAGACCAGTTCCACGTCGTCGAGGATCGCCTCCGCCGCCGGACCGGTGAGCCCCAGACCGGTTCGCGCCATGTCCCGCACACTGTGGCGACCGAGCAACCGTAGACCCACGGCTTTCACCAGCCACCCGTAGCGATGCCTGCCCAAGCCACCGGGGCACAGCAGCGCCAGCGCCCCGACCCGGCCCGGTCTGCGGGTCACGTAGTCCAGTGCGGTCCAGCCACCGAGCGACATCCCGGTCATCGACACCGTGTCCAGCCCCAGCCCGTCGAGGACCTCGTCGAGCCAGTGCGCGCAGGCGTCGGTGCCCAGCACCAGCCTGGTCGGCGCGCTGAAACCGGGCTCGCCGGGCAGGTCGACCGCGTACACCCGGAAGTGGGCCGCCCACTCGGTGATATCGCCGCGCCAGGCGCTCGTATTGGACCCGGAACCGTGCAGCAGTACCAGCGGTGGCGCGTCGACCGGCCCGCAGACCAGCACGAATGTCTCACCCGCGGCGGTCGGGACGAGCCGCTGCTCCCACGGCACCGGCCAGGTGGCCAGATGTTCGCGGTAGCGCTCGGCGATGCGTTCGCGGCCGTGCTCGGAGGTGTAGATGGTGCTCATGGCGCGAGGACTCCGTCCAGATAGTCGAGCAGGCGTGCGGTGTCGGCGAGTCCGCCGAGCAGGATCACTTTCAAACGTCCGCGTGCCGGGTCGTAACTGGTTTCGACCCGCAATGCCCGCCCGCCGGGACCCCGGGTGGCGGCGGTGGCGGTGAGCAGGGTCGCGACACGGTCGACGGTGGCGCGGTCGATGTCGTCGATCTCGACGATGCAGGAGGCCTCCGCGTGCCCGGCGGTCGCGGGTTTCGGTGCGCTGATCGGGAGGCCGGTGAAGGTCTCGAGGTCGTCGTGGGTGATGCGGTACTGCTTGCCGATGCGCGCGGCCGGCAGTTTGCCGTCGCGGACATATCCGCGCACGGTGCGGACATGCAGTCCGAGCAATTCCGCGACCTGTTCCACCGAATAGAAACCTTCTGACATGAAACGAACGTATAGGAACGTTCAGATAGGTGCAAATAGGTAATGATAGGGAGTACGTGTGAAGAGTGCCGACGACGGCAGCTACCGTTCGCGGGCTCGGCGGCCGAGACCGCGACACAACCGCCCACCGCACAGGCACACCCCCTGCGGCCTGGGAATCCTCGTGAGCACAACCCTTGACAGCGCCGGTCGAACACGTTTGTGTGCAGGTTGCGGGCCGCGCCGAATCCGGCCGGGCAACCGGGTCGACCGGGCCGCGAGGCGAGCACTCCGGCCGGGGCTCTACCCTCGAATCATGCAGTCCTGGTCCGATAACGCCCTTCCGACCGTCCCCGGAGCAGGGCCGCCGTTGCGGTTGTACGACACCGCCGACCGCCAGGTCCGCCCGGTCACCCCCGGCGCGACCGCGAAGATGTATGTCTGCGGAATCACCCCCTACGACGCCACCCACCTCGGCCACGCCGCGACCTACCTGACTTTCGACCTGGTCAACCGGTTGTGGCGCGACGCCGGACACGACGTGCACTACGTGCAGAACGTCACCGACGTCGACGACCCGCTGTTCGAACGCGCCGCCCGCGACGGCGTCGACTGGCGCGACCTCGGCAGCTCCGAGATCGACCTGTTCCGGGAGGACATGTCCGCCCTTCGGGTGCTGCCGCCCCGCCAGTACATCGGCGCCATCGAATCGGTCGAAGAGGTCGTCGAGGTGGTGCAGAAACTGCTGGCCTCCGGCGCCGCCTACATCGTCGACGACGCCGAACACCCCGACATCTACTTCCGCACCGACGCCACCGAACAGTTCGGCTACGAGTCGGGCTACGACCGCGCCACCATGGAGAAGTTCTTCGCCGAACGCGGCGGCGACCCCGACCGGCCCGGCAAGCGCGACACCATCGACGCCCTGCTGTGGCGCGCCGAACGCCCTGGCGAACCGTCGTGGCCCGCACCGTTCGGCGCCGGACGCCCCGGCTGGCACATCGAGTGTGCCGCGATCGCGCTCAACCGCATCGGCACCGAATTCGACGTCCAGGGCGGCGGCTCGGACCTGATCTACCCCCACCACGAGTACTCCGCCGCGCACGCCGAAGCCATCACCGGCACCCGCCGCTTCGCCCGCCACTACGTGCACGCCGGGCTGATCGGACTCGACGGCGAGAAGATGTCGAAGTCCAAGGGCAACCTGGTGCTCGTCTCGAAACTGCGCCGCTCCGGAGTCGACCCCGCCGCGATCCGCCTCGGCCTGTTCGCCGGGCACTACCGGCAGGACCGCATGTGGACCGACGCGGTCCTCGACGAGGCCAAGGCGCGGCTCGCCCGCTGGCGGGACGCGGTATCGCTCGGCTCGGGACCATCGGCGACCGACACCCTCGCCCGCCTGCGTCAGCACCTGGCCGACGACCTCGACACCCCCAAAGCCCTTGTCGCGGTGGACAACTGGGCCGAGCAGGCGATCGCCTACGGTGGCACCGACACCGACGCCCCGGCCCTGGTGCGCTCCGCCGTCGACGGACTCCTCGGTATCGCCCTCTGACCGACGCCGACATTTGCGGCAGGATTGCCGGAGCGTGCGGTGTTTATACTGTGGCGAACCGCCGTCGTCGGATCGGAGAGGGTCCCATGGACCGCTACCAGCGCATCGTGGTGGGAACCGACGGGTCGGAGGCCGCGCAACTGGCGGTCACCGTCGCCGGTGAGGTCGCGCTCCGGCTCGGGGTCCCGATCACCGCGCTGACCGTCTGGAAGGAAAAGGCGCGCAAGTCCGCCCTCGATCCCGAATCGGCCGTGCGGATCAGTGCCGCCGCCGTCGCCGCGCTCTTCGAGGCGGGCCTGTCGCAGGTGACGGCCCTGGATATGCCGGGCACACCGAGCGCGGCGCTGCTCGAAGTCGGTGCGCGGGACCCGGGCACGCTGCTGGTGATCGGGGCGCGTGGGCTCGGCCGCTCCAAGGACCGGCTCACCAGTTCCACCGCCAACCACGTCTCCCACCACAGCCCCACCGACGTCCTGTTCACCCACAAGGTGCCCAAACGCTGGACCACCATCGGCCTGGCCACCGACGGCTCACCCAGTTCGATGCTCGCGGTGCGCCGCGGCTACGACCTCGCCCTCGAACTCGGTGCGCGCCCGTTCCTGGTGACCGCGACGAAAACCGACGCCGACGGCGCGGAAACCCTGGCCCAGGTGCACGCGGCCCTGAACCTCGACGATCCCGAACTGCTCGGCCACGACGTGCTCACCGGCGTGCCGCCCGCCGAAGCACTGTGCAACGCCGCCTGGAAGTACGACCTCGTGGTCATCGGCAACCGGGGGATGAGCGGGCCCGCGCGGCTGCTCGGATCGGTCGCCAACAAGGTCACCCACGACATCGACACCAACCTGCTGCTGGTCGCCACCACCCATGGTTCCGACGATCCCCACCCGGAGCCGGACCCACCGCGTTAGCCTGGAATACGTACCTGCCCAGGGTCGAACCAACGCCGGGTCCGGACATGATCGCAGGTTTGCTCCGATATTGCGGGTAAGTGCCGAACTTGCCCGGAACCTCCCGATCTGTCCCCTAAGATGACCGAAACGCGCGATGTTCGGAACACGACGGAGTGGACGCCGGATGAATGCTGAGATCGAGGCGGCGGGCTTCTTCGGCCTGCTGAACTGGGAAGAGATGACCGGACTCAGCAAGTTCTGGGTCGACATGATCAGCATTCCGATCTTCAGCGCCATCGCGGGTCTGATCACCAACTGGACCGGCGTCATCATGTTGTTCGCGCCGGTGCGATTCACCGGTTTCTATGTACCCGGCCTCAAGACGCTGTTCCCGTTGCTGCCGCGCAAAGTTCAGATCCTGCCGACGTTCGCGCCGGGCGGCATCCTCGGATTCCAGGGTTTCATCCCGGCGCGCGCGGAGAAGATGGCCAGCCTGATGGTCGACAACGCCGTCGCCAAGATCGGCACGGCCAAGGACTTCTTCGACCAGATGGACCCGCGCAAGATCTCCGCCCAGGTCGCGCACGTGGCGTTGCCGAACGTGCGCTCGATGGTCGATTCGATCATGACCACCGAACACCCGCAGCTGTGGGCGGACATGCCGCCACGCGCGCGTGAGGCGATCTACGCGCGGGTCGAAGCCGAACTGCCCGCGATCACCGACCGTGCCTTCGACTTCATCGGCGCCAATATCGACCAGCTGCTCGATGTGAAGCTGATGGTCGTCGGATATCTGCGGCGCCGCCCGGAACTGCTCAAGGACGTGATCTACGGGCTCGGTGCCCCCGAACTGCGATTCATGACGCGCAGTGGGGTACTGGGATTCCCCTTCGGGGTGGTCGTTGCGCTGTGGTTGTCGCTGCTGCACTACAGCTCCCCGCACGGTGACACCCCTGCGATGATCGAACTGCCCGGCTGGTTGCACACCCTGGTGCATCTGGTGCCTGCGTGGTTGGTCGTGGTCCTCGGCGGCGCGGTGGTGGGTGTGCTGGTCAACATCATCGCCATCAAGGTGGTATTCGAACCCGCGAACCCGCAGCCGAGATACAAATACCCCTGGGGTGTCGCGAAATTCGCCAAACGCCAGTACCAGGCGGCGGCCGATCTGGGGCATGCGATCGGGTATCAGATCGTCACCCTCGACGTGGTCACCGAACAACTGCTCGACGGGCCGAGCGGTGACAAGACCCGCGCGGTGATCGCGCACTTCCTGCAGCTCGAGATCGACCGCATCCTCGGTCCGCTGCGCTCGGTGACCCGATTGGCCGTCGGCCCACGGCATTTCGATGCCATCCAGGCCACCGCGGGCGCGAGCCTGGCCACCGAGATGAAGCCCTGGCTGGTCGACGACGTCGAGTTCTCCCAGTCGACGGCGGCCAGCGTCGACGAGCTCGCCACCGAGAAACTGCGCGAACTACCGCCCGAGGAATTCGTCGAAATGCTGTACACCGCCATCGAACAGGACGCCTGGCTGCTGTATCTGCACGGCGGCATCCTGGGCGCCCTCGTCGGCGGCGTGCACCTATTGGTCTTCGGAGCGTGAACATGAACGACGACCGCGATTCCGGTATCCCCACCGACCTGGCCGGTCTGGCCCGCATCGCCGGGCTCACGATGCGCCAATTCGTCGGTGCCGTCACCAAGGGGGCCGTGCACACCGCCACCGAACTGGTCGACGACATCCGGGCGGGCGAACCGATGTCGCGCATCATCGACGAACGGGTCGACGTGCTGCGCCGGGCGGCGCTCAGCGCGCTCGGCCTGGCGCCCACCGCCTCCGGCGCCCTGCGCGCGATCGACTCCGCCGTCGACCCCGAAGATCTCAAGACCATCGGCGACGCCATGATCAACGAGGGCTGGGACTCGGCGCAGCAGCCCCGCGACGTGCACCCCTCGTTCGTGCCGATCCTGCACGACCTGACCCCCGACGAGGCAAGGATCCTGCGGTTCCTCGCCGTCGCCGGACCACAGCCGGCGATCGACATCCGCACCAAGACGCCCTTCGGGATCGGGTCCCAACGCCTCGCCGACGGGATCAACATGATCGCCTATATGGCCGGGTGCGCCATGCCCGAACGCGACCAGCACTACCTGGGCAACCTCAACCGGCTCGGCCTGGTCCGGTTCTCGACCGAACCGGTCGCCGACTTCCGCCGCTACGCCTTCCTCGAAGCCCAGCCCGCCGCCCAGGCCGCCTACAAATCGGTGAAGATGCGGGCGATCAGTCAGTACCGCAGCATCTACCTTTCGGTGTTCGGGAAACAGTTCTGCGACGCCTGTTTCGTCCTCGACGGGTACACCGGCGGCGGGTGGGCCACCGACGATCGTGGTGATGTGTACCTGGGCAAGGGGCCACGGCTGCCGTGATCAGTTCTTTCCGCGCAAAGCGGTGAGCACGCCCTCGAACATCACCGACTTGATGGCCGTCATCGTCGGCTGATCCTTGCCGCCCAACGGTGTCACCCAGGCCAGCGCGGTGTCGAGGACCGCACCCTCGGCAGTGGCGTCGACCAGGTCGAGGGCGGCTGCCTCGGTGGCGTCGAAGCGGCGGGCGGTGGTCATGGCCGCGATCGCCGTCTTCGGGGGCACCTTGGCCTGGATCAGGGCGGCCATGCCGTTGGTGAACGGGATCCGCAGCTCGGCCTCGGGAAAGCAGAAGAGTCCGCGATCGGCGCGCATCACCCGGTAGTCGTGGGCCAGCGCCAGCATCGCGCCTGCCCCGAACGTGTGTCCCTCGATCGCGGCGGCGGTGGGCATCGGCAGAGTGAGCACGCGGGCGAGCAGGGTGTGCACGGCGGCCACGTAGTCGGCGGCCTGGTCGCCGTTGGCGGCCAACCACTCCAGGTCCAGGCCGTGGGAGTAGACCGGGCCGGTCGCGGTTGTCACCAGGGCCTGCGCCCCGGCGGCGACGACCGTGTCGAGGTGAGTGTTCATCTCGGTGAGGAACTCGGGGGAGAAGCGGTTCTCGCCGTCACCTAGGTCGAGGACGGCGACGGTGCCGTGGTGGCGCAGGGTGGGCATACGATTCCTTTCGGTGCGTAAGCGGGTGTGCGCCAGCAGTTCCCGGCGCGCGGCGAGGCGGTGGTGCGGTGCGCCGAGCGGCAACCCGTAGGCGATGTACCGGTTCCGGCGCGGGACCCGTTCAGGCAGCGGGGGTTTCGGTGGCGTCGAGCACGGCTCAGGGGACCGTGGAACAGGGGTCCGTACTGAACAATACTTTACAGAGCTTTTGCTCCGTTATTCCATCCGGGACCTCCTTTCGTGGCATGGAGCACCGATTATGTTCCAGCACTTGGCTTTTCGTACGAAGGATTCGCGCTCGGGCCACAGAATAGATTTCGTTACGGTGCTCTGGGCCCTCGATACGATGGGGTACTGTTCGCATTCTTCGGCCCTGCCCGCACGAACAGAACGGCATCGCGATGTCCCGAGTGGTTACCAAGGAGCAGTACTTCGACACCGCTGTGGCGGTGCTCGCCGAGTTCGGCTTCAAAGGTCTCAACATCGGCGTGCTCTGCCGTCGTCTCGGCGTCACCAGCGGCTCGTTCTACCACCACTTCGGCTCCTGGCAGGGCTTCGTCGACGCCCTGCTCGAACACTGGGAGAACCGGCAGATGGTCGAGCTACGCGCCCTCGACGTCGGCCACGGCGACCCCGACGCCGACGTACGGGCCATGTCCGAACTCACCGGCGGCCTCGAACACGGCGCCGAAGCGGCCCTGCGCGCCTGGGCCGCCAACGACGAATCCGTCCACGTCACCGTCAAACGGATCGACGAATCACGCAGGCGCACCGTGCACCGGGTGATCGACAGCGTCATCGGCGACGACGACACCGCGGCCGTGGTCACCGAGGTCGGCATGGCCATGCTCATCGGCTACCAGCAGCTCGCCGCCACCGGCGAACCGACCGAACTCGACCGCCTCCTGTCGCAGTACGCGCGCCTGATCTACTCCCACCGCCGCTAACCGAGCAGCTCGTCGAGATAGCACCAGCGCCACTGCTCGCCCGGTTCGACGCTACGCATCACCGGGTGCGCGGTGGCATGGAAGTGTTCGGTCGCGTGATTGCCCACCGAGGACTCACAACAGCCGATGTGCCCGCACTCCAGGCACATCCGCAGATGCACCCACCGCATCCCGGCGTCTCGGCACGCACGGCACACCGGTTCGCCCAGCGGGGGCGCGGTGTCGGGTGCCTGTTCCAGATGCGCGCAGCCGGCGGTGGCGTTGCCGAGTGGTTCGGTGGAGGTGTCGTCGTCGTCCTCGTCGAAGCGGTCGATCATCGACTCCTCGAGATCGAGGCGGGCCAGCACATGCTGGAGCACTTCGTAATCCACCGCGCCCACGTCACGCACGGCGAGCACGGCGTCGCGCTCGGCGGCCAGCATCGCCACCCGTAGCCGCCGGTACTCCGCGGTCGGTGTCACCCATTCGGCCTCCGGACGACCGAGCCGCTCCCACGCGGCATTGCTGCGCCAGGTGAGCCGTTGACGCAGCGACTCGATCACCGGCTCCGGTGTGTGCGGGCCGATGCGGCGGTCCAGCTCGGCGAGTCCGGCCACCGAAGCCTGATGCAGCAGATCGGCTTTGGTGAGCGCGTCCTCGGCGCGGCTGGGGCCACGCAATCGCAGCAGCCGCACCAGCCACGGCAACGAGGTGCCCTGCACCAGCAGGGTGCCACCCACCACCACCAGCGCCAGCAATTCGAGCACCGGCAGTTGCGGTGTCGAATCCGGCAGCAACAGCACAGCGGCCAACGTCACCACGCCGCGCATCCCCGCCCACGACACCACCGCCGCATGACTCAACGGTTCGGTTGCGCGCCCGAACAGCCGGGCGAGCAGCACCGGGGTGAACACCCACACCGGACGCGCCAGCATCACCGCCGCAAGCACCGCCCCCGCCGCGACGACCAACGTGGTGTGGTCGAGACCGGAATGCCAGGCGCCCTCCACGATCCAGCGCACCTGCAACCCGATGACGAGGAACACCGCGCTCTCCAGGATGAATTGCACAGTGCGCCAGTTGGTCGTCTCGGCGACCCGCGAGGCCGCACCCTGCCAGCGGTGCGCGCCGTGGCCGAGGATCATCCCGCACGTCACCACCGCGATCACCCCGGAGGCGTGCACGTGTTCGGCGGGCAGGTAGGCCAGGAACGGGGCGAGCAGCGACACCGTCGTGTCCAGCACCGGGTCCTGAATCCGCCTGCGCAACACCACCATCACCGAGGCGACCAGCGCACCGATCACCGCGCCACCGACCGAGGCGAGCAGGAAGTCGCCACCGATCTGCCACACCGTCACCGCACCGGCCATCGCCGCGATCGCCCCACGCAACGACACCAGCGCCGTCGCGTCGTTGAACAGCGACTCGTCCTCGAGCACCGTCACGATGCTGCGTGGCATCCCGGTACGGCGCGCGATCGCGGTGGCCGCCACGGCATCCGGGGGCGCCACCACCGCCCCGAGCGCGACCGCCGCCGCGAACGGCACCGGCAGCAACCACCACACCACCAGCGCGACAGCGAACGTGGAGAACAACACCAACCCCACCGACAGCGACGCGATGGTGCGCAGATTCTTCCGGAAATCGACCAGCGAGGTCTTCAACGCCGCCGTGTACAACAGCGGCGGCAACAGACCGAGCAGCACCATTTCCGGTTCCAGATGCACCTGCGGAACCATCGGGACATACGAGGCGAGCACACCCGCCACCGTCAGCACGAGCGGTTCGGACACCCCGAAACGCCGCGCGGTCGCGGCAAGAGCCGCCGCGGACCCGATGAGCACCACCAAACCGATCGCGATATCCACCCCGGCATTGTTCCACCCCCACTACTGCGAGGTGCCCGCCCAACCACGCCGCGCCACCACCGACCACAGGTACACCCCGCGAGTCGACCCCGACCCCCAACGCCACACACCCCGCCCCCGGCGGCACGAAATACTTGACCCCCGACACCTGATACGACCGCCTCCCACGCCGACACGCACGGAACTCAGCCGTCCCGCTCACCCGCGGTCAGGTGGTCGGCGGAACCCCACACCCGCAACGCCAACCGGTCGCCCTCGCGCCGCCACTGCGACACCGAGGCGTTGGGCACGGGTTCCAGCGAATCCGGGACGGGCGCTCCGAGGCCGTCGAGGACGTAGCGCAACGACACGACCACCGCGTCGTGGGTGACCAGCAGGACGTGTTCCCCGGCGGCGACGGCGTCGAGCTCGTCGAGGAAGCCGCGCACCCGCACCGCCACGTCGGCCAGCGACTCGCCGCCGGGTGGGCGATACACCCAGTTGCCGACCTGCTCGCGGCGCGACGCCTCCTCGGGGGCGCGTCGCCGGATCGCCCGGTAGGGGTGCAGTTCGAACACACCCATCTCCCGGTCGCGCAGCCGTTCGTCGACGAGGGTGCGGATCGGAGGGAAGCGGCGTTCGCGCACGGCGGCGTCGGCCATCAACGCCCATGTCAGCCGCGTCCGCAGGTAGGGGGAACACACCACGAGACCGGGGCGCTGCGAACTCGACAACCCGGCCAGCCACCCACCCAGCCGCTGACACTGGGTGCGGCCGTATTCGGTGAGGTCCATCCCGGCGTCGGTGCCGCGCATCGGCCGGGTCTGCGTAGCGGGATCGGCGTACCAGACATTGGCTTCGCTCTGGGCATGGCGGACCGCCCACAGTCCGCCGAGCGCTCGTGGCCGTGGCAGACCGTCGGGCACCTGCACCCACCCCCTGTCGCCGCGCTCGACCGCCATCATGTTCCTCCCCGTTCCGCCGGAATAGCGGCAGTGTCGCTCGCGTTGCACCGAACGAACTTGTACGCCTGTCCAGAATGTTTCGCCGGGCCGGCGCACCCATCAGTGATGTGGCGCAGGAGGCCCGCTTGACCACAAGAGTAGAGATCTGGACCGACATCAACTGCCCGTTCTGCTACCTGGGCAAAGCCCGATTCGAACAGGCCCTGCACAGCTTCGAGCACCGCGACGACGTCGAAGTCGTGCACCGTTCCTTCGAACTCGACCCCACCCTGCCCGCCGACGAGAGCGGTCCGGTGATCCCACGCATCGCCGCCAAATACGGCATCACCGTCGACCAAGCCGCCGCCAACGAACGCGCCATCGCCGCCCAGGCCGCCGAGCTCGGCCTGCCCTACCAGAGCAGCGGCCGCGACTACGGCAGCAGCTTCGACATGCACCGGCTCCTGCACTTCGCCCTCGAACAGGGCCGCCAGGAGGCACTGCTCGACGCCCTGTACGCCGGCAACTTCGCCGAAGCCGAACCGGTCTTCGCCGACACCGAACGCCTCGTCGACCTCGCCGTGCGCGCCGGCCTCGACGAAACCGAGGTTCGTGCCGTCCTCGCCGACTCCACCGCCTACGCCGACGCCGTCCGCCAGGACGAACGCACCGCCGCCCAGCTCGGCGTCACCGGCGTTCCGTTCTTCGTGTTCGACAACAAGTACGCCGTGTCGGGCGCCCAGCCCACCGAGGTGTTCACCCAGGCACTCACCACCGCCCACAACGACCGTCCGGCACCGCTGGTCACCGTTGCCGAGGGCGAGTCCTGCGGGCCGGACGGCTGCGCGGTCTAACTCGCGCCGAGGTCGATGACGACCTTGATATCGGAATGATCGCCCGGATCGAACGCCTCGAGGGCCCGCTCCAACGGCAACCGCCGGGTGATCAACCGGCCCAGCCACGCCGGGTCGGCCTTGGCCAGCGCCTGGGCCGCCAGCTCGTAGTGGTGCCGGTTGGCGTTGACCGACCCGAACACCACCGCGTTGTCGAGCACCATATTGCGGTTGACCGCGCCGACGTCGACCTCGGTGTCCTTGCCGGGGGAGGAGACACCGGTCAAGCAGATGATCACGCCCGGATTGTTCAGCTGGAGCAACTGCTGGGCGATCGCGGTGGCCGCCGTCGCCTCGATCACGATGTCGGCGTCGATCTTCTCACCGACATCGAGCGCCGAACCGGTGTGGAACGTGGCGCCGAGGTCTTCGACCAGCTTCGGTTTGGGGCCTTCGGTGGAGCGGTCGAGCACGTGCACGTCCAGGCCGCGCTGCACACCGAGCATCGCCGCGAGCAGACCGATCGGGCCCGCACCGGTGACCAGCACCGACTTAGGGTCGAACCAGGCCCTGGTGTTGATCTTCTCGATCTGGTCCCACGCCTTGGCCAGCACCGTCGTCGGTTCCATCAGCACGCCCACCTCGGTGAGCGCGGGGTCCAGCTTCACCGTGTAGTCGGCGTCGACCACCCACGACGTCGACCCGTACCCGTCGATCTGCTTGATCCCACGCTCGACGTACTCACCGTTGCGGCACATGTCGAACTCACCGTGCGCACACGCACCGCACGGCACCGGATCCGGCCTGCGCACGATCCCGACGACGAGGTCACCGGGGGCGAAACCGCTGCCGTCGGGCGCGGTGCGCACCCGGCCCAGCGATTCGTGCCCGAGGACGAGGCGTTCGCGTCCCGGCGGCGCCCACCCGTAGATGCCCGAGGCGATCTCGCGGTCGGTGCCGCAGATGCCGAGCGAAATCCCGTCCACGAGAAGCTCGTTGGGGCCGGGCACCGGATCCGGGACATCGTCTATCCGCAACGATCCGGGCCGGTTCGGCACTACGGTCAAAGCGCGCATGTCGTTTCCCTTCCGACGAACTGCCCTGGCTATCCATTCGCGAACTCGGTGAAACACGCACTACCTGGGATAACGGTACGGGACACGTGAGCCCAGGCGAAGAACTGTTCAGGTCGCGAATTGTTTGCAATCCGGGTCGTCGCCCCCGTCGGCTACCGTGGGAACCCGTACCTCGACCGACCAGGCCCCGCGGAGGCGTCTTGCGCACCATTGTCCAGGTTCTGTGCCTGCTCGTCGCGCTCGTCTGCCTCGCCCCACCGGCCCAGGCCACACCGCCGGTCGTTCTCGACGACGCCACCGCCCGCAAGGTCGACGAACTGCTCGACGCCCGCACCCGCGCGGGCACCACCGACCGTGCCGTGCAGATCGAACGGATCTCCGCGCGCCTGCTCGGCACCCCCTACGGGGCGAACATGCTGATCGGGTCCGCGAACACACCCGAACAACTCGTCGTCGACCTGCGCCGCGTCGACTGCTTCACCTTCCTCGACTACGTCGACGCCGCATCACGCTCGAGCACCGCCGAGCAGTTCTTCGACAACCTGATCGCCGCCCGCTACGTCGACAGCCGGGTGGAATTCACCCAGCGCAAACACTTCTTCACCGACTGGGCGAGCACACCGAGGACCTCGGCCACCGACATCACCGCCGACCTGAGCCCGGCCGCGATCACCACGACCAAACACCTGAACGCCAAAGCCGACGGCACCACTTTCCTGCCCGGCGTCCCCGTCGTCGACCGGGCCGTCACCCACATCCCGTCCGGCGCCGTCGACGGGGGAGTGGTCGCCGGACTGCGCACCGGCGACTTCATCGGCGCCTACACCCCGGCCGCGGGTTTGGATGTCACCCATGTCGGCATCCTCGTCCACACCACCGACGGCCCGGTGTTCCGCAACGCCTCCTCGCTGGCCGAACACAACAAGGTCGTCGACACACCGCTGCTCGAGTACGTGCGCACCGTCCCGGGAATCCTGGTCCTGCGCCCCCGCTAGGCACCCTTGACTTCAGGTCGACCTGAACACCGACAGTGGTGCCATGACCACCTTCGGACACCGCCAGAGCCTGGACTACGACCGCCGCGCCACCCGCCTGCTCACCGGCCTCTACCGCCGCATCAGCACCGACATCGACACCCTGGCCACCGCCGGTGCCACCGTTCTCGACCTCGGCACGGGCCCCGGAAAACTCCTGGCGCACATCGCGACCCGACGCCCTGATCTGACCCTGCACGGCCTCGACCTGTCCCCCCACATGATCGACATCGCCCGCCGTAACCTCGCCGGCCACCGGGCGGATCTCACCGTCGGCGACGTCACCGACCTGCCCTACCCCGATGCGAGCGTCGACCTGATCGTGTCCAGCCTCAGCATGCACGAATGGCCCGACCTGCCCACCGCGGTCCGCGAGGTCCGCCGTGTCCTGCGCCCCGGCGCCACCGCCGCCCTCTACGACTTCCGCTTCGCCCGTGCTCGCGAGATCCGCCGCGCCGCAGGCGACATCGAAGGTGAGAACATCCGCCTGCCATGGCATCCCGTCGCAATCATCACCCGCTACCACCTGCACACCGCCTAGAGTTCGACCATGGCGACCATCGGTGAGGTCGCGACCCGCTTCGGACTCGCGACCCACGTACTGCGGCACTGGGAAGACCAAGGCCTGCTCACCCCCGAACGCGACTCGGCAGGCAGACGGATCTACCGCGACACCGACATCGACACGGTCGCCATGGTCGTCCTCGGCAAGAAGGCCGGACTGTCCCTCGAGGACCTCGCCACCCTGTTCACCCACAACCCCGACCGCGCCACCCGCCGCCGCGTCCTGGAAACACAACGCGCACGGCTCACCGAACAACTCGCCCGCACCCGCAGCGCCCTCGACGCGGTCACCCACGTCCTCGACTGCGACGCCGAGGACTTCCGCACCTGCTCACACTTCCGAGCACACCTGGCAACCGTGCTGGACACGCCATAGCCCGCACGTGCGACGATCGTTTCCATGACCGGTCCACGCCCCCAGCAACTGAGCGACCTCGCCCGGCTGCGCCGCGTGCGCGACCGCATCGACCGCGAATACGCCCAACCCCTCGACGTGGAAGCACTGGCCCGAGGCGTGCACATGTCCGCCGGACATCTGAGCCGCCAATTCCGCCTCGCCTACGGCGAATCGCCCTACTCGTACCTGATGACCCGGCGCATCGAACGGGCCATGGCGTTGCTGAGACTGGGTCAGATGAGTGTCACCGAGGTGTGCTTCGCCGTCGGCTCCTCCTCGCTCGGCACCTTCAGCACACGGTTCACCGAACTCGTCGGCGTCCCACCGAGCGTGTACCGCCAGCAGTACGCACCGACCGAGGGCATCCCGTCGTGCGTGGCCAAGGCGGTGACGAGACCGATCAGGAATCGAGAAGCAACCGGTTCCGGCGACCGTTAGCGTCGATCCCATGAACATCACCATTCACCAGAGCTACCTGCCTCAGGACGACCCCGACGCCGCGCTGGCCTTCTACCGCGACGCCCTCGGCTTCGAAATCCGCAACGACGTCGGCTACAACGGCATGCGCTGGATCACCGTCGGACCGAAGGGCCAGCCCGACACCTCGATCGTGCTGCACCCACCGGCCGCCGACCCCGGCATCACCGAGGAGGAGAAGCGCGTCATCACCGAAATGATGGCCAAGGGCACCTACGCGGCCGTCAACCTCGCCACCGACGACCTCGACGGCCTGTTCGAGAAACTGCAGGCAGACGACGTGGAAGTGGTGCAGGAACCCACCGACCACCCCTACGGCATCCGTGACTGCGCCTTCCGCGACCCGGCGGGCAACATGATTCGCATCCAGCAGACGAAATAGTCGGACCCGACCGCTAGATTCGGTGGACGCCGAACGACCGAGGAGACCCATGAGCAAGACCGCATCGCCTGCGCCGGCCGACAGTCACGACCTGATCCGGGTCACCGGTGCCCGGGTGAACAACCTGCGCGATGTCAGCGTCGAGATCCCCAAGCGCCGACTGACCGTGTTCACCGGCGTCTCCGGCTCCGGGAAGAGCTCCTTGGTCTTCGGCACCATCGCCGCCGAATCCCAGCGTCTCATCAACGAGACCTACAGCGCGTTCGTCCAGGGCTTCATGCCCACCCAGGCCCGCCCCGACGTCGACGTCCTCGACGGACTCACCACCGCCATCCTCGTCGACCAGTCGCGTCTGGGCGCCGACCCGCGCTCCACGGTCGGCACCGTCACCGACGCCAACGCCATGCTGCGCATCCTGTTCAGCCGCCTCGGCGACCCGCACATCGGTTCCTCGCAGGCGTTCTCCTTCAACGTGGCCTCGATCAGCGGTTCCGGCGCGGTCGCGGTGGAGAAGAACGGGGTCACGGTCAAGGAGCGTCGCAGCTTCAACATCACCGGCGGCATGTGCCCCACCTGCGAGGGCAAGGGCAAGGTCAACGACATCGACCTCACCCAGCTCTACGACGAGAACAAATCCCTCGACGAGGGCCCGTTCACCATCCCCGGCTACAGCATGGACGGCTGGATGGGCCGAATCTACAAGGGCAGCGGCTTCTTCGACCCCGCCAAGCCGATCAAGAAGTACACCAAGAAGCAGCTCGCCGACCTGCTGTACAAGGAACCGACCAAGATCAAGGTCGACGGCATCAACCTTACCTATGAGGGCCTGATCCCCAAGATCCGCAAGTCGATGCTGTCCAAGGACGTCGAGTCGCTGCAGCCCCATGTCCGTGCGTTCGTCGAGCGCGCCGTCACCTTCGGCACGTGTCCCGACTGCGAGGGCACCCGCCTCTCGGCCGAGGCCCGCTCGTCGAAGATCAAGGGCAAGAGCATCGCCGACGCCTGCGCCATGCAGATCACCGACCTCGCCGAATGGGTCAAGACCATCGACGACCCGTCCGTGGCGCCGCTGCTGGAATCACTGCGCAACACCCTCGACTCGTTCGTCGAGATCGGCCTCGGCTACCTGTCGCTGTCGCGCCCGTCGGGCACCCTGTCCGGTGGTGAGGCGCAGCGCGTCAAGATGATCCGCCACCTCGGCTCCTCGCTCACCGACGTCACCTATGTCTTCGACGAACCGACCGCCGGCCTGCACCCGCACGACATCCAGCGCATGAACGACCTGCTGCTTCGCCTGCGCGACAAGGGCAACACGGTGCTCGTCGTCGAACACAAGCCCGAAACGATCGTCATCGCCGACCACATCGTCGACCTCGGTCCCGCCGCGGGCTCCAAGGGCGGAACGATCTGCTTCGAAGGCAGCGTCGACGGGTTGCGCACCAGCGACACCGTCACCGGCCGCCACTTCGACGACCGCGCCAAGGTCAAGGACACGGTGCGAAAGTCGAACGGCGCCTTGCGGATCCGTGGCGCCACCGCCAACAACCTGCGCAAGGTCGACGTCGACATCCCGCTCGGTGTGCTCGTCGCCGTCACCGGCGTCGCCGGGTCGGGCAAGAGCTCGCTCGTGCACGGCTCCATCCCGGTCGACGAAGGCGTCATCTCCATCGACCAAGCCCCCATCAAGGGTTCGCGCCGCAGCAATCCCGCCACCTACACCGGCCTGCTCGACCACATCCGCAAGGCGTTCGCCAAGGCCACCGGCGCCAAACCCGCCCTGTTCAGCGCCAATTCCGAAGGGGCGTGCCCGAACTGCAACGGCGCGGGCGTCGTCTACACCGACCTGGCCATGATGGCCGGAGTGTCGACGGTCTGTGAGGTATGCGAGGGCAAGCGGTTCATGGCCGAAGTCCTCGAATACACCTTCGCGGGCAAGAACATCAGCGACGTGCTGTCGATGCCCGTCGACGAGGCGCGCGAGTTCTTCGGCGAAGGGGAGGCGCGCACCCCGGCCGCGCACAAGATCCTCACCCACCTCACCGAGGTCGGCCTCGGCTACCTCACCATCGGTCAGCCGCTGACCACCCTGTCCGGCGGTGAACGCCAGCGCCTCAAGCTGGCCACCCACATGTCCGACAAGGGCGGGGTCTACATCCTCGACGAACCGACGACCGGTCTGCACCTGGCCGACGTCGAACAGCTGCTCGGGCTGCTCGATCGTCTCGTCGACTCCGGCAAGTCCGTCATCGTCGTCGAACACCACCAGGCCGTGATGGCCCACGCCGACTGGATCATCGACCTCGGTCCCGGTGCGGGCCACGACGGCGGCCAGATCGTGTTCGAGGGAACACCGGCCGATCTCGTCGCCGCCCGTTCCACTCTCACCGGTGAGCACCTCGCCGAATACGTCGGAGCATGAAAAGGCCCTCCCCTTTGGCTTCGTCATGGGGGAGGGCCTTCAGGGTCTGCCTAGTCGCGTTCGGGTGCGGCGACTTTGTTCAATTCGATCTGGTAGTACAGAATCCCCAGGCCGAGTACAAGATTCAGCAGGAATCCGATCGCCGGGCTGCACGACGGCTCCAGCCCGGCGCTCTCCTGAGTGGCCCTGATCCGATTGCCGGTCCGCCAGTAGCTGACGATGAAGCCGATCCCGGTCCAGGACAGGAACAGCATCACCAGCAGCGGGCCCGTGACGGGCGCCTCCGGGTCACGCCGCTGCTCGGCCATCTCCTTGTGGATCTTGTAGTAGTCGCTGCACCGGCGATGGGGCGAGGGCTGTAGTCATGTGGGTGACGCCTATCTGAATGCGAATGGAATGTCACAGCAGGGCTTTCGGCGCCACCGCAACCTCGCAACGTACTGCACATCACCTACTCGCGCCACCGGAGGACCGGCGGGGGAGTAGACCCAGGGTCAGGTGATCGATCAGGTCGTCGAGGAGTAGCTCGGCATCGTAGTCGGCGGTGTAGCCCGAACCGATGAACGTCGCCAGTCCCTGTAGCGCCGCGAGGGCGGTGACCCCGATGCGTTTCGGGTCGCCGGGGATGATCTCGCCCGCGGCCTGCCCCTCGGCGATCAGCGCGATCGGCACGGCGAAGGCCCGCTCGGCGGCGTCGTGGATCTCCGTCTCGGTGGAGCTGTGCCTGCGCGCGAACATCAGCGGCAACAGCTCCGGGTTGTCGACGGCGAACCGCAGGTAGGTATGGGCCAGGGTCCGCAGACGCGTCGTGATCGGGCCGTCGGCCGCGGCCTCTTCGAAACAGGCGCCGAGTCGTCGCAGGCCGGTGACGGCCAGTGCGTCGAGCAAAGCCTGCTTGTCACGGAAATGCCTGCTGGGCGCCGCGTGGCTGACGCCGGTGTCGCGGGCGAGCTGACGCAACGACAGCCCGTCGGCGCCGACCGTACGCAGCGCCGCCTCGGCGTGCTGCAGCAGTGCGGCGCGGAGATCGCCGTGGTGATAGCGCGAATGCAGGGACATGGTGCTAGCAGGATATCCGACACACCCCCGCGATGTTTGCATTGACTACTTTGTAGTCGGTGACTACATTTGCGCATGCCATGACTGACAACACCGCGCCGACGCGCCGACCGCGCAGCATGCCGATCCGTGACTGGTTAGCGCCGATCACGCTGGTCACCGTGCTGGCCGCGCTCCTGGGAACCATGTACCTCGGCTACACCGCCGACCCCGAGAAAAACCTGCACGACTTCCCGATCGCCCTGGTCAACCAGGATGTCGGCGACACCCTCGCGGGCAAACCCGCCAACCTCGGCGCGCAGATCACCACCGCGCTGGGGGAGCAGATCCCCGCCGAGAAGATCGACCTGCGCGCCGTCGGCATCAACGAGGCGCACCGGCAACTGCGCAACGGTGAGGTGTACGGCGCCATCATCATTCCCGGCGACTTCACCAAACGCGTCGCCATCCTCGGTGCCGCCTCCGTCGTCACCGGCGACGTCGAACAGCCGATGATCTCCGTGCTCACCAACCCCCGCGCGGGCACCCTCGCCGCCCAGATCATGCAGACCGTCGCCGACAAGGCGATGACCGAGGTCAACACCACCGTCGGCACCCAGCTCGCCGACCAGGTCCGCGCCGCGATCGGCAGCACACCGCTCAGCGGCGCCACCCAGCTGCAACTCGCCGAGCCCATCGACATCGTCGTCAGCGCCTACCACCCGCTGCCCGAAGGCACCGGCCAAGGCCTCGCCGCCTTCTTCTACACCCTGGTCCTGCTGATCGTCGGCTTCAGCGGCGCCATGATGATCAACTCCCTCGTCGACGGGTCCCTCGGATTCGTCCCCGCCGAATACGGGCCGTGGCACAAGCCGACCACTCCCGCCCGCATCAGCCGCTGGCGCACCCTGCTCATCAAGTGGGCCATCGCCGTCATCAGTGCCCCGCTGGCCTCGGCCGCGTTCCTCGCCGTCGGCGCCCTGCTCGACATGAGCATCGAACGCCCGCTCATGCTGTTCCTCTACGGCACCCTGGCCATCATCGCCATCGCGGTCACCGGTCTGTCGGTGATGGCCGCCTTCGGCACCGCGGGCCTGATGATCAACCTCATCGTCTTCGTCGTCCTGGGAATCCCGTCGTCCTCGGGCACCATCCCGCTCGAAGCGACACCGCGCTGGATCGCCGACATGGCCTCGTTCGAACCGATGCACCAGATCTACCTCGCCGTGCGCGCCATCATGTTCTTCGACGGAAACCTCGAGGCAGGCCTGAGCCGCGGCCTCTGGATGACCATCGCCGGCCTGGCAATCGGGTTGGTCCTCGGTTTCGCGGCCACCCACGCCTATGATCTGCGTGGCCTGCACCGCCTCGGCCTCGATCACCGCCAGGAACCGGCAACCGTGGAAGGGCACTGATGCGAGAGTTCGAAACCCCGGCGTCGTACGTGATTCCGGACAACGCCAACAACTCCGACAGCGTGTTCCGGTACGGCGAAGAATCGCCCGACACGGTGCTGTTCAGTGTCGCGGGCGCCGACATCACGGCCGCCCAGTTCGCGAAAACCGTGACCGCCGTGGCGAAAGGCCTCATCGCCACCGGTATCGAACCTGGTGACCGGGTCGCCATCATGGCACCCACTCGTTACGAATGGGTCGTTCTCGACCACGCCATCTGGACGGTCGGCGGTTGCACAGTAGCCATCTACGACAGCTCAGCTGCCGAACAGGCCAAATGGATCCTGCAGGACTCCGGCACCGGGCTGCTGATCGTCGACAGCGACAAACACCGCCGCGTCATCGACGAGATCGCCGCCGACGCACTGTCCGACCTGCGTGAGATCCTGCAGATCGACAAAGGCGTCGTCGCCGAACTCACCGCCCGTGGCGCGCACCTCGACGACCAGGCCGTCCACACCCGGCGCGCCGGGGTCGGCGCAAACTCGCCCGCGACCCTGATCTACACCTCCGGCACCACCGGCCGCCCCAAGGGCGTGCTGCTCACCCACGCGAACCTCTACGCCGAATCCAAATCCGACCGGCTCGCGCTGGGGGAGTTCGTCACCGAGGGCAACCGCACACTGATGTTCCTGCCGTTGGCACACGTGTTCGCCCGGGCGGTCACGCTCGCCGCGCTCGACGCGAAGGTGATCGTTTCCTTCAGCTCCGATTGGGCGACCCTCGTCGACCAATTCGCGCGGTTGCGGCCCGATTTCATCCTCGCGGTGCCGCGCGTGTTCGAGAAGGTGTTCAACGCCGCGAAACAGAAGGCACACGCCGGCGGCAAGGGCCGCATCTTCGACCGGGCCACCGAGACCGCCATCGTGTGGAGCGAGACGCTCGACACCGGTGGGCCTGGCCTGTTGCGCAAGCTCGAGCACGCCCTGTTCGACAAGCTCGTGTACGCACAGTTGCGTCGCGCGCTCGGCGACCGATGCGGTGCGGCGGTTTCCGGCGGCGGCCCACTCGGCGCCCGGCTCGGGCATTTCTTCCGTGGTGCGGGCATCCCGGTTTACGAAGGCTACGGCCTCACCGAGACCACCGCCGCCATCACGGTGAACACCCCGCGCAACACCCGCGTCGGCACCGTCGGCCGACCCATCGAGGGCCATGGCATCAAGATCGCCGACGACGGTGAACTCCTGTTGCGCGGACCTGTCGTCTTCGGCGAATACTGGGGCAATCCCGACGCCACCGCGGACGCCTTCGTCGACGGCTGGTTCCGCACCGGCGACCTGGGCGCCATCGATGCGGACGGCTATCTCACGATCACCGGCCGCAAGAAGGAAATCCTGGTCACCGCGGGTGGCAAGAACGTCTCACCCGGCCTGATGGAAGACGCCCTGCGCGCCCACCCCGTGGTCGGTCAGGCGATGGTCGTCGGCGACGGCCGCCCGTTCGTCGGTGCCCTCGTCACTCTCGACCCCGAAGCCCTTCCGTCCTGGAAACAACGCAACAACATCCCCGCCGATACCCCTGTCGAAGACCTCGTCGACAACCCCACGCTCCGCGCGGACATCGACCAAGCCGTCGCCGACACCAACAAGTTGGTCTCCAAGGCCGAGGGCATCAAGAAGGTCCGGATCCTGCCCACCGACTGGACCGAAGCCACCGGCGAGCTGACTCCGAAAATGTCCCTGCGCCGAGCCGAGGTCATGAAGAAGTACGCGTCCGAAGTTGAAGCGCTGTACAGCTGAGTCCCTCCCCAACCCCTTCATTTCGTCACTGTGACGAAATGAAGGGGTTGGGGAGGTGGAGGGGGAGTGTACCGAGCAACCCCGGTCGGCCTTCTTCGCGCTTGCCCGCAGATCAAGCCCTGGGCGTCGCCATTCATCCCGAATCGTCATAAATGGCCGGAGGCTCGAAATCGACCGAAAACGGCCCGGCGCGAGCAAACCGTCTGCATGGACGAGTTTGCGACAACAGCTGTTGCGAGGCGAAACGGTCGGCTGGTGAACGGTGCCGTGGGCACGCGCTGCCAAGTTGCACACGATGCCACAATGTTCTCGAAACCCCCATCGACCGGCCCGGTTGAAACGCCGATAATGCACATTATGTCAAGTAAAGCTCGCACCGCCATGCGCAGCGGGCGTCACTTCTTCTCCGGCGAGAAGATCTCTGACGCCCACTGATTCAGCGCATCGACAGCAACGTCTGGTTGCTTCAGCCACCCCACGTGTCCCGACGGCTCGCCGAAATGGGCGCGCGTGGTCGTGGCGCATGGGAAGAAACGCACCAGAGCATTCACGGCAGAGACAGGTGCGAGTCGGTCGTTGCCGAACGAGACTGCGAGGAGCGGAAAACTCCGGTTCGGCAGCACGCGCGGGGTCTTGGACCACGAACCGATACGGGCTATGCGTGCCCAGTCCCCGATGAGCTGTGCCGATTGCCTACCGAAGCCGAATCCGCGGCCCTCGAACACGCCTTGCGCGCGGGCCATTCCGGCGAAGACCGTTGGCAATACGAGCGGTACGAGGCGTGCGCGGCCGGTGAAGGCCCGCCAATGCGGTGTGCCTGCGGCGACGAGCGCCAGCCCGTCGAACTCCCCCGGCGCCATCGATTCCAGTGCGAGGGCCAGCTGTCCCCCGAGGCTGTGTCCGACCAGGACCACCGGGCCGGTCTGCTGCTGACGTGCCCAGGTGATGGCCTCGGTCAGGTCGCCCGTGACCAAGTCGGCGTAGCCGAACCTGGTCTCTCGGGAAATGACCAGGTCGCTGTCTCCCTGCCCGCGGTAGTCGAGTGTCAGCACGGGGAATCCCTGTGCTTGCGCGGCTTCTGCGAAGCGCTGGTAGTGGCGTGCGATCACCCCGAGGGCCGGTAGGACCAACAACGTCGGCGCACCGGGTCGACCCGGAAACCAGTGCGCGACAGCACCGCTGGGCATTGCGTTCGTGATCATCGACCGGTCCTCCGGATCTTGCGACGCAGTCGAGCCGGTGCCCGCCGGGCGATCTCGGCGACGCCGGTGGTGCGCCGGGGTCGCCGCACCAACTCCCCCGCGCAATTCGGGCACACCCCGTGATCCGCCATGCAGGCCGGACAGTAGGTGCACTCATAACTGCAGATGAACGCGTCGGCGTCGGCGCTCAACGGCGCCGCACAGGTTTCGCAGGTGGACTTCATCTTCAGCATCGCTGCCACTCCCTCGATCTCACATACAAACTGTATGTCACCTACAATGTGTACGTCACGGCTAGAGGGAAGGCAAGATGGCATCGGTTCGCGAAGAGGGCGCCGCACGCACACGGGCGACGTTGATCGCGGTGGGCACCGCGTTGTTCGCCGAGCACGGCTTCGCCGAGGTGACGACGGCCCGGGTGTGCGAGGCCGCCGGTGTCACGCGGGGCGCGCTGTACCACCATTTCGGCAGCATGGTCGGGCTGATGGAGGCCTGTTTCGCCGAGGTCGATCACGGTGTGGTCGACACCTTGTCGAAGCATGCGGTGACAGGCCGACCGATCGAACGCGTGCATGCGGTCACCCACGCGTTCGTCGACCAACTGTCGGACAAGACTGTGCGCCAGATCCTGTTCGTAGAAGCCCCCGCCGCCCTCGGCTGGACCCGCTGGCGCGAGATCGACGGCGGCCGCTCCCTCGCCCTGGTCAAAGATCTTCTCCTGGCCGCCCACGATCAGGGTGAACTGCTCCCCCGCCACGACCCGAAAGTGCTGGCGCACCTGCTGTTGGGCGGCCTCAACGAACTCGCGATGTTCGTCGCCGCCTCCCGCTCCCGCGACAAGGCACTGGCCGCCGCCCACACCGAACTCAGCGCGGTACTCGACGGCATGTTCGCCTCCGACCACGGCGAACCGCTCCGCGGTTAGTTCCGAGGAGTTGGTCGACCTCTGCGGACGTGCCAGGTCACCGCGCGGCGGCCAGCACCGCGGTGAGTCCCTCCCGTAGGTCCTGGACGAAGAACTCCGGAACCTCGAGTGAAGGGAAGTGTCCTCCGGTTTCGGGTGTCGTCCACCGGACGATCTGCCGGTAGCGCTGCCGCGCCCACGGCAGCGGGCACTTCTCGATGTCGGCCGGATACATCGTGATCGCCGACGGGACGTCCACGCGAAGGTCGGGGTCGAGGGAGGCGTGGCTTTCGTAGTAGATGCGGGCTGCCGAGGCGCCGGTTCGGGTCAGCCAGTAAAGGGTGACGTCGTCGAGGACGCGGTCCATGGGTATCGCTTCGAACGGGCTGTCGTCGGTGTCGGACCACTCGGCGAACTTGTCGAGGATCCGGGCCAGCAGCCCGACCGGTGAGTCGACGAGGGAGTAGCCGATGGTCTGCGGTCGGGTCGCCTGCTGTTTGGCGTAGGCGGCGCGGTAGCGCCAGAAGTCTCGGGTTTCCTCGGTCCACCGGCGTTCGGTCGGCGTCAGGCCGTGTGTTGTGAGGCCGGGCGGTGCTTCGGCGAACAGGGTGTGGATGCCGAGAACACGGTCCGGGAACCTGCCGGCGAGGACGGTGGTGATATTGCCGCCCCAGTCGCCACCGTGTGCCAGGAACCGGCCGTAGCCGAGCCTGCTCATCAGTTCTACCCATGCGGCGGCGATCTTTTCGGTGCCCCACCCTGTGGTGGTCGGTTTGTCGCTGTAGCCGAAACCGGGCAGTGAGGGGGCGACGACGTGGAATGCCGGTGCCGCGGTATCTTTCGGGTCCGCCAGTTCGTCGACGAGGTGGGTGAATTCGGCGACGCTGCCGGGCCAGCCGTGCGTCATGATCAGTGGTGTGGCGTCTGTGCGTGGAGACCGGCGGTGCAGGAAGTGGATGCCGAGATCGTCGATGGTCGTGCGGAACTGTCCGATCTGGTGGAGGCGCTCTTCGAACGAGCGCCAGTCGTATCCGCTCTGCCAGTAACGCATCACCTCGACAAGATCGGCACGCGGCACGCCCTGATCCCACCGGCGCGGGTCGGGTCCCGGTCGGTAGACCGTCTCCGCTTCCGGCAACCGCGCTGCGGCCAATCGTGCGCGCAGGTCGTCGAGATCGGCGTCGGTGGCGCGGGATTCGAATGGTTGTACGTCCATGCGTACCGGGTTACCCGAATTCCGCTCAGCCGCTCTGCCCGGCGACCTCCCGATCGAGCTGTTCGTTGAGTACCCGGGCGATGCGGGCCAGGGCCGCGGGTTCGGTCATCGCCAGGTGGGTGGCGTCGATGTCGATATCGGTGATGTGCCCGCGCACGCTCGGTGCCCATCCCCGATGACCGGTCGCGTCGTCGCGGCGTTCGCCGGTGGCGGTGAAATACAGCATGTCGCAGTCGATTACCGGTGGTTGCCAGTCGGCGGCGGCCCGGATCGACTCGTTGTAGGCGTCGGTCATGTGCTGTATGAGGGCGGCGTCGATACCGAGCCGCTCCCCCAGTTTCTGTTCGATCAGCGTGGCGGCTTCCTCGGCGGTGGCGTCGGTGGGTACGAAATCGATACCCATGACCGGGCCGAGGTTGGCGACCAGTTCGCCGGCTGTCACGGTGGTGACGGCGGTGGGATCGAATCCGTCGGCTTCGGCGTCGAGCAGGGCAAGTAGCGCGACTTGTTCTCCGGCGGCGCGTATTTCGGCGGCGATGGCGTGGGCGATCTGGCCGCCCAGTGACCAGCCGAGCAGGTGGTAGGGGCCGTGCGGCTGGACGGCGCGGATTTCGTCGAGGTAGCGGCGGGCGGTGTCTTCGATGGTCGCGGACCCGGGTTCGCCGCTCAGTTGTGGTGCCTGGATTCCGTAGATGGGCCGGTTCTCGGTCAGGTATTCGCCGAGCGGGCGGTAGCACCAGGCCAGGCCGGAGGCGGGGTGGACGCAGAACAGCGGGGGTTGTGTTCCGGTGGTGCGGATCGGTAGCAGGACATCGAATCCGGGTGTGGTCGCCTCGGTGGTGGTGTGACCGGTGCGCATTCCGGTTTCGATGCGTCTGGCGAGGTCGGTGGGGCGCGGGTCGGACAGGATCCAGCTGACGGGGACCTCGTAATCGAGTTCCTTGCGGAGTTCGCTGACCACCTGCACCGACTTGAGAGAGTTGCCGCCGAGGGCGTAGAAGTCGTCGTCGGCACCGACGCGGGCCATGCCGAGGACGTGCTCGTAGACCCTGGCGACCTCGCCTTCGAGCCAGGATTCCGGTTCCCGGAACTCCCCCACGTCGAATACCGGTTCCGGTAGGTGTTTGCGGTCCAGTTTGCCGGAGTCGGTCAGCGGCACGGTGTCCAGCACCGTGACGGTGGTCGGCACCATGTAGTCGGGGAGTTCGGCGGCGGCGTGGTCGAGCACGGCGTCGGTGTCGACGTCGAGGCCTGCTGTCGGCATCAGGTAGGCGACGAGCCGGTCCCCGGTGCCGGAGGTGTGGACGGCGGCGATGGCGCGGGCGACGGTGGGGTGTTCGGCGAGGACGGCTTCGATCTCGCCGAGTTCGATGCGCAGGCCGCGGAGTTTCACCTGGAAGTCGGTGCGGCCCAGGTATTCCAGTTCGCCGGTGCGCAGGCGGCGGGCGCGGTCGCCGGTGCGGTACATGCGCAGGCCTGGGGTGAACGGGTCGGGGACGAATCGTTCCGCCGTGAGGCCGGGACGGGCGTGGTAGCCGCGGGCGATCTGGTTCCCGGCGAGGTACAGGTCCCCCGCTACCCCGGGCGGGACCGGGCGCAGGCGGGTGTCGAGGACATGGGCGCGGACGTTCCACACCGG
Organism: Nocardia sp. NPDC050378; assembly: GCF_040655675.1. Lineage (NCBI taxonomy): Bacteria > Bacillati > Actinomycetota > Actinomycetes > Mycobacteriales > Nocardiaceae > Nocardia > Nocardia sp. NPDC050378. The sequence goes on from NZ_JBFAKI010000005.1 coordinate 185,493, forward strand.
CGTGCCCATGGGGATGCTGCCGGTGTCGGCGTCGGTGACGTGGTGGGCGGTGGCGTGCACGGTGAATTCGGTGGGGCCGTAGAGGTTGTGCAGTTCGGTGTGGGGCATGGCGCGGCGTGCGGCCGACACCACGTCGGCACCGAATGCTTCGCCGCCGACGAGGAGGGCGCGCAACGATGTCAGGGATCGCGCGGGAGCGGCGTCGGCGAAGGCAGCGAGCATGGACGGGACGAAGGAGGTGACGGTGACCTGCCGGTCGGCGATGGTGTCGGCCAGGTAGGTGGGGTCGGTGTGTCCGTCGGGTCGGGCGATCACCAGGCGGGCGCCGACGGCGAGGGTGGCGAACAGTTCCCAGACCGAGACGTCGAAGGTGGCAGGGGTCTTCTGCAGGACGGTGTCGGCGGTGGTGAGCCGGTAGGAGTCGATGATCCAGTGGAGTTGGTTGAGGGCTGCGCTGTGCGGTACGGCAACACCTTTGGGGCGTCCGGTGGATCCGGAGGTGAACAGGACGTAGGCGATGTTGTGGGGTCGTAGTGGGGTGCGGCGGTCGATGTCGCTGACGGGGGTGTCGTCGTAGTCGGTGAGGTCGATTCCGTCGAGGGAGGTGAGTTCGAGGACGGGTGCCGCGGTGGTGAGCATGTAGTCGATGCGGTCGGCGGGGTGGGCAGGGTCGATGGGCACGTATCCCCCGCCGGCGGCGTGGACGGCGTACACGGCGGTGACCTGGTCGAGGGATCGGGGCATGCGTAGTGCGACGAGGGTGTCGGGGCCGACGCCTCGGGCGATGAGCCAACGAGCGAGACGGTTGACGCGGGCGGCGAATTCGGCATAGGTGAGCGCTTCGGAGCCGTATTCGACGGCCGGCCGGTCGGCGTGGATGCGTGCGGCGTGGGTGAACAGGCTGGCGAGGGTTTCGTGGGGGTCGAGAGGGTGATCAGTGGCGTTCCACCGGTGCAGCAGTGCGTCGCGTTCACCGGTGTCGAGGAGGTCGACGTCGTGGATCCGGCGGGTGGGGTCGGTGGCGAGTGCGCGCAGGATCCGTTGCAGGCGTTCGGCGATGGTGGTGGCGGTGGCCGGGTCGAACAGGTCGGTGGCGTAGGTGATGGTGCCGTTCATTCCGGTGGGTGCGCCGGTGCTGTCGTGGGTGTCGGAGACGGTGATCTGGAGGTCGAACAGGGAGGTCGCGGTGTCGGCTTCGACGGCGGAGGCGGTGAGTCCGGGGAGTCGGAAGTCGGTGGTGGTGTGGTTCTGGAAGGCGAGCATCACCTGGAACAGGGGGTGGTGGGCGTGGGAGCGGACGGGATTGAGTTCTTGGACGAGGCGTTCGAACGGGACGTCGGCGTGCCCGAATGCGGCGAGGTCGTCGCCTCGGACGTGCTCGAGGAGTTCGGTGAAGGTCATGTGGTCGGTGAGGTGGGTGCGCAGGACGAGGGTGTTGACGAACATGCCGACCAGGTCGTCGAGTTCGGGTTCGCCGCGACCGGCGTAGGGCGTGCCGATGGCGATGTCGTCGGTGGCGGCGAGGCGGCCGAGGGTGGCGGCGAGGGCGGCGTGGAACACCATGAACAGGGTGCTGTTGTGGGCGCGTGCGACCTTTTCCAGTGCGGTGTGCAGGTCGGCGTCGACGGTGAGTTCGACGTTGCCACCGGTGTAGGTCTGGATCGGCGGCCGCGGACGGTCGGTGGGAAGTTCGAGCTGTGGCGGCAGATCGGCGAGGCGGGCGGTCCAGTAGTCGATTTGAGCGCGCAGCAGTGAGTCGGGGTCGTGTGCGGCGCCCAGGACGGTGTGCTGCCAGATGGCGTAGTCGGCGTACTGGACCGGTAGCGGTGTCCAGGTGGGTGGGTGGCCGTCGACTCGGGCCTGGTATGCGGTCATCATGTCGCGGGCCAGTGGGGCGAGGGAGGATCCGTCGCCGCAGATGTGGTGCAGGACCACTGCCAGCACCCAGGTGTCGGGGCCGGTGTCGTAGAGCCTGGCCCGCAGCGGGATTTCGGTCGTGACGTCGAATGCGGTGGCCAGGAGTGTGGTGAGTGCGGCGGGCAACGCGCTGTCGTCGATCGGGACGGGGTGCAGCGGTGGCGTGGCGAGGTCGGCCGGTAGGACGACCTGTGCGGGCTCGCCGTCGATGTGTGGGTAGCGGGTGCGCAGGACTTCGTGCCGGTCGACGACGTCGGTGAGGGCGCGGTGCAGGGCGTCGGTGTCGAGGTGGCCGGTGAGGCGGATGACGATGGGGATGCTGTAGGCGGCCGAATCGGGTTCGAACCGGTTGAGGAACCACATGCGCTGCTGCGCGTAGGACAGCGGGATGTGCGGCGGCCGGGGTTGTGGGGTGAGCGCCACTCGTCCGGTGTCGGCGTGGGATTCGGCGCGGGCGGCGAGTTTGGCGACGGTCGGTGCGTCGAAGATCATCGCGACCGGCACGGTGGCGTCGAGGGCGGCGCCGATGCGGGCGGCGACGCGGGTGGCGACGAGACTGTTGCCGCCGAGTTCGAAGAAGTCGTCGTCGGCGCCGACGGCACGGTCGAGGCCGAGGACGTCGGTGAAGACACCCGCCACGATTTCCTCGACCGGTGAGGCGGGGGCACGGAACTGCTTGGTCTGCAGGACGGGTTCGGGGAGGGCCTTGCGGTCGAGTTTGCCGTTGGGTGAGAGCGGGATCCGGTCGAGCACCATGATCGTGGCGGGCACCATGTAGGCGGGCAGGGTGTCGGTGAGTGCGGTGGTGAGGGTGTCGACGGAGATTTCGGCACCGGGTGCCGCGACCACGTAGGACACCAGCGTGACGGGGCCGGTGCCTTCGCGGCGTGGGATGGTGACGGCGTAGGCGATGTCGGGGCGGGCGCCGAGGGCGGTGTCGATCTCGCCGAGTTCGACACGGAAGCCGCGCACCTTTACTTGGAAGTCGTTGCGTCCCAGGAATTCCAGGTCGCCACGGGTGTTCCAGCGGACGAGGTCGCCGGTGCGGTACATGCGGCTGCCGGGTTCGGCGTAGGGGCAGGCGATGAATCGGTCGGCGTTGGTCGCGGCGCGGTTGAGATAGCCGCGGGCCAAGGCTGGGCCGGCCAGATACAGTTCGCCGGTGACGCCGACCGGTGCGGGCCGGAGCCGGTCGTCGAGGACCAACGCCTGGATTCCGGGCAGCGGGGTGCCGATGGTGGGTCGTTCACCGGGGTGGATGGGTTCGGTGGAGGTGGCGAGCATGGTGGTTTCGGTGGGCCCGTAGAGGACCCGGAATTCGCGGGTGCCCGCACGGTCGCTGCCCGCCCAGCGGTGGATGAGGTCGGCGGGGACTTCGTCGCCGCCGGACACGATGTGCTGGAGGTCGTCGAGTCCGGTGGGGTCGACCGAGGCGAGGGCGGCGGGGGTCACGAAGGCGTGGGTGACGCGGTGGGTGCGCAGGAATTCGGCCAGTTCGTCGCCGCCGTAGAGATCGGTGGGGGCGATGACGAGGGTGGCGGCGCGGCCGGTGGCGAGCAGGATTTCCAGGATCGAGGCGTCGAAGGACGGTGAGGCGAAGTGCAGGACGCGATCGCTGTTGCGGGGCGGGGTGCCGAGGCGTTGTCCGGCGACGAAGTCGGCGATTCCGGTGTGGGTGATCGCGACGCCCTTGGGTCGGCCGGTGGATCCGGAGGTGAACACGATGTAGGCGACGTGGGTGGCGTGTAGTGGCCGGAGCCGGTCGGTGTCGGTGACGGGTTCGGCGGATTCGCTGTCCAGTTCCGGGGTTTCGGCCGGGGAGTCGAGCAGGATCCAGTCGACGGTGCCGGGCAGTGGGGGTCGTGAGCCGGTCAGGGTGATGCCGAGGGTGGCACGGGAGTCGGTGACCATCTGTTCGATGCGGCCTGCTGGGTAGCGGGGGTCCACCGGGACGTAGGGGGCACCGGTTTTGACGACCGCCCACCAGGCGACGACTTCGTCGGCGGTGCGGCCGGTGGCGACGAGCACGGGATGTTCCGGCCCGGCGCCGTGGCGGATCAACCGCCGTGCCAGCTGGTTGGAACGGGTGTCGAGTTCGCGGTAGGTGAGTTCGGTGTCGCCGGAGACGACGGCGGTGCCGGTGGGGTTGTCGTGGACGGCGGCGGCGAAAACCTCCGGTAGCAGGGCCGGGGGCGGGGTTCCGGCCGGGCGCGGCCCGACCCGGGTCGCGAGGTCGTGGTGTTCGGTGTCGTCGAGCCAGCCGAGATCGCCGACGGCTTCGGTGGGGTCGGTGGTGACGGCGTCGAGGACTCGGAGCAGTCGTGTGCGGAATGCGTGGGCGGTGGTTTCGTCGAACAGGTCGCGGGCGAAGGTGAGTGTTCCGGAGAGTCCGCGCGCTGCTCCCCTGTCGTCGTAGGAGTCGGCGAGGATCAGTTGCAGGTCGAATTGGGACAGGCCGGTATCGATGTCGGCGCGGGAGACGGTGACGCCGGGCAGCTCGACATCGGTACCGGACAGGCTCTGGAAGGCGAGCATCACCTGGAACAGCGGGTGCCGGTCGGCGGCGCGTTGCGGATTGAGTTCCTCCACGACCCGTTCGAACGGCACATCGCCGTGTTCGAAGGCGGCCAGGTCGGTGTCGCGGGTGCGGGTGAGCAGTTCGGTGAACGGTTCGCCGGTGTCGACGGGGGTGCGCAGGGCGAGGGTGTTGACGAACATGCCGACGAGGTCCTCGAGGCCGGGTTCGCCCCGGCCCGCGACGGGGGTGCCGATCACGATGTCGTCGCTGCCGCTGAGGCGGCCGAGGACGGCGGCGAGGGCGGCGTGCATCACCATGAACAGTGAACAACCGCGACTGTGGGCGAGTTCGCGTAGCCGGGTGTGCAGGTCGGCGCCGATGTCGACGGGGATGCGGCCACCGGCCAGTGAGGCGACGGGTGGGCGGGGGCGGTCGGTGGGGAGATCGAGGCGGTCGGGGGCGTCGGCGAGGGTTTCCCGCCAGAACCGCAGCTGGGTGGACAGTAGCGATTCGGGGTCGTCGGCGGCACCGAGGACTTCCCGCTGCCACAGTGCGTAGTCGGCGTATTGGACGGGTAGGGGCTGCCAGCGGGGTGCGTGCCCGCCGACCCGGGCCGCATAGGCGGTGACGACATCGCGGGCCAGCGGGCCCATGGATTGCCCGTCGCCTGCGATGTGGTGGACGACGAGGGCGAGCAGGTATTCGCCGGTGCCAAGGTCGAACAGTCCGATGCGGAGCGGGACCTCGGTGGTGACGTCGAATCCGTTGCGCACGAACGCGTTCACGGTGTCGGCCAGGGTTGTGGTGTCGACGGGAATGGTGTGCAGAGCAGGGGCGGGTTCGGCCAGCACCAGCTGACGGGGTTCACCCGCGGTCTCGGGATAGACGGTGCGCAGTACTTCGTGGCGGGCGACGACGTCGGTGAGAGCTCGGCGCAGGGCGTCGGTGTCGAGTTCGCCGGTGAGGCGCAGCATGACGGGAATGTTGTACGCGGCGGATTCCGGTTCGAACCGGTTGAGGAACCACATGCGTTGCTGGGCCAGTGACAGCGGCAGGGGTTCGGGGTGCGGGCGGGCGGTGAGCGGGATCCGTTCGCCGGTGCGCAGAGTGCTGGTGTGGCGGGCGAGGGCGGCGACGGTGGGTGCCTCGAACAGGGCACGCACCGGTACCCGGACGCCGAGTGCGGCACCGACCCGGGCCACCACCAGCGAAGCGCTGAGGGAATCGCCGCCGAGGGCGAAGAAGTCGTCGTCGGCGCCGACCCGGTGCACGCCGAGGACCTGTGCGAAGGCGGCGGCGACGAGTTCTTCCGGCCAGGAAGCGGGGGCCCGGTATTCGCGTGCGGCGAAGACGGGTTCGGGCAGGCGGTCGCGGTCGAGTTTGCCGTGGGCGGTGAGTGGTACGTCGTCCAGGATCATGATGGCGGCGGGCACCATATAGGTGGGCAGCGCGTCGGCGAGGGCGGCGGTGAGGGACTCGACCGAGACGTCCTCCCCCGGTGCGGGCACCACATAGGACACCAGGCGTGCCGGTCCCCCGTGGTCGGTGTGTGCGAGGGTGGTCGCGAAGGTGATGTCGGGGCGGCCCGAGAGCGCGGCGTCGATTTCGCCGAGTTCGACACGTGAGCCGCGGACTTTCACCTGGAAGTCGTTGCGGCCCACGAATTCCAGGTCGCCATCGGCATTGCGGCGGACGAGATCGCCGGTGCGGTACATGCGGGTACCGCCATTGCCGAACGGGCAGGCGATGAACCGGGCGGCGGTCAGACCGGGCCGGTCGATATAGCCTTCGGCCAGCCCCGGACCGAACAGGTACAGTTCGCCCGCCACGCCCTGCGGGACGGGACGCAGCCAGCTGTCGAGGACGGTGGCGGCGACCGGACCGACGGGGCGGCCGATACCGATGGGCGCGTCGGCGGACAGTGCGGATGCGGTTGCCCAGATGGTGGTTTCGCTGGGGCCGTAGAGGTTGAGCATGGTGCGACCCGGTGCCCACCGTTGGACCAGTTCCCGTCCGACCGGTTCTCCGGCCGTCGCCAGGACCCGCAACGTGGTGAGGTCGTCGGCCGGGACGGTGGCCAGTGCGGACGGGGTGATCACCGCGTGCGAGATGTGTTCGCGGCGAACGAGATCGGCCAGTTCACGGCCGCCGTACACGTCCGGTGGTGCGATGACGAGCCGTGCGCCCGATCCGTGTGCCATGAGCAGTTCGAAGAGGTTGGCGTCGAAACTGGGTGACGCGACCTGCAGGACCGTGGCCTGGTCGTCGACCTGCAGTGTCCGGTGTTGTGCCGCGACCAGGTCGGTGAGGGCACGGTGGCAGACCAGGACGCCTTTGGGGGTGCCGGTGGATCCGGAGGTGTAGATGACGTAGGCACTGAGATCGGGTTGCACATCGGGGGTGAGCGGTTCCGGCGATTCGGCGGCCACGCCGCTGTGGGTGTGTTCGTCGTCGACGATCAGCCAGTCGGTGCCGTCGGGCAGTTTCGGTGCGGTGGCGGTATCGGTGATGCCGAGTGGTGCCCCGGAGTCCGACAGCAGGAATTCGATCCGTCCGGTGGGCAGGTTCGGGTCGATCGGAAGGAACGCCGTCCCCGCTTTGGCGGCCGCCCACAGGGCCACGACTCCGGGGAGTGAGCGTGGGAGTGCGAGGGCGGTGATCCGGCCGGGTCGGGCGCCGCGGCGCAGCAGGGCGCGGGCGAGACGGTTGGATTGTTCGTCGAGTTCGCGGTAGGTGAGGGCGGCCGCACCGCACTGCGCGGCGACGGCACCAGGGGTACGGGCGGCGGTGGCGGTGAGGATGCCCGCGAGGGTGTTCGGCGTGTGGTGGCCGGTGTCCGGGTGGGCGGGTGCCGGGACGTCGGGAAGTGTGAGTGCACCGAGTCGGGTGGCCGGGTCGCGGGCAATGCGGGTGAGGACGTCCACGAATCGGGTGAGGAGGTGGTCGGCGCGGGTGCGGTCGAAGTCGTCGGTCAGGAAGCGGAGCGTGATCCGCAGGCCTGATGCACCTTCGGGGATGGGAGCGACGACCAGGCTCAATGGGAACGGGGTGGCGTCGACGCCGGAGATCTCGTCGACACGCAGGCCTGCGGAATCGACGAGTCGTTGCAGGGCGGCGCGGTCGACGGGGAACGACTGGAATGTGACCGCGGTGTCGAACAGTTCGCTGACGCCGATGCTGCGCTGGATTTCGGGGAGCCCGATGTAGTGGTGGTCGAGCATGCGGGCGTGCTGCTCCTGGACCCGCACGAGCAGGTCGCGCAGTGTCTGTGCGGGCTCGAGCCGGACCCGGACCGGGATGGTGTCGAGGAACATGCCGAGGGTGCGTTCCACCTGTGGCAGTTCCGGTGGCCGACCCGACACCGCCGAGCCGAAGACGACATCGGTTTCGCCGGTGAGTACGCGCAGGTTCAGTGCCCAGGCCGCGGCGACCGTGGTGCTGACGGTGACGGCCGCGTCGGCGGCGACATCACGCAGCGCGCGGTACAGCTCGGCGGGCAGGTCGGTGATCACCTCGGCGGCGTTGCCCGAGGTGCCCGCTCCGCGGGCGACGCGGGTCGCGGAATCCATGTCCGCGAATTCCCGCGCCCAAGCGGCTTTGGACGCGGCGGCGTCCTGGTGCTGCAGCCAGGTCAGGTAGTCGCGGTAGGAAGGGGCGGGTCCGGTAGTGCCGATTCGCTCGGGAGCACCGTAGTTTTCGAGCAGTTCGCCCATGAGCAGCGGCATCGACCAGCCGTCGAGGATCACATGGTGATTGGTGACCAGCAGCCGGTGCACACCGGGTTCGAGGCGGATCAGGGTGAACCGGATCAGCGGCGGTGCGGACAGGTCGAAACCGGCTGCGGCGTCGGCGGCGGCGATGTCGGTGGCGGTGCGTGGGTCCTGTCCGCCGGCCAGGTCGATTTCGCGGAAGTCGGTGTCGGCGTGGCCGAGCACGATCTGGTGTGGTCCGGCGGCGGTTTCGGCGAATCCGGCGCGCAGGATGTCGTGGCGGTCGATCAGTGCCTGGGTGGCGCGGCGCAGGCGGTCGGCGTCGATCTCACCGGTGAAGCCGATGGTGGTTTGGACGGTGTAGTTGTCCGCCTCGGTGGTGAAGGTGGAGTGGAAGTGGATTCCCGACTGCATCGGCGACAGCGGCCAGACGTCGGCCAGGCCCGGATACTGTTGCCGCAGTGCGTTGATCGCGTCATCGTCGAGTGTGACCAGCGGTGACCCCGGGGTGTCGTCGGTGCCCGTTGCGGAGCTGTCGCGGCGGGCGGTGGCGGCGAGCGCGGCCACCGTCTTCCCTTCGAACACCTCGCGTGGGGTGAGGACGAGTCCGGCGGCCCGAGCGAGCGCGACCAGGCGCATGGACACGATGCTGTCGCCGCCGAGGGTGAAGAAGTTGCTGTCGGCGGACACCCTGTCCAGGTTCAGGACCTGCGCGAACAGCTCCGCCATGGTGTGTTCGGCGGGGGTTGCGGGGGCGCGTCCGGCGGTGTCGGGGCCGGTGAGTTCGCGCTGTCGCAGCGCTGTACGGTCGGTCTTGCCCGTGGGGGTGACCGGCATTTCGTCGAGTTCGACGATCGCCGTGGGGTGCATGTAGTGGGCGAGGGTGCGGTCGAGGTGCTCGTGCAGCTGCGTCGTGTCCAGGCTTCGGCCCGGTGCGCCGACGACGAAGGACACCAGGACCGGTTCACCGGTCGGGCCGGTGCGGGTGACGGTGGCGGCGCTCGCCACTGCGGGATGGTGGGCGAGCTGAGTGTCGATCTCCCCCGGTTCGATGCGCAGGCCGTGGATCTTGACCTGTTGATCGTTGCGGCCCAGGTATTCCAGTTCGAGCCCGGTGCGTGCGGGAATCCAGCGCACGGAATCGCCTGTGCGGTAGAGGCGTTCACCGCTGCCGGAGTGCGGGTCGGCGACGAAACGGGCGGCGGTGGTCGCGGGCCTGCCGAAATAGCCGCGCGCCAGACCCGGCCCACCGATATACAGCTCTCCCGCGACCCCGACCGGTACCGGCCGCAACCACATGTCGAGGACCGCGACGGAGACGCCGTGGACGGGACCACCGATCGTCACCGGTTCACCCGGGTGCAGGGCGGCGGACCCGGTTGCCCAGATCGTGGTTTCGGTCGGTCCGTAATGGTTCATCAGCCGTCGGCCGGGCGCCCACCGCTGCACGGTGTCCGCCCCGGTGGCTTCACCGACCACCGCGATGGCGGTGAGGTCTGGTACCCGTGCCGGGTCGAGGGTGTTCAGCACCGACGGGGTGATGATGGCGTGGGTGACCCGTGCGGTGCGCAGCAGTTCGGTGAGATCCGCGCCGCCGTACACATCCGGGGGTGCGATCAGCAGGCAGGCGCCGTTGCCGTGGGCCAGCAGGAGTTCCGAGACGCTGGCGTCGAAACCCGGTGAGGCGACTTGCAAGACCGTGGAGGCGGAGTCCGCGCCGAATGCCTCGGTGTGTGCGGCGACGAGGTCGGCCAGACCGCGGTGGGTCACCTGCACCGCTTTCGGGGTGCCGGTCGAACCGGAGGTGAAGATGAGGTAGGCGGTGCTGTCGGGTGCTCCCGGCCTCGAAGGGGCGGGGGCAGCGTGAGGCGTGTGGGCGTCGTCGAGGGTCAGCCAGTCGACGGTGCCGGGCAGATGCGCGGCGACGGGAGCGGTCGTAATACCCAGGCCGGCGCCCGAATCGGCCAGCATCCCGGCGATGCGTTCGCCGGGGTTGCCCGGATCGAGCGGAACGAACGCGGCACCGGTTTCCGCGACCGCCCAGATCGCGACGACCAGGTCGATCGACCGAGGTAGCGCCAGAGCGACGAACGTTTCGGGACGCGCGCCGCGAGCGACGAGCACGGCGGCGAGTTCGCCCGCACGCTGCCGCAGCTCACGGTAGGTGAGGGTGATGTCGCCGGATCTGACCGCGGTGGCATCGGGACAACGGTGAGCGGTGGCGGCGAGAATGTCGTGCAGGGTTCGTTCGGGCACCGCGGGAGCACCTGTGGCAGGCACCGGTTCGCCGGGTCCCGGGGTGACAGCGGCTGTGCGGGTGGCGGGTTCGGTGACCAGCTGGGTGAGGATCCGTTCGAATCGTGCGAGCAGGGTGATGGCCTGATCGGTGTCGAACCGGTCGGTGGCGTAGCGCAGGGTGAGCGTGTAGGTGCCCGCGTCGTCGCCGGTGGGACGCGGCGGGGTGACCTGCAGGCTCAGCGGGAACGGGGTGGCGTCTTGGGCGTCGAGTTCGATCAACCGCAGCCCGGCCGCATCGAGATCGCGGGCCAGCCCTTCCCGGTACAGCGGATAGGACTCGAGCACCGTGACGGTGTCGAACATGTCCGCGATCCCGGTGGCGCGCTGCAGTTCCGCCAACCCGATATGGCGGTGCTCGAGCATCGCGGCCTGCTCGGATTACACCCGGATCAGCAGGTCACCGACGCTTTCGTGGGGATCGAGGCGCACCCGCACCGGCAGAGTGTTGATGAACAGGCCGACCATGTGTTCCACGCCGAGAAGCTGCGGCGGACGGTGCGACACCGTGTTGCCGAACACCACATCGGAACGTCCGGTCAAAGCCGTGAGCAGCAGCGCCCACGCCACCTCGACGGCGGTGCCCGCGGTGACACCGTGGGAGCGACCCAGATCGAGGACCGCGGCGGCGGTCGCGGCATCGAGCTCGAGCCCGACCTCACCACTGGCCGCACCACCCGTACGGTCCGGGCGGCCCGAGACCCGGGTGGGGTTGTCCACCCCGTCCAGCATCCGCTGCCAGGCGGCCGTGGCGGCGGCATCGTCTTGGGTGTGCAACCACTGCAGGTAGTCCCGGAACGATCGTGGGGCTGGAAGCTCACCGGCATCGCCGCCGGTGTACAACACGAGGAGCTGGTGGATCAGCAACGGCATCGACCAACCGTCCAGCACGAGATGATGGTCGGTGATCAGCAGCCGATATTCGCCGAGGCCGGTGCGCAACAGCTGGAAGCGCAGCAGCGGCGGGCAGGCGGGATCGAACGGTGCGGTCGCTTCGGTGGTGAGGCGATGGATCTCGCGGTCACGTCCGGCGGGGTCGTAGGCGCTGAGATCGGCTTCGCGCCAATCGGCGCGGACACTGTGCAGCACGATCTGGCGGGGACCGTCGGCGGTTTCGACGAAGGCGGTGCGCAGGCTGTCGTGCCGGTCGATCAGGGTTTGGGCGGCCTGGCGCATGCGCTGGGCGTCGACTTCACCGGCCAGGATCAGTGATGCCTGCACGATGTAGCTGTCGTCGCCGTCGCGGTCGTAGAGCGTGTGGAACAGCAGCCCGGTTTGCAGCGCGGTCAGCGGCCACACGTCGGTCATCGCCGGGAATTCCCGTGCCCAGCCATCGATGTCGGTTTGCGCGACCGTGACCAGCGGGAAATCGGATGGCGTGAAACCGCCCGCGCCGTCGGTGCGCAGATGCGCGGCCAGACCGTGCAGCGCCCGCACCCACAGATCGGCCAATTCGGACACCGCGTCGGCGCCCATGATGCCGGTTGCGTACTCCCAGGTGGCCTCGAGCTCGAGCCCGTCGGGACCGGGCACCGCGATCGCGTTCACATCCACGATCGCGGGCAACGACATTCGACGATCGGTGGTCGCGGTGAGCGAGGTGAATTCGGTGGTGGGTGTCCACGCCCCCGAGTGGTCGCCGACACCCACCCGCCCCAGATAATTGAAACTGATCTGGGGCTCCGACGCGGTCCCGAGCTCGGCACTACCCACGGGGTCGAGGTAACGCAGCATGCCGTAACCGATCCCGTTGTCCGGGACCGCGCGTAATTGTTCCTTCACCTGTTTGATCGCCGCCCCCGCTGCGGGGCCGCCGGTAAAGGCATCATCGAGATCGACACCGGACATGTCGAGCCGGACCGGGAAGCGGGTGGTGAACCAGCCGACGGTGGCGCTGAGATCCGCGCCCGGCACCGCCTGCTCCTCGCGGCCGTGCCCTTCCAGCGAAATCAGTTCCGCCCCCGCGGTATCACCGCGGCGGGCCCGCCACTGCGCCGTGGCCAGGGCCAGTGCTGCCAGGAGCGGATCGTTGGCGCTGCCGTGGAACCCGGCCGGGATGCCGGTGAGGACGGCTTCGGTGATATCCGCGGGAAGACGCAACCGGATCCGGTCGACGGTGGCCATGACATCGCGTTCGGGGTCCAGTGGCCGTGACCCGAGCGACCGGTTTCCCTCGGCGAGAACAGTTTTCCAGCGTTCCAGTTCCACCGGGCGTCGGGCGGCGGCCTGTTCGGTCAGGCCGTGGACCCAGCGGCGCACCGAGGTGGTCCCCGTACCGGGCTGTGGGTCCTCGCCGGTGGACACCTGTAGCCAGGTGCGGGCCAAATCGGTGAGCAGGATCCGCCACGACACCGCGTCGACCGCGAGGTGATGGACCACCAGCCACAACAGATCCGGGCCCGCGCCGGTGCCGTCCTGGACGCGCACAGCCTGCACAAGTACACCGGCGGCGGGATCGAGACGGTCGGCGGCCTGCTGTAGGTGCCGGTCGACTTCGGCGGCGTCGCGGCGACGCAGTGTCACGTGGGTGACGACGGAGTCGGCATCGATGGTTCCGGGGGGCGGCACTTCGAGGCGGTGCTCGTCGGCGCGCAGGACGGCGCGCAGCATGTCGTGACGATCCAGCAGGGCCTGCACGGCACGTGCCAGATGTGCCGGGTCGAGCCGGTCGGGTAGTTCGACGAGGGTGGCCTGCGCGAACCGGTCGTAATGCCCGCGACCGAGCATGGCGTGCACGATCGGCGACAACGGGATCGGTCCGACGCCACCACCGGGGAGTTCGCGCAGCTGCGGGGCGCCACCGGCCTCGGCGGCCATGGCGGCCAGGCCCGCGACGGTCTTGTGCTCGAACACGTCCTGGGTGGAGAACCCCAGCCCGACGGCTTTCGCGCGCGCCACCAGCTGGATCGAGAGGATGCTGTCACCGCCGAGGGCGAAGAAGCTGTCGTCGGCGCCGACCTGGGGGACACCGAGGATCTCGCTGAACAGGCCGGCCATCAGGATCTCACGATCGGTTTCCGGGTCGCGCCCGGCCGGTACCGCCCCGAATTCGGGTTCCGGCAGCGCGGTGCGATCGAATTTGCCGAACGCATTCACCGGTAGCCGGTCCAGCGGCACGATCACCGCCGGAATCAGGTGCGGCGGCAACGATTCCCGGGCGAAGCGTTGCAGCTGCGCGGGATCCACGCGGTGATCCTCGACGGGGACGACGTAGGAGGCCAGGACAGTGGTCCCGGCATTGTTGTGCACCGGGACGGTGACCGAAAGGTCGACATCCGGATGGGCGGTGAGGGCGGCGTCGATCTCGGCCGGTTCGATCCGGTAGCCACGGATCTTCACCTGGAAATCGCTGCGGCCCAGCAGTTCCAGCGAAACCCTCGAATCCTCCGTGACCCAGCGGGCCAGATCGCCGGTGCGATACATACGCTGCCCCGGGTCGCCGTAGGGGTCGGCGACGAAACGGGCCGAGGTGTCGGCGTAGCGCCGGTTGTAGCCGCGGGCCAGGCCCGGCCCGGCCAGATACAGTTCGCCTGCCGTGCCGACCGGCACCGGCTGCAGGGCCCGGTCCAGCACCATCGCCGCCACACCACGGACGGGGCCACCGACGGTGAGGTCACGGCCGGGCCGGATCCGCGCGCCCGCGGCCGTCACCGTGGCCTCGGTCGGCCCGTACTCGTTGAACATCGCGCAGTGCCGCGACCAGCGGTCGATCACATGCGGCGGGCATACGTCACCCCCGACCACCACCACCCGCAGCTCGGTCAGCGGATGTGGGTCGACGGTCGCCAGCATCGCCGGGGTCAATGTCAGGTGGGTGACGTGCTCATCGGCCAGCAGTCGGGTGAGCCGGTCACCGCCGATCACCTCCGGCGGCACGACCACCAGCGTGGCCGCGTTGGCGAAACAGGTCAGGAACTGTTCGAAGGACGCGTCGAATGCCGGTGAGAGGGCATAGGACACCCGTGATCGCGGGCGCAGCGCGTAGGCGTCGCTGCGGTCGGCGACCAGATTCGCCAGGCCACGGTGGGTGACCTGAACACCCTTGGGCACACCGGTGGAACCGGAGGTGTAGGTGATGTAGGCGAGGTCGCCGGCGTGCAACGGGCGGATGCGGTCGGCGTCGGTGACCGGTTCGTCACCGCGGTCGGCGCAGGCGTCGCGGATCGCGGGATCATCGAGGACCAGCGCGGGTGCGGTAGTCGGGAGCCGGTCCCGTACGGCGTCGAGCGTCACGACCACCCGGGCACCGCTGTCGGCGATGATGTGCTCGATGCGCTTGGCCGGATAGTCCGGATCGATCTGCACGATCGCGGCCCCGGATTGCGCGACCGCCCACGCCGCGATGACCGACTCGGCCGAACGGCGCATGGCGATCGCCACCGCTGTCCCCGGCCCGCAACCGCGCCCGATCAGGTACCGGGCGAGCTGGGTGGAGCGGGCGTGCAGATCGCGGTAGGTCAGTGTCGTGGTGGCCGCGACGACCGCGGTAGCGGCCGGGTCGTGGTGCGCCCCGGCGGTGAGAATATCGGGAAGCAGCCGGTCATCGACGGCTTCCGGGCCTCGCACGGGCAGCAGCGCGGCCCGTTCCGCCGGTTCCAGCAGCGGCAGGGTGCTGACGGGGCGTTCCGGCCCGCCGGCGAGGAATTCGTCCAGGAACCGCAGGAATCGGGCGTGATGAGCGGCGAGTTCGTCGCCGCTGTACACGCTCGGGTTGCCCTGGAAATCGATGTGGGTGCTGTCGCGGCCCGCGCCGGGATAGATGTTGACGAACAGGTCCGACGTGGGCCCCGAGGTCAGCACGTGCAGCCGGCCGACGGTGGCACCGAGCACGATCTCGTTGCTCACCATCATGAGGTTGATCGCCGGCCCGAACGACGCGGTTTCGTCGCGGGCGATCCCCATATCGCGGAAGATGTCCTCCTGCCGGTACCGCTGCCGCCGCAGCGCGCTGGTCAGCTCGCTCTGCACGGCGGTGATCACCGCACCCGTCCCGTTGCCGGCGACGGGCACCCGCAGCGGCACCACATTGGCGACCATCCCACCGGACCGTCGCAGCACCGCGGAATGGCGACCGGAGACCGGCAGGCTCAGCAACACTTCGTCGCTGCCGGTCATCCGGGCGAGGTAGGCGGCGAACGCGGCGACGATCACCGGTGTGACGCTGGTTCCGCGGTCGGCGACGACTCGGTCGAGCTGTCGTGCGGTGTGGTCGGGCAGAGTGGCGCTGACGAGCGTCGGGTGAATGGTCGGTGTGCCGGCGTGGCCCGCGAGGCCGACGACGGGCGGGGCGCCGTCGAGGTGTTCGGTCCAGTAGTCACGGTCGTTGTCGAACCGCGTCGAACCCCGGTACGCCAGGTCCTGGTCCACGATTTCGCTCAGGTCCTTCGCGGTGGACGCCGGGGCCTGCTCCCCCGACACCCACGCGTTGTACAGCTCGACGATCCGCTGCATCATCGTGACCGCGGCGAAACCGTCGAGCACGATATGGTGAGCGCGCTGATACCACAGATAGTGATCGTTACCGGTTTGGAAGACAACGCATTTCATCAGCCGGTCGTTGCGCAGATCCAGCGGGGCGGAATAGTCGCGCACCATGAGGTCGTGTGCGGTGGCCACCGGGTCGTCGTAACCGCGCAGATCGAGCACCGACACCGGTGAGGGCAGGTCTTCGTCGACGACCTGATACGGCTCACCGTCGACCTCGACCAGCCGCACGTGCGCGCACCCGAACTCGCGCCCGGCGGTTCTACAGGCGGCGACGAGCACATCGATGTCGGCGGGCCCGTCGATCTCGACGTACTGGGCCACCGAAATCGGGGATTCGCGCGCCAGATGCTGCGCGAACCAGATCCCACGCTGCGCTGCGGAAAGCGGCAGCACATCATGAGGTCGCGGACCGGAACCATTGCCGTTGCCATTGCCATTGTGTGGGTGCGCGCCGTTGCCCGGCGCGGAAACAGACTGCTCCCAGCTGCTGTCCAAATGGTGCTTCGACTGGGTCATGTGGACCTCCGTGTATTGCGTCATTCCAGGAGCAGGCCGACAAATAAGACCGTCCCTGCCCCCGCAAAACATGCGGCACCACCGGAAATGAAAGCGGATTCAGCAAAATGGCATGACAGACCGACCGCAGGGAATGCGGTGCGCAATTACTCCGGCTTTCGGCAGTGGTGAATTGTCTGGCTAACCTGTAATAGATCACCTTCGAATAATTGTTAACGATTCATGCAAGCGACTGTCGCGAATATTCACGTCCCCGGGTCGCGGGCGTGAAACGCGCGGCTGACCCGTCGGCGCGGCAGACGCGCGCAGGTCACAGCAGTGTCTCGACCCTTGACAAGCAGGAAGTGAACGGGGGTGGAAGTCATTGGCAGCACCGGATCGCCTTCTGGGACATGGTGTGCCCAGGTCCCAGCGTGTTCCAGGATGATCCGACGACCACACTGTCGCCGAATACGCGCTATGGATTCCCCACAACCCCGACAATTGGAGGATTCAACCGTTTCGCCCGATATGCCGGTTGCGGCAATTGTCGGACCGGCGGTTGCCGGGACCGTCTCGTATCCTGGCAACCAGCTAAGAAAGCCATAATAAGCAAGTTTAGACACGCGGCGCAATGGGTATCGACGCCTTCCATGTTGCGCGCCGCCGTGACGGTGATTGAAAGCGCAAGGCGGTGGCAAGGACTCGTGGATATTCGTCTCGTCCGGTGTCGATAACGAGCGGTCGGATCCGGCCGCCACCGATACCGGCTCCTCACTGGTCCGCCCCATCACTCAGAGCAGCGCCTTCCGGCTTGTGTCCTCGGTCTCGCCCGGGCTGTGCGGCCAGCACAAACCAGCTGGACTCAGAATGTCCGAGTCAGTACGTGAGGGTGCCAGCGGCAGATACCGAGGGCGAAGCGGAGGTCGAAGCTGTTGGTGTCCAAGGTGATTCCGTAGCGGGTGGTGATCTGCTGGATGCGGTATTGGATGGTGTTGCGATGCACGTCGAGTGTGCGCGCGGTGCGCGAGTAGCTGGCGCCCTCGGTCAGGAAGACATCGAGGGTGTGGCGTAGGAGCTCCTTCTTGGCGCCGGCACCGGCCAGGGCGCCGAGGGTGCGGCGGACGAGGGCGGCGAGCTCGTCGGGATCGTCGGTGAGCAGGGCGAAGGGGGCGACGGCGTCGTAGGCCACGACCGGCGGCGCGGTGTGACCCGCCGAGACGGCGAGGTCCTTCGCGCGGGCGGCGTTGCGGGAAGAACGGCGGAAGCCCGGCAGACCGTCGCCGAGCGAACCGAGCGCGACGCGCACCGGCAGCCCCGATGCGACGACCTGGGCGGTCAGTTCGTCGATCGCCTGCTCCCCTTCGACCGGCAGCCAGATCCGCAGCGCCCGATCTCCCGTCGAGGCAACCAGGCCACGCCCGACGGTCCGCAGCGCCGCGGACACCACCTGACGTGCCTGTTCCAGTGCTCGTGTCGCCTCGGCACCCGGGACGGTGGGCGGTGTCCAGATCTCCACGGCGAGATGACTTCGGTCGAGCCGGTATTCGAGTGCTTCCTCGGCCGCGGGCACATCCACGTCGTCGCTGTCGAGGAGCCGGGTGATCCACTGCTGGCGCGCGGCCTGCCTGCTGCTGAGCCAGCGGTCGCGTTCGGCCTCGTAGATCCGGCCCATGGACGAGTTCAGGCGGTCGAGGTAGATGCTGGCGAAGCGCAGGAGTTCGGCGATGCGGGCGTTGTGATCGATACCCGGGGTGGCCAGGATCAGTCCGATGGCGGCGTCGAGCAGCCGGTACTGGCCGAGGCCGTAGGCACGCAGCAGCACGGTCAGCGGCACACCGCGCCGGGCGAGTCGCTGCGCGTAGGCGGCCGCGCCCGGGGGTGGACCGACGGTGGCGGGGTCGATGTTGTTGGCGAGCACGTACTGCACGGCGGCGATGTTCTCGGCGATGCTCGCCGCCCGCATGCCTCCCAGGTCCGCGGCGATGTCGTCGACGGGAATCATCTGCTCGGTGACGCGGATGAGGTCCTCGGTGATGCCCGCGGTCAGCGGCGCCAGGGCGTGTCCGACCCAGGTGAGGGTTTCGTATGCCGCCACGTGCCCGCTCCGTTCGCTGCCCAAATTTCGTCGATCGTATTGTGCCATCCGCACAAATTCGGGCTCCAGGTCGCTTTTTGGGCAGGCAAACAGACCGGAGATGTGTCACAGCCGCGTGCCGTGTGGTCTCATGGTCGCCGAACACCCTGGTCCACCCCCGGTAGATCCAGAATCCGCGCAGGGTTCGTGGGTCGTTCAGGCAGTGGTGGGCCGGACAGGTGAGGATGTTGTACTCGGATGGGTGAAGTTCGTCGGTCGCCGCGTGGTCGAGGCAATCGGAAGCCGGGCGCTCCCCTCTTCACGCAGCTGCTAACGGCCGCGGTGGACACTGCCGCCGCCGCGATCGCCCTGTCCTTCTCCCCCGCCGACGGTGCCCGCCGCGAGCTCACCTACACCGAACTCGACGAGTACTCCGCCCGGCTGGCGCGAGAGCTGCTGGCCCATGGCATCGGTCCGGGTGACGTGGTGGCGCTCGGTTTCACCCGCTCGATCGAATCGGTGGTGGCGGTGTGGGCGGTCGCCAAGACCGGTGCCGCCTACGTCCCCGTCGATCCGTCGTTACCCGCCGAGCGCATCGCCTACCTGCTGGCCGACTCCGGCGCGGTCCTCGGCCTCACCTGCGCGGCGCACCGGCCGACCCTCGGTGAGTCGATCGTCTGGCTCGAGCTCGATTCCGACGCCGAGCGGATCGCCGCCCAGCCGGCGCATCCGATCTCGTATCTGGACCGGGTGCGCCCGCTGACCGACCAGCACCCCGCCTACGTCATCTACACCTCCGGCTCCACGGGCAGACCAAAGGGCGTGGTCGTCACACATACCGGCCTGGCCGGTCTGGTCGCGGCGGCCCGCGAACGATACGCGGTCGATGCCTCGGCACGGGTGCTGCACGTGTGTTCCCCGAATTTCGACGTATCCGTGCTGGAACTGCTGGTGGCGTTCAACTCCGGTGCGACCCTCGTTGTCGCGCCGCCACAGGTCTACGCGGGCCAGGAGCTGGCCGAGCTGATCGCCCGGGAACGGGTGACGCACATGCTCATCACCCCGGCGGCCTTGGAATCGGTGGACCCGCGCGGGCTCGACGAGTTACGGGTCGTGGTGGTCGCCGGCGATGCCTTCGGGCCGACACTGGTGCGGCGCTGGGCGCCGGGCCGCGCGTTCTTCAACGGGTACGGCCCCACCGAGGCGACCGTGCTGGCCACCGGCAGCGCCGCGTTGACACCCGGTGAGCCGGTGACGATCGGGTCCGCCTTCCCCGCGATCGGTGCGGTGGTGCTGGACGCGCGGTTGCGTCCCGTCCCGGTCGGGGTGGCCGGTGAGCTGTATCTGTCGGGTCCGGCGCTGGCGCAGAACTACCGGGGCAGGCCGGGGCTCACGGCCGAACGGTTCGTCGCGGCACCGTTCGCGGCGCCCGGAGCGCCGATGTATCGCACGGGTGACCTCGTGCGGCGCACGGAAAGCGGCGACTTCGAGTACCTGGGCCGGTCGGATTTCCAGGTGAAGATCCGCGGTTTCCGGGTGGAGCTCGGCGAGATCGACGCGGCCCTCACCGCACATCCGGAGGTCGACTACGCCGTCACCATCGGCGCGACAGCCGATTCCGGGGCGACCGCGCTCGTCTCGTATGTGCTCGCCGCGCAGGGTGCCGCGATCGACCCCGAGGAATTGACCCGTTTCGTCGGATCCTGCCTGCCGGGCCATATGGTGCCCACGCTCGTGGTGCCGCTCGACGAGATCCCGCTGACCCCGAACGGCAAACTGGACCGCAACGCACTACCCGCACCGGTTTTCGCCGCCGCGACTTCCCGCGCACCCGAGGGGCCGGTGGAAACGGCGATCGCCGAACTGTTCGCCCAGATCCTCGGCGTGGAGCGGGTCGGTGCCGAGGATTCGTTCTTCGCCGCCGGTGGCGACAGCATCCTGTCGATCCAGCTGGTGACCCGCGCACGCCACGCGGGCATCTCGTTCACCCCGCAGCAGGTGTTCGAGCACCGCACCGTGGCCGGGTTGGCCCGGGTCGCCGCGCTCGGCGACGATGCCGTTCCGGCGCTTGCCGAGTTGCCCGGTGGCGGGGTGGGTGAGGTCGCGCTGACACCGGTGCTCGCCGCCACCCTCGCCGACGGCCGCGTGTTCGGCAGATTCACCCAGCAGATGGTGCTCGCCCTCCCCCAGGGCATCGATCGGCCGACGCTGGTTCGCATCCTGACCGCTGTCGTCGATCATCACGACATGCTGCGCGCCGGGGTACGCGGGATCGACGGGCAGTGGTCGCTCGACGTGCTGCCGAAGGGCGGCGTCCCGGTGGACGACCTGCTGCAGCGTTTCGATGGCTCCGAGGACATCGCCGCCGCGGCGATGGATTCCGTCCTCGCGGCACTGGATCCACGCGGCCACCGGATGATCGGTTTCGCCTGGCTGACCCGCGACGACGGCCCCGACGGTCTGATCGTGGCAGCCAATCACCTCGTGATCGACGGTGTCTCGTGGCGAATCCTGCTGTCGGACCTGGTGACCGCGTGGGCCCAGCACGCGGCGGGTCAGCCGATCGCGCTTCCCGCGGTCGGTACGTCGTTTCGTCGATGGGCGCACGGATTGGCCGAGTCCGCACCACAGCGCCGCAACGAACTCGACCATTGGCGGCGAACCCTGCAGGTTCCCGACCCGCTGCTCGGGAAACGTGGACTGGACCCGGTTACCGATACCGCGTCGACCGTACGCACGTTCAGCGTCGAGATCCCCGCCGACATCACCCGTGCCGTGCTCACCGACCTGCCCGCCCGCTACCGGGCGGGCGCCGAGGACGGCCTGCTCGCCGCCCTTGCCATGGCGGTGCGGAGGTGGCGGGCCCGTCGAGGCGTGAACGCGTCCACCACCCGGGTGCGCCTGGAGGGTCACGGGCGTGAGGAATCCGCCGTCGACGGCGCCGACCTGACGAGGACCGTCGGCTGGTTCACCAGCATGTACCCGGTGACGCTCGACCTGGGCGAGGTCGACGCCGACGGCGCATGGCAACCGGGCGCGCAGACCGCGTCGGTGGTCAAGGCCGTCAAGGAACAGTTGCGCGCGGTGCCACACCGCGGCATCGGTTTCGGCATCCTGCGCCACCTCGACCACGCGACCGAGCTACCGGGTTCGCTGGGCCAGGTCGGGTTCAACTACCTCGGCCGCGTCTCCACCGGCGACGCCGCCGACCACAGCTGGTTGCCCACCGCGGACTGGGGTGAACCGGCCGCCGAGCAGGACCCGCAGCTGCCCGCAGCCGCCGTTGTCGACATCAACGCGGTCGCGGTCGGCACGGAAGACGGTGTGCTGCTTCGTGCTTCGTTCTCCTACGCGTCGCTGATCCTGGACGAGGCGGACGTGCGCGAGCTGGCCGACTGCTGGACCACGGCGTTGACGGTGCTCGCCGAACATCTGGACCATCCGGCGGCCGGTGGCCTGTCGCCCGCCGATGTGCCGCTGGTCAGCGTCACCCAGGCCGAGCTCGACGACTGGCAGCGCACCCGCCCCGGCCTCAGCGATGTGGTGCCGTTGGCACCCTTGCAGCTCGGGTTGCTGTTCCTGGCGCAGGTGTCGCCGACCGACCCGTACCTGGTGCAATTGGCGGTCGAGATGACCGGTGCGGTCGACCTCGAGCGAATGCGCCGGGCGGCGGGGGCGGTGCTGGACCGGCACGGCATCCTGCGCACCGCCTTCGTCACGACAACGGCGGGTACCCCGGTCGGTGTCGTGGCCGAGGACCTGACGGTGCCGTGGCGCGTCGTCGACACCGACCGCACCGACCCACACGTACTGCTCGCCGCCGAATCCCGCATCGGGTTCGACCTGACCACCGCACCCCTGCTCCGGTTCACCGTCTATCGCGGACCGGCGAGCATGCACCTGGTGGTGACCGCGCATCACCTGCTGGTCGACGGCTGGTCCATGCCGTTGCTCATGCGCGAACTGCTGGTCTGCTATGCCGCCGAAGGTGCGCCCACCCTGCTGCCACCCGTGCGCCCCTACCGCGACTACCTGGCCTGGCTCGCCGAGCAGGACCGCACCGCTGCCCTGGGGAGCTGGCGCGCGGCCCTGGACGGGCACGAACCGAGCCTGCTCACCGCCACCGTCCCACCCACCGGCGCCGCACCCGGCCACGGGATGTCGGTCGTGGAATTGTCGCGCGATGCCGCCCAGGAACTCACCGGTTTCGCCGCCGCTACCGAGGTCACCGTCAACACCGTGTTCCAGGCCGCATGGGGACTGGTGCTGGCCGGGGCGCTGGGTCGTGACGATGTGCTGTTCGGCGCGGTGGTGTCGGGGCGCCCACCACAGCTCGACGGTGTGGACGGCATGGTCGGTCTGTTCGCCAACACCATTCCCGTCCGGGTACGAATCGGCGAGGCCGTGTCGTTGCGGGAGTTGTTGTCGCGGGTGCAGTCCGAGCAGATCGCGCTGCTGGGCGGTCACCATCTGGGATTGACCGATATCCAGCGCGTCGCGGGCGCCGGGGAACTGTTCGACACACTCATGGCGTACGAGTCGTACCCGGTGGACACCGAAGGGATGCGGCAGGCACACGGCTCGATCGACGGTCTCGACATCGTCGATGTGCAGGCCGCCAACGCCACCCATTACCCCGTGGCGGTCGGCGTCGAGGTCGGTGCGGGGATCCGGGTCGGGTTGCAGTACCGGCTCGAGGCGATCGGCGCGGATATCGCCGAGGCACTGGCGAACCGGTTGCGCACAGTCCTCGACGCCATCGTGCACTCGCCCGAACGCACCGCCGGCGAGCTGCTGGGAACCCTTGCGCGCCGGCGTGATCCGATCTCGGACGTGGCGTACTGGCGTGCGGTGCTCACCGACCTGCCATGGGAGTTGCCGCTGCCGACGGAGCACCCCCGGCGGGTCTCGTCGGACGGTAGCGAGTCGTCACCCGCCATACACGCGGTGCGGCAACCATCCGACCCGGCTCACCTTGTCGAGTCGGCCGGGCGCCTCACGAAGCGGCCCGGACGGGTGAACTTCGCTGTTCCCGCCGAGGTGTGCCGAGGGGTGCGCGACACCGCCCGCGCCAACGACACCACGGCGCTCAGCGTTGTGTACGCGGCCTTCGCGACACTGCTGGCACGCCTGTCGGGCACCGACGACATCGCCATCGCGGCCCCGTCCTCTTCTGCCGCACACCGGGTGCTGCGTCTGCGCGTCCTCGGCGCCGCCGTGTTCGAGCGCGTCCTTGCCGACGCCTCAATGGTTTTCGACGAAGCCATGGCGCGACCAGGGATGACTACCGATGAGATGGTGGCGCGGCACTCCGCCTATGCAGACCCCTGCGCCCCACACCTCGGCGAATCCGAGTCGACGGAAAGCCACTGCGCGGCGGCGCCGCACCCGCTGCTTCGCGTCATGCTCTGTCCGGCCATCGCACGTCACAGTGACGAGACGTCCTTCGATCTGACGTTGTCGCTCGACACCGACGTGATGGACAACCACACCGAACCCACCCGAGGCGGCGCCGAATTCACTTACGACACAGCCCTGTTCGATCGGCAGACGATCGGTTCCTTCGCCGAGCGCTTGGTTCGGCTCCTGGCGGCCGCAGTCGAGAACCCGAAGACCCCTGTCGGTGACTTGCCGATTCTCAGCACCGCCGAACACACAGCACTGCTGACCCGCCCCAGCGCCGAGACACCGACATCGTTGTTCCCCGACCTGGTGGCCACGGGCGCGACTCTCGGACCGGACCGCGTCGCGATCCGCCACAACGGTCGTTCGACCACCTACGCCGAGCTGACCGAGCACACCGCACGCCTGGCCCGCGAACTCATCGCACACGGCGTCGGCCCGGAAATCCCTGTCGCCGTGGCACTTCCACGCTCCTACGAGATGGTCGCCACTGCGGTCGCGATCACCACGGCAGGCGGTGTGTTCGTGCCCATGGACCCGGCCAACCCCGCCCAGCGCCTGCACCACCTCGTCACCGATTCGGGCGCCACGCTCGGCATCACCGTCGGCGCCCACCTCGATCGCCTCCCCACCGGCATCACCTGGCTGGTCCTCGACGACCCCGCTTTCAGCGAGTCCTGCGCCGCCCGGTCGAGTACCCCGATCACCGACCACGACCGCCGCACCCCGCTGCGCGCCGACCACCCGGCCTACATCATCTACACCTCCGGTTCCACGGGCCTGCCCAAGGGCGTCACAGTGACACATGCCGGCCTGGGCCCGCTGGTCGCCGAGGCGGTCGAGCGCTACCGCCTCGAGCCGGATCACCGCTTCCTGCATATCTGTTCACCCTGGTTCGACCCGTCGGTGCTCGAGTGGCTGTGTGCCTTCTCGACCGGCGCGACCTTGGTGATCGTGGGGTCCGACATCGTGGGTGGGGTCGAACTGGCCGACCTGCTCGCGGCCGAGGCGTTGACCCACGCGATCATCACCCCGGCCGTCCTCGGCACCCTCGACCCGGCCGGTCTGGACGCCCTGGTGTCCCTGTCGGTCGGCGGTGACGTGACCACACCGGAACTGCCGGCGAAATGGCAGGGCCCGCACCGCCGCTACCTCAACGGGTACGGCCCCACCGAGACCACCATCATCTCCACCTATGCCGAACTGACCGCGGGACAACCGATCACGATCGGTACCCCGGTGCGCGGCACACATGCCGTAGTCCTCGACGCACGGCTGAATCCGGTCGCACCGGGTGTCACGGGTGAGCTGTATCTGGCGGGCCCGGCCCTGGCCCGCGGGTACCGCAACCAGCCCGTCACCACCGCGGCCCGTTTCGTCGCCGACCCGTGGGGTCCCCACGGCAGCCGCATGTACCGGACCGGTGACCTGGTTCGTCTGCGCACGTCCGGTGACCTCGACTACGTCAGCCGCGCCGACACCCAGCTGAAGGTGCGTGGTTTCCGCATCGAACCGGGCGAGATCGACGCGGTGCTGACCGGGCACACCGACGTCGAGTGCGCCGTCACCGTCGGCAGACGCACGCCCGCCGGCTCGACCACCCTGGTGTCGTACGTGCTTGCCGCACACGATGCCACGCCCGATCCCGCGAACCTGATCGACCATGCGGCACGCCGTCTGCCCGCCCATGCGGTGCCGGCGGCGATCGTTGTCCTGGATGCCTGGCCGTTGACCTCCAACGGCAAACTCGACCGCCGAGCCCTGCCCGACCCGATCACCGTCTCCGAGACGACCACCGCGCCGAGGGGTGCGATGCAAACCCGCCTGGCCGACTTGTTCGCCCGCGTACTCGGGGTGTCGTCGGTGGGGGCGGACGAGTCGTTCTTCGCGATCGGTGGCGACAGCATCCTGTCGATCCAGCTGGTGTCGCTGGCCCGCACGGCGGGCATCACCTTCTCCACCCGAGATGTTTTCGAGCACCGCACCGTGGCCGCCCTGGCCCGGGTCGCGACCACCGACGGCCCGGCCACGAGCACCCTGGCCGAACTCCCCGGCGGCGGTGTCGGCGATGTTCCGCTGACACCCGTGCTCACCGAATTCCTGGCCACCGGATCCAGTGACCGCTTCGCCCAGACGATGGTGCTGGCCCTGCCCGACGGCATCGACCGTGCCGGTTTGGTCGCCACCATCGCCGCCGTCGTGGCGCGCCACGACATGTTGCGTGCCCGGCTGTGCGATCTCGACGGCGGCTGGCGGCTCGAGGTGCTGGAACCACACGCGGTGCCGGTCGACGCGCTGATCGGCGAGCTCGAAGCGGGCGACGACCGCACCGCAATCGGTACCCGGGCGATGAATGCCGCGCTGACAACGCTGGATCCGGCGGCGGCCCGCATGATCGCGTTCACCTGGGTTCGTGGCAACGGCGGCGGTGACGTGCTCGCGGTCGCCGCGCACCACTACGTCATCGACGGGGTCTCCTGGCGCATCCTGCTGCCCGACCTGATCCTGGCCTGGGCCCGACACAGTGCCGGACAGCCGATCGCGCTGCCGCCGGTCGGCACCTCGTTCCGGCGCTGGGCGCACGCACTGACCACCGTGGACCGCACCGCCGAACTGCCCTACTGGCAGCGCGCGCTCGCGACCGCCGACCCGCTGCTCGGTGCCCGTCCCCTCGATCGCACGGTCGACACCGAGGCAACCACGCGCTCGATCACCGTGCGGATCCCGTCCGAGGTGACCGACGCCCTGCTCACGACATTGCCCGCCCTGTACCGGGCGGGCGCCGACCACGGGCTGCTCGCCGCACTCGCGCTCGCGGTGCGCGTGTGGCGCGCCCGTCGCGGTGTCGACGCGCCCGCGTTGCGGCTGCGGCTCGAGGGCCACGGCAGACAGGAAGACGTCGTCCCCGGCGCCGACCTCACCCGCACGGTCGGCTGGTTCACCACCGTCTACCCCGTCGTGCTCGACCTGACAGAGCTGCGACCGGCGAGTTTCGACGACGAAGCGCTCGCCGCGACCATGCGCACGATCAAGGAACAACTGCTCGCCGTGCCCGACAACGGCATCGGTTTCGGGCTGCTGCGCGGCGCCGGGCACCTCGCGACCGAATCGGTGGCCCAGATCGGATTCAACTACCTCGGTCGCGCGGTGACCACCGGCCCCGCCGACGGCGACTGGCTGCCCACCGACGACCTCGGTGAGTTCGACGTCGACCACGACCCCACCCTGCCCGCGAACGCTGTCCTCGACATCAACACCATCGCGGTCACCACCGAGACCGGGCTGCGACTGCAAGCCGACTTCCGCTACGCCACCGGCATTCTCGACGAATCCGAGGTTCGGGAGCTGGCCGAGATCTGGTCGGACTGGCTGACCGCACTCGCCGATCACACCCACTACCCGCAGGCGGGTGGACCGACACCGTCCGATGTGCCGCTGGTCCGGGTGACGCAAACCGAACTCGACACCTGGCGGCGCGACCACCCCGGGCTGTCGGACGTTCTGCCGCTCTCACCGCTCCAGCATTCGCTGCTCGCGCTGGGCGACATGCTCGAGGAATCGGTGCACGCCTACGTCATCCAGCTCATGGTCGACCTCACCGGCGAGCTCGACGTCGACCGATTGCGTCGCGCCGCGGCCGCTGTCCTCATCCGGCACGCGAACCTGCGCTCGGCATTCGTCACCACGCCCGACGGCACACCCGTGCAAGTGATCGCCGACGACGTCGAGGCACCGGTGCGGGTGGTCGACACGACCGAGGCCGACCTGGCCGATCTGCTCGCCGCCGACCAGGCGGCCGGATTCGATCCCGCGGTCGCGCCGCTGCTGCGTTTCACGGTGTACCGCACCGGTTCCGGACGCAACCGCCTGGTGCTGACCGGCCACCACATCCTGCTCGACGGCTGGTCGATGCCGTTGCTGATGAAGGAACTGCTCGTCCTCTACACCACCGGTGGTGACGCGAGCGTTCTGCCCGAGGTGCGTCCCTACCGCGACTACCTCGACTGGCTCAGCCGCCAGGACCGGACCGTCGCCGAGCAGGCGTGGTCGGAGCTGCTGCACGGGGTCGAACCGACCATGCTCGCCCCAGAACTGACCTGGCCACGCCCCACCGGAACCGGTTACGGGCTGTGCGAATTCGAGCTCGACGCCACCGCCACCGCCGCGCTCACCACCTTCGCCGCGTCGGTCGAGGTCACCGCCAATACGGTGTTCCAGACCGCGTGGGCGCTGGTCGTCGCCGCGAGTACCGGTCGCGACGACGTCGTGTTCGGCGCCACCGTATCCGGGCGCCCACCGCAGCTCGACGGTGTCGGCGACATGATCGGCCTGTTCGTCGACGCCGTCCCGGTGCGCGTGCGCATCGACGGTGAAGTCGGCGCGATGATCCGCGCGGTGCAGGCCGAGCAGGCCACCCTGCTCGACCACCATCACCTCGGGCTGGGCGCCATCCAAAGGGCCGCCGGTCGTGGTGAATTGTTCGACACGATGCTGGCGTTCGAGTCCTACCCCGTCGATGTCGAGGGTCTGCAGCAGGCCGGTGGGGCGCTCGACGGTCTGCGCATCGACGACCTGCAAGGCGCCGACCACACCCACTACCCGATCACCGTCCTGGTCTTCCTCGGCGCCCGCACCCAGGTACAGGTCAAATACCGGCGTGACCTGGTGTCGGACGAGGTGGCGCGCGCCGTCACCGACCGGCTACGCACCGCCCTGTCCGAACTGACAGCCACGAACGAATCCACGCCACATCGACAGTCGGCCCCAGCGCGCGCCATCGACATCGTGACCGAACTCGGCGCGCAACCGTCCGACCCCATCACCGTTTCCCGCTTCTGGCGAACCACCCTGGCCGACCTACCCGGTCGCCTCACACTGCCCACCGAAGCGCTGATCGACCTCGACACTCGCGACCCGGCCGACATCGCTGAGGTGGCCGCACCGATGCGGACCATGGACCCCCGCAGCGGTGCCGGCCGGCGCTCGGCCGGTGCCGGGCGGACGAGCGAGGCCCACCACCGCACGTCCGATGGCCACGCGGTCGGCGCCCGCGACGAGGATCATCCGCCATCGGCTTTCCCCGTCCCGGCGACAACGCACCGGGAGCTGCGTCGGCTTGCCGACAGTGCAGGCGTGCGCTGGTCGAGTGCGATCAGCGCAGCCGTATCGATCCTGATCGCACGACTCACCGGCTCCGACGACATCGTGCTCCGCGCCGCGGATCATCTGCTGCGCACGCACATCGACCCCACCGAACCGTTCCGCACGCTGCTCCACCGCGCGCACCGGGCAGCGGACCAAGCGCTCGCCCACGCCGGAATCCCGGTCGAGGACCTCGCTCACCTACTCGGCGCGGAACACGGCTCGCTGGGACAGATCCGCCTCGAACTGCGTGCTCCCGCGCACCCGCAAGATGTTTCGGCGTTCTCGTCCGACTCGGCAGGTGACCTCACGGTGGTGGTGACCGAGTCGTCCACCGGAATGTCGGTCGGCGTCGGCCCGGGACTCGACGCGTCCGCGGCGGGGTTCGCGCGCCGCCTGATCGACCTGCTCACCGACATCGCCCGCCGTCCGGACGTCCCGGTGGGTGACTTGTCGGTATGGGTGCGGGGCGAAGATCACCTGCTCGCACGCATCGGCACCGGGGCACCCCACGGCTCCGTGCGCACCCTCGCCCAGCTCCTCGTGCGCGGCACCGGTTTCGGGCAACACCGAATCGCCGTGCGCGACAACGGAACCGACCACACCTACGGCACACTCGACGCCGAATCCTCGCGGTTGGCGCGGGTCCTGATCAGCGAGGGCGTCGGCCCCGAAACCGTGGTCGCCTGCGCGATCCCCCGCTCCTACGAGGCGATCCTCGCGCTGTGGGCGGTCGCGAAGGCGGGCGGGGTGTATCTGCCCGTCGACCCGAACTACCCCGCCGACCGTATCCGGCACATGCTCACCGACTCCGGCACCGAGGTGGGGATCACCGTCACCGCACACGCCCGGGTACTTCCGGAATCGGTGCGGGCCTTGGTCGTCGACGACCCGGGCGTGCGCGCCCGGACGGCGGCGTACGCGTCGACCCCCGTGCGCGACCGGCACCGCCGCAGGCCCCTGCGCCGCGACAACACCGCCTACCTGATCTACACCTCCGGTTCCACCGGTACCCCGAAGGGTGTGTGCGTCACCCACACCGGTCTGGCCGCTCTCGTCGCCCACTCGGCGACCCTGATGCGTCTGCGTCACGACGACCGCATGCTGCACGTGTGCTCACCCAGTTTCGACCAGTCGATCGAGGAGATCGCCACCGCCTTCCACCGGGGCGCCACCCTCGTCATCGCACCACCGGACACCTTCGGCGGCGCCGAACTCGACGAGCTGCTGCGCACCGAACGCGTCTCCCACACGATCATCACCCCGGCACTGCTGAGCACCCTCGATCCCGCCGGGCTGCCCGACCTGCGTTGCGTGTCGGCCGGCGGTGAGGCCGTAGCACCGGAACTGTTGTCCGCGTGGGCATCCGGTCGCACCTTCCTCAACGGATACGGCCCGACCGAGGCCACCATCGGTGCCACCTACACCGTCCTGCGCGCCGGTGAGCGCATCACAATCGGCACCCCCGTGCCCGGCATGCGCGCACTCGTGCTCGACGCCCGGTTGCGGCCGGTGCCCGTCGGTGTCACCGGTGAGCTGTACCTGACCGGGCCCGGCCTGGCGCGTGGTTACGGTGGTCGCGGCGCGAGCACCGCCGAACGTTTCGTGGCCTGCCCGTGGAGCGAGACCGGTGCGCGCATGTACCTCACCGGTGACCTGGTGCGCTGGGTGCACACGGACCGCTACGAGCTGGAATACCTGGGCCGCGGCGACTTCCAGATCAAGATCCGCGGCTTCCGCATCGAACCCGGCGAGGTCGATGCCGTGCTGGTGCGGCACCCGCAGGTGAGTTTCGCCCTCACCTTCGGCACCGAGAACCCGGCCGGCGAGACGGTCCTGGTGTCGTACGTGACCGGTCGCGCCCCCGATGCCGGTGCCCTGACCCGATGGGCGGCGACGCTGTTGCCCGCGCATATGGTGCCCGCGGCGGTGGTCGTGCTCGATCGTGTTCCGGTGTCGGCCACCGGCAAGATCGACCGCACAGCGCTGCCCGCACCCGAATTCGTCAGCCGCCGCTACCGGGAGCCGTCCACCGGGCCGGAGTGCACGGTCGCCGCGGTCTTCGCCGAAGTCCTCGGCGTCGAACGGGTCGGTGCCGACGACAACTTCTTCGACCTCGGTGGCAACTCCTTGCTCGCCACCCGGCTGGCGGCACGCCTGAGCGCCGCCGTCGGTACCCGGGTGCCGGTGCGTTCACTGTTCGCCGCACCGACTGTCGCCGGATGCGCCGCCGCGATCAGCGCCTCGGCGCACGCACAGACGCGGCCCGCGCTGTGCGCCCAGCCACGGCCGGAGCGCATTCCGCTCTCGCCCGCCCAGCAGCGCATGTGGTTTCTGAACCGGTTCGACACCGGGACCGCCGCGTACACCATTCCCGTCGTCTTGCGGCTGACCGGTGCGCTCGACACCGCCGCGCTGGTCGCCGCGTTCACCGATGTGGTCGCCCGCCACGAGATCCTGCGCACGGTGTACCCGATGCTCGATCAGGCACCGGCGCAGGTCGTGCTGCCCGCCGACCATCCCGACGTGCCACGGTTGGTGCTCGCACCCACCCCGGCGGACCCGAACGCTGCTGTCGCGGAACTGGTTTCGGCGCCGTGCGACGTGACCATCGAGGTGCCGTTGCGCGCCGCCCTGTTCGGAACCGGCGACGAACACATCCTCGCCGTCGCCGTGCACCATATCGCCGGTGACGGTTTCTCCGGTGGCCCGCTCACCCGCGACCTGGTGCTGGCCTACGGTGCCCGCGTCGACGGTCACGCCCCCACCTGGACGCCACTGCCCGTGCAGTACGCCGATTACGCCATCTGGCAGCAGAACCTGCTCGGTGACGAGACCGACCCCACCTCCACCGCCGCCACCCAGCTCGCCTATTGGCAGCGCGAGCTGGCGGATCTGCCCGACCAGCTCGAGCTCCCCCGTGACCGCCCGCGCCCCGCGGTCCAGACGTATGCCGGTGGCCGGGTGCCGTTCACCCTCGACGCCGCCACCCACACCGCCTTGACCGAACTGTCGCGCACCCACGGCGCGACCCTGTTCATGGCCGTGCACACCGCCTTCGCCGTGGTGCTGTCGCGCCTGTCGGGCAGCACCGACATCGCCATCGGCACACCCGTCGCCGGTCGTGGCGACGCGGTGCTCGACGACCTGATCGGCATGTTCGTCAACACCCTCGTCTTCCGCACCCGCGTCGACCACCGCGCGAGCTTCTCCGACCTGCTCACCCGGCAACGCGACATCGACCTGCAGGCCTTCGCCCACGCCGACATCCCCTTCGAACGGCTCGTCGAGGTCCTCAACCCCGCCCGATCCACCGCGCGGCATCCGCTGTTCCAGGTCGGGTTGTCGTTCCAGAACCTCGGACAGGTCAGCATGGATCTGCCCGGTGTCGGCGTCAGCTCGGTGGAGCTGGATCGCGAACTGTCCCAGTTCGATCTGCACCTGATCGTCGCCGACGGCTACAGCGGCGACGGTGCCCCGACCGGTATCGGCGGGTACTGCACCTACGCCACCGACCTGTTCGACGCAGCCACCGTCGCGGGATTCCTCGACCGGCTCACCCGGCTGCTCTCGGCGGTACTCACCGACCCGAACCGTCCCCTGCACACCGTCGACCTACTCGACCCCGCCGAACGTACCCGTGTCCTGCACACCTGGAATAGCACTGTGCGACACGGTGATCCGGCCGCCACCCTGGCCTCGCTGCGTGCGGCCACCGTCCGGTCCACCCCGGACGCGGTCGCTCTGGTCGCCGACGGTGTGCGCTGGACCTTCGCCGAACTCGACGCGCGCGTCAACCGGTTGGCCCGCCACCTCGTCGCCGTCGGCGTCGGGCCGGAAACACGGGTCGCGCTCGCGCTGCGGCGCTCGGTGGACCTGATCGTCGCGATGTACGCGGTCGCGGCCACCGGTGGTGCGTACGTGCCCGTCGACCCCGACCAACCGCAGGCACGCACCCGCTACATCCTCGACACCGCGGCCCCGCTGCTGACCCTCACCCACGCCGACACCTGGCTCGCCGCGACCGGTTCGCACGATGCCGCGCCGGTCGAGCAGCTGGATCTGGGCGGCTACTCACCGCAACCACTCGTCGACGCCGAACGGATAGCCCCCGTCCGGGCGACCGACACCGCCTACGTGATCTTCACGTCGGGATCGACCGGCCGACCCAAGGGTGTCGCGGTGCCGCACGCCGCGATCGTCAACCAGTTGCGCTGGAAGACCACCGAATTCGGTCTCGGCACCGACGATGCGGTGTTGCTGAAGACCGCCGCGACCTTCGATCTGTCGGTGTGGGAGTTCTGGTCCACCGCGGTGAGCGGTGGGCGCATCGTGCTCGCGTCCGCGGGCGGACACCGCGACCCCGCCTACCTGGCGGAGCTGATGCGCACCGAGAACGTCACCACCCTGCACGCCGTTCCCTCGATGCTCGATGCCCTGCTCACCGAAAAACTGCCTACCTCGCTGCGCCGCATCCTCGCCATCGGTGAGGCACTGCCGGTGTCCCTGGCGTACCGCATCCAGACCGCGGCACCACAGGCTGCGCTGTTCAACGTGTACGGACCCACCGAGGCCGCCGTGTCGATCACCAGTCACCGGGTGACACCGCGCGACACCGTCACCGTGCCGATCGGCCGACCCGTCCACAACAGCCGCGTCTACGTTCTCGACGCACACCTGAACCCTGTCCCCACCGGAGTCACCGGTGAGTTGTATCTGGGCGGAACACAATTGGCCACCGGATACCTCGCCCGCCCCGACCTCACCGCCGAACGGTTCGTCGCCGACCCCTTCACCCCGGGCGAACGCATGTACCGCACCGGCGACCTCGCGGCCTGGACCGCCGACGGCGAACTCGACTACCGAGGTCGCACCGACTTCCAGACCAAGATCCGTGGCTTCCGCATCGAGCTCACCGAGATCGACTCGGTCCTCACCGATCATCCCGACGTGGCGTCCGCGGTCACCCTCGGCCGAGCCAACCAGACCGGCGAAACCGTGCTGGTGTCCTATGTTGTTGCCGGACAGGGCAAGACGATCGCCGTCGAACGGCTCACCGAGTGGGCCGCCCACCACCTGCCCGCCCACATGATGCCCGCGTCGATAGTGGTCCTGGACCGGATTCCGCTCACCGCACACGGCAAACTCGACCGCGACGCCCTGCCCGCACCGACCTTCACCACCCGCACCCACCGGGCTCCGGCCGGTGCGGTAGAGCAGGCGGTATGCGCGGTCTTCGCCGACGTACTCCGCCTGGACCGGGTCGGCATGGACGACCACTTCTTCGAACTCGGCGGCACCTCACTGCTCGCCACCCGCCTGGCCACCCAGCTCGGCGACGCGCTCGCCGCGACCGTCCCCGTCACCTGGATCTTCACCGCACCCACCCCCGCCGGGATCCTCACCGCGCTACGGGCGGCCGGTACGGACTCCACCGGCACCGACACCGCCTTCGACATCCTGCTCCCGTTGCGCACCACCGGCACCGGCGAACCACTGTTCTGTGTGCACCCCGTCAGCGGCCTGGCCTGGTCGTTCAGTGGTCTCACCGCACACCTGGACCGCCCCGTCTACGGTCTGCAGTCACCGGCCCTGAGTTCCACCGAGCCACTGCCGGATTCGATCGAACAATGGGCACTGCTCTACCTCAAGCATCTGCGCGCCGTGCAACCCGAGGGGCCCTACCACCTGCTCGGCTGGTCGCTGGGCGGAGTGATCGCCCACGCCATGGCGGTGCAACTGCAGGAAGACGGGGAACAGGTCGCGCTGCTCGGCATGCTCGACAGCCGCCTCACCAGCGCCTCACCCGCGACGGCCACCGAAGCCACCGCCGCCGATCTGCTCGGCGGGTTCGCCGGCGCCGGCGACGACACCGACGCACGGGCCTTGGCCCGCCGACTGTGTGCGTTGTCGGCACCCGACGTGCCCGTCGACGAAGCGCGCGTCGACAGGATCATCGATGGTGCCATCGCCTCCATCGCACTCGACGCCGCCTACCGGCCCCGCCCCTTCCACGGCCCCCTCACCTACTTCACCGCCGCCGACGACGCGACCGGCTCCACCGGTGCGACGTCGTGGGCGGACGCGGTCACCGCAACGGTGCACAACTATCCGATCGCAGCCACCCACTGGCGAATGACCGAACCCGCCGCCCTCACCGAAATCGCCCGGATCCTGCGCGGTCTCGGCGGCTAGCGTTCCGTGACCTGGGCCGGTGGGAGTTGTGAACCACCGTCGACGCTGCACCGCACCGTGGACCGGGCGACACGACCGACACCCAGCCCCGGCGGTGGACCGGCGCGTACCGGCTCTGCGCTGACTCGTCAGATCTGGTGTGACCAGGCGATGAAGAACAGCGTGCCCGCCGCCGTGAGCAGCGTGGCGAGCGGGACCGGCCACCACGACCGGTGACCGCCGAGCACGGTGTTGGTCAACCTGACC
Source organism: Nocardia sp. NPDC050378 (assembly GCF_040655675.1). Lineage (NCBI taxonomy): Bacteria > Bacillati > Actinomycetota > Actinomycetes > Mycobacteriales > Nocardiaceae > Nocardia > Nocardia sp. NPDC050378. The sequence continues at coordinate 220,978 of NZ_JBFAKI010000005.1, forward strand.
TGCAACCGCCCCAGTGCCGCGACAACCGCGAGAAACAGTGGCGCGAGGAGCACCGCGAGCAGGGCGTGCACTGCCCAGGCACCGACCAGAGTCGGCCCGCCCCAGGCATTCCGGTACCCGTCACCGACCAGCAGCGGGTAGGCCAGACCTCGAACGAGCACCAGCACACTCAGCAGCACCAGGAACCACCCGACGACACCCATCCCCGCCGACAGCACCGAATGCGCCAGGCACCGGGGCAGCGACACACCGTGAGCACCCACCGGTTCCCGCAGCAGCCGCCGCGCCACCCGCACCCGGGTACGGACCCGGGTGAAAGCCAGCGGCACCGCGACCAGCTCAAAACTCGCCGAGCGCGCCGCCGCGGCGATCACCGCAGAGCCCCCGAGGCGGCGAGGTCGTCGAACAACAACTGGTCGACCGGCGGAACCAGATCCCGGTCGCCGAAACCGAACCAGGCCAATGCCTCGATCTCGCTGCTCGCCGTCAGCACGCCCCGATACTCGGCGGTGTAACAGGCCATCCGCACCACGGTGTTCTCGTCGTGGGAAACCTGTGCCTCATAGGTGCCCACATGGGCGGCGGTCTCGGCCGACAACTCCACGGTCAGTTCCTCGGCCACCTCACGCACCAGCGTCTCGAGATCCGTTTCCGCGCCCTCGCGTTTGCCGCCGGGAATGTAGAAGACATCCTTGCCGCGCGGGCGGGCACACAGGATGCGCCCGTTGTCGATCAGGACCCAGGCCACGGTGTCGATCAGCTGCCGAATCGGAGACTCCACGGCCCGCAGCCTAACCCCACCCGGGCCCGCCGGGCGCGGCCGCGCGGCTCAATGCCCAGGCAGCACGCAGGCGGTGTCCAACCCGAGGACCCGGTTGAGGCGGCCGAAAGCCAGCCACGAACCGATGCTCATGCTCAATTCGACCACCTCGGGCTGGGTGTAGTGGGCGAACATGCGGGCCCAGAAGTCGTCGTCGAGACCGTGATGATCGGTGGCATAGCGCTCGGCGTATTCGGCCGCCAAACGGGTTCGCTCGTCGAACGAATCGGTGTCACGCCAGTCGGTGACCGCGTCGGCGAACTCCGGTTCGACCTTCACCCCGTCGCGTTCGGTGCGCCAGTCCTGACAGAACAGGCACCCGTTGATCTGGGCGATGCGCAACCGGGCCGCCTCGAACTCCCGCAGCCCGAGCGTGGAGTGCTCGTACACCGACAGCGAGAACGCCGCGGCCGCGACACCGATACCAGGCACCATCTCGCCCCACACATACCCGATGGGATCCTTGCCCTGCGGCACGTCGATGATCATGGGGTCTTCCTTCCGAGTTTGCCGACCGCGGCGCGCAACGGAACCTCGAGCGCGTCGTAGAGACCTGGTTCGGCGGCAACCAGCCAGTCGATCGCGTTGACCAATCTGCCCACCGCCGTGGCATTTCCGCCCGCCGCCCGGTTGCCGCCCTCGTCGGTGGCGGTCACGTTCACCTCGATGCGCGGGCTGCCCTCGATGATCACCCGGTGCGCGCCTTCCCCGTCGGGTGGCGAGGGCCAGTCCGGCGCGCAGTCCGGGTGGATACGGGTGACATGTTCGACGACGATGCGCGCGTCGCCCTCGACGATGCCCTGCACCTCGAATCGCACCGCCCCCTGCGTGCCCGCCGCGAACTCACCCATCCGCACCGTCCGCACAGTGGCATCGAGTGCACGCCGCTCGACGGTCTCGCGGATATCGTCCAGTTCCACTTCCAGTGCCCTGGCCAGCAACCGGATCTGCCCGCCCCACACCATCGTCGGAACCGAGGGCAACAGCATCGGTGGCTGGTAGTCCATCGGCTGCCCCATCCCCACCAGGTAACGCACCGAGTCGGGTTGGTCGTAGGTGGAGTAGTCGAAGATCTCCTGGCAGCGCACCACATCCACAGTGCCGGCGAGCCCGCTGATCAGCACCGGCAGTACGTCGTTGCCCCAGCCGGGGTCGACGCCGGACACGAACAGCGAACCACCGCCGTCCTCGATCGCCGCCAGCACCGGGTCACGGAGCTCGGCCGGTGCGTTACGGGGGTCGTAGAGGGCGTAGAGCGCGGGCGTCACGACCACGGCACCGGCCCGGATCGCGCGCACGATGTCGGCGAGGGCGTCGTCGGGCCGGATATCGCCGGACGCCGCGTACACCACCGCACCGGGCCGAGCCGCGAGCACGGCGTCGATGTCATCGGTCGCGCGTACGCCGAGTTCGGTGTCGAGACCTGCGAGTTCGCCGGCATCGCGGCCGACCTTGGCGGGGTCGTGGACGAGCACCGCGGACAGTTCCAGCGCCGGATGAGCGGTGACGCAACGGATGGCCGCGCGACCGACATTGCCGGTGCCCCAGACGATCGTGGGGATCATCGCCTCACCGTAGCAAGCGCTTGGTTCACCCGAGGCGGATCGCGAAACCGGATTCGATCGACCGCCCTGATGTGACGGCGTGCCGATTACTCGACGCGCACCGTGAGGTCGCTGCCGATCGCGGTCGCGAGCCGCTCCACCGCCGCACCCAACGCCCGCTTCGGCAACCGCGCACCGTCGAACGGCGTGACCACCACCTGCTCGCCCTGCTGCTCCCAGGTACCCGCGATCCGGCCGCCCATCAGCACCAGCGGTGAGATCCAACCGGCCGTCCTGCTGACCTTCGCGCGATGCTCGGCCGCCAGGAGCGCGGTGTCGCCGGTGCCGGGGCCGAGAACGTATTGGTCGAACGGCCCGAGCAGGTGGATCGCGTCATCCGGGGTCGCGGCCGTGAGTTCGTCGACGAATTCGGTGGGCAGCCATCCTTTACGGCCGTCCACCTCGATCTCGGTCAGTTCGTCGCCCAGTGCCGCGAACCACCCACGCACCACCGTCTTGCGCAAGCTGTTGCGGCTGAGCCAAGCATCGAAGGATTCCGGCGTCGCCGGACCGTAAGCGCCCAGGTACGCCCGGATCAACCCGGGCGCCGCCACGTCGGGCTCGGGCAGGCCGGACCAGCCCGCCACCAGATTCCCCGGCGAAGTGAAGGTGACCTTCGTGCCACGCATCGGTCCGTGACACAACGCCCCCTGCCACGCCAACGGCTTGAGCACCGCACCCCACCCCGACCGCAACTGCTCACCCAGATGCGCGAACCCCGGCTCGGCAAGCACCGCCTCCACCAACTCCTCGCGCGTGAGCACCCGCTCCGCCAGCACCCCCGACACCACCGCCACCAACGCCGCCACCTGCTCCGGAGTGGCCCCAAACGTCTTGACCCACGACGCCTTCTCCCACGTCCGAGCCGACCCCATCAACGCCAACACCGCCGCGGCCTGCCCCGGAACCATCGCATGCAACGTCCCACGCATCGCCCACGTCTTCACCAGCCCACCCACCGAAAGCGCTTCCCCCACCGCGTTCGCCGCCCCACCCCGCACCGCAACAGCGGTCTCCGCCGCCGACCCCACCTGCGCCTGCACCCCCGCCAGCCGCCCCACGATCTCCTCGACAGCCCCACCACCCCGAGGCGCCACGAACTGCCGCCCCAACCGCCACGCGAAAACCTGATCCCAGCCGACGCTCACCATGCGTACCAACCTCTTTCACCGACGACCCCGGACCCCCATCCCAGCAGACAGGTCCGACAAACCCGGCGGTTCCGTCGCGCTGTGGCGCATAGACTCGACGCCGATGGCAACAGACGAGTACTTCTGGCCCGACGACAAAGAATGGGCGCGCCGGGCGCGCACCGCATGGCCGGACACAGTGGAATCGCTGCCTGTCGACAGCCTCGTGACCGGAAGAGTAATCGGGCGACAGCCTTTCGGCGTCTTCATCGAGCTCGATCAGGGGCAGGACGCGGTCGGTCTCCTGCGAGTGACGAGCGTGCCGCTGGACGCACAGCTACCTCTGCGAGGCGAGTCCGTCCACGGCCGGGTGCTGTGGCACGAATCTTCGAACTGCCAAGTCATCGTGGTGCTCTGGCGCGCAGCGAACCGGAACGCGGCACCCTCCCGCCAGATACCGCGTCGAGCTGCTCCACCGGAACGGCATCGTCACAGAATCGTCCCCGTACCCGGCGCCGTGCATCGCGTGCGGCGCGACGACAGAGTTCGCCCTGACCCAGACGCTGGTAGGCGGACACGTCCGGTGGGACCTGGACGGATGCTGTGCGGCGTGCGGATCCGGAAAGCTCACCGAGTCTGACGTTCGCCGAGGATTTGCGGACAGCTCGTGGATGCCTCGTTCTTGTCGTACATCGATGCGAACATATGTTCGTGTCCGATCCCGCCGCCCCACGACGCCCACGCATCCAGTCCCGCGACGAGGCGTCGATCCTGCACGCCGACCTCGACTCGTTCTACGCCTCGGTCGAGCAGCGGGACCAGCCATGGCTGCGGGGGAAGCCGGTGCTCGTCGGCGGTGGAGTGGTGCTGGCCGCCAGTTATGAGGCCAAGGCGTTCGGGGTGCGGACCCCGATGAACGCGGGGCAGGCGTTGCGGGTGTGTCCGCATGCGGTGGTGGTGCCGCCGCGGATGACGGCCTATGCCGAGGCGAGCAAGGCGGTGTTCGCGATCTTCCACGACACCACTCCGATCGTGGAGGGGATCTCCATCGACGAGGCGTTCCTCGACGTCGGTGGGTTACGGCGGATCAGCGGAGAACCGGTCGACATCGCCAGAAGGTTGCGTGAACGCATCCGCACCGAGGTCGGGTTGCCCATCTCCGTCGGCATCGCTCGCACCAAGTTCCTGGCCAAAGTCGCTTCCGCGGTCGCCAAACCCGACGGTTTACGCCTGGTCGAACCCGGCGCCGAACTGGACTTCCTGCACCCGCTGCCGGTCGAACGATTATGGGGCGTCGGCAAAGTCACCGCCGCCACCCTGCACGCCAACAACATCACCCGCGTCGGTCAACTCGCCGAACTCGGCGAAGCCCACCTGCGCGCCATCCTCGGCCCCGCCGCCGCCCGCCACCTGTTCGCACTGTCGTGGGCCCGCGACCCACGTCGAGTGGAAACCGGCAAACGCCGCCGTTCGATCGGCGCGCAACGCGCCCTCGGCCGCCGACACCGTGAGCCCGACGAAATCGCCGCCTACCTCGACGGACTCACCGACCGCCTCGGCCGCCGCCTGCGCGCCGCCGACCGGGTGTGCCGAACAGTGGTGCTGCGTTTACGTTTCGACGACTTCACCCGCGCCACCCGCTCCCACACCCTTGTCGAGGCCACCGACGCCACCACCGCCATCCGCCAGGCCGCCCGCCGCCTACTCGACACCGCCACACCGCTGATCACCGAACGTGGCCTCACCCTCATCGGCCTGTCGCTGACCAACCTCGACGACGCCGACACCATGCAACTGACCCTGCCGCTGGAACCACGCGCCGACAACACACTCGACGCCACCCTCGACGACCTGCGCCGCCGCTTCGGCTCCGCCGCCGTCACCCGCGCGGCACTGCTCGATCGCGGCGAGGGTCTGTCGGTCCCCCTGTTGCCGGACTGACCCCCGCCCTTTCACCATGCCCGCGTATACGGCATCCTTGCTGCCGGGGGCGTCGGGGTCCTCCGTCCATCCACCACAATGAGGACTACCGCAATGCATTACGCGATCATCGGGTTCCTGACCCTTGCCCTGTGGGTGTACTGCCTCGTCGACATCGTCACCAGCCCCGACGACGGCATCCGACACCTCCCGAAGATGGGCTGGCTCATCGTCGTCGTCCTGCTGCCGACGATCGGCGCACTGCTGTGGTTGTTCGCCGGACGCCCGATCGGTCCGTCGCGCCCGGCGTCCAACACCCGCTTCAGCGAGTACGACCGGCCCGGCCGCCACATCGCCACCAACCCCGACGATGACGAGGCCTTCCTGCGTGGCCTGCGCGAGCGCGCCGAACAGCAGCGCCGCGAGGCCCGCAGGCAACAGCAGCAGGACAACGACGAGGTCTGATCACAGGTTGCGTTTGGGCCGTTTGTCCATCAGCCGCAGGATCAACGGCGTGAAGATCAGCTGCATCGCCAGCTCCATCTTCCCGCCCGGAACCACGATGCAGTTGGGCCGCGACATGAACGAGTCGTGCAACATCGACAGCAGGTAGGGGAAGTCGATCACCTTCGGATCGGCGAACCGGATCACCACGAAACTCTCGTCGGCCGTCGGGATGCTGCGGGCGATGAACGGATTGGACGTGTCGACCGTCGGCACCCGCTGAAAATTCACGTAGGTCCGGGAGAACTGCGGGCAGATGTATTTCACGTAGTCGGGCATGCGGCGCAGGATCGTATCGATCACCGCCTCACTGGAATACCCGCGATGGGTCTTGTCGCGATACACCTTCTGGATCCACTCGAGGTTGATGATCGGCACCACCCCCACCAGCAGATCCGTGTGCTGGGCGATGTTCACCGAATCGGTCACCGCCGCACCGTGCAGGCCCTCGTAGAACAGCAGATCGCTCCCCGGCGCGAGGTCCTCCCACGGGGTGAACGTGCCCGCCGGCTGCCCGTAGGGTTTGGCCTCCTCGTCGTCGTGCAGGTACTTGCGCACCTGCCCGACACCGGTTTCGCCGTATTCCCGGAACAGCGCCTCGAGCTCGGGCAGTAGATTCGCGTCCTCTCCGAAATGGGAGAACGTGGTGTTGGCCTGCGCTTCGGCCTCGGCCATCGCCATTTTCATCTCCGCCCGGTCGTAGCGATGGAACGAATCGCCCTCCACCACCACTGCGCTGATCCCCTCCCGGCGGAAGATCTCCTCGAAAGTGCGTGTCACACTGGTCGTTCCGGCACCGGAGGACCCGGTGATCGCGACGACAGGGTGTTTGACCGACATAGGGCGGCTCCTAGGTGCGCTGGTCGTGCTTGGCCGGCCGGAACAGCGAACGCGTCCCGAACAGCGAACTGTCGAAGCTGGGGCCCTCGTCGGGTTCGGTGTGATACCGCTCGATACGCAACACCTCGTTGCGGGATCCGAAGATGAACGGCACCCGCTGATGCACCTGCGTCGGCGGCACCAGCATCACCCGTTCGTGCCCGGTGGTGGCGGCCCCGCCCGCCTGCTCGACGATGAACGCGATCGGATTGGCGCCGTACAGCAGCGAAACCCGCCCCGGCCGTGCCGGATTGCGGGTATCACGCGGGTACAGATACATGCCACCCCTGGTCAGGATGTGAAAGGTGTCGGCCACCAGCGACGCCACCCAGCGCATGTTGAAGTCACGACCCCTCGGCCCCTCCACCCCCTCCAGACACTCCTGCACATACCGGCGCACCGGCCGCTCCCAGAACCGTTCGTTGGCGGCGTTGATCGCGAAACCCGAAGTGTCCTGCGGGATCCGCATGCGCGGGTGGGTGAGCACGAACGCGCCGATCTCCCGGTCGAGGGTGAACCCGTCGACGCCGCTGCCGGTGGTGAGCACCAGCATCGTGGCAGGCCCGTACAGGGTGAACCCCGCGCACACCTGCCGTACACCCGGCTGCAGGAAGTCGGCGTCGCACGGCTCGGCGGTGCCCTCGAGCACCTCCTGCGGTGCGCGCAGAATGCTGAAGATCGAACCCACCGGCAGATTCACGTCGATATTGCTCGACCCGTCCAGGGCGTCGAACGCCAGCAGATACTTGCCGCGCCGCTGGGCGGCCGGCACCGCCAGCGCGGTGGCACGCTGCTCGGACAGCAACCCCGACAGGTGGCCGGTCCACTGGGTCTGGGCCACCATGATCTCGTCGGTCAACGCGTCGAGACGCTCGCTCGCCGACAGCGGCCCGTCCTCGCGTCCCGGAATCGCCCCGCGCGTCACCTGATTGGCGATGATCTTGGTGGCGGTGGCGACCACATTCACCAGCGCGGAGAATTCGCCCGACGACCCGGGATGACGATGTTCCTCCTCGATCGTGTAGCGGGTCAGCGTTTTCAAACTGGTCGGCATGGCGAGGCACCCACCTCCTCGAAAACGCTGCTGCCCAACACGTCCTCGGCGCACAACGTGACCAGATCCTCGCGCGACAACGGCCGCCCCGCTTCCACCAGTCGCTTGGCCTGCCGCAATCGGCACCGATCGATCGCATTGCGCACACTGCGCGCGTTGGAGAACCGGGGCCGCGTCATCCGCACCGTCAGATACCGGGAGAACGCCTCGCGCGCCGCGGCGTCGAAAACGAAATTCTCCGCCGCCACCATCAGCTCCGCGATGGCGAGCAATTCCTCCTGGGTGTAATCGACGAACTCCAGATGATGCGCCACCCGCGACGACAACCCCGGATTGGCCGAGAAGAACTTGTCCATCCGATCCGGGTAGCCGGCGAAGATCACCACCAGATTCGCCCGCTCGTTCTCCATCTCCTGCAGCAGGATCTCGATCACCTCCTGCCCGTAATCGCGTTCGTTCTCCGGACGGAACAGGTAATAGGCCTCATCGATGAACAACACCCCACCGGCGGCCTTGGCGATCGCCTCCTTGGTCTTCGGGGCGGTGTGGCCGATGAACTGACCGACGAGATCGTCGCGGGTCACCGTGTGCACCTTCGGTTTACGGATATAGCCAAGCGCGTGCAGCATCTGCGCCATCCGCAACGCCACCGTCGTCTTGCCGGTGCCCGGCGGGCCGGTGAAACTCATGTGCATCGTCGGGCGCGACGATTCGAGGCCGAACCGGCGGCGCGCACGATCGATCATCAACAGCGCCGCGATCTCACGCACCCGCAGCTTCACATTCGCCAGCCCGATCAGTTCGGCATCCAGCGCGGTCAGGGTCTCGGCCACATCATGACCGGCCAGATCCTGCGAAAGGTCCAGCAGTGCATCGGCATCCAGCAGTTCCTCGGTCTGCGCCACGTCCTCGGCCGGACGCGACGGCCGGACGTCGGTGACGCCCGGCCGCGGCAACCGGAAACCGTTGGCGGTTCCCTCAGCCCCCATACCGCTGTCCCTGCGGACGTTCGGTGGCATAGGACCGCACGCTGTAGACCTGGCGGCGGTCGGCGCCCTCGGCACGAGCCAGTTCGAAACCGGGCTCCTCCGCCGGACGCTGCACCAGGAAACTCAACGCCGTCGTCTGCTTGGTGTAGGTGGCGTCATAGGCGTTGACCCGCACATAGTGGCGCGGAAACGTCGACCGGCAGGCGTTGATCTCGGCGAGCACGCCGTCGGGTTCGTCCAGATCGAACAGCGGCAGACCCCACATCTCCCAGTAGGTGTTGCGCGGATGCGGATCGTCGGTGTATTCGATCGACACCGGCCAGTTGTTGAGCAGCGCGTACCGCACCTGGGCGGCGATCTCGGTGTCGGTGAATTCGGGCAGATACGAGAACGTCCCGTGTCGCAAATACATGACCGGTCTCCCTACAGGCTCGGCGTCGGCACCGCGTCGGGTGCGTCGGTGGACGTGTAATCGAAGGTGACATCACCCCAGGTCGACAGCGCGACCTCGAGCGGGCGGCACGTCGAGGCCGCCGTCCGCAACACATCGGGACCTTCTTTGAGCAGGTCACGGCCCTCGTTGCGGGCCTTGACCACCGCCTCGAGCGCCACCCGGTTGGCTTCGGCGCCCGCCGCGATACCGAGCGGATGACCGATCGTTCCACCACCGAACTGCAGGATCACATCGTCACCGAACAGGTCGAGCAGCTGATGCATCTGGCCCGCGTGGATACCGCCGGAGGCCACCGGCATCACACCGGGCAGGCTCGCCCACTCCTGATCGAAGAAGATGCCGTTGCTCAGCTCCGCCGGAATGTGGTTCTCGCGCAGGGTGTCGTAGAAACCGCGGGTCGTCGCTGGATCGCCTTCCAATTTGCCGACCACGGTTCCCGCGTGCAGATGATCCACCCCGATCAGCCGACACCATTTGGCCAGCACCCGGAAACTCACCCCGTGCGTCTTCTGCCGGGTGAACGTCGAATGCCCGGCCCGGTGCAGATGCAGCAGCACGCCGTTGCGCCGCGCCCACTTCGACATCGACTGCATCGCCGTATAACCCACGGTCAGGTCCATCATGATCACGACCGACCCGATTTCCTTGGCGAACTCGGCCCGCTCGTACATGTCCTCCATGGTCGCGGCGGTGACATTGAGGTAATGGCCTTTGATCTCGCCGGTTTCGACCATCGCCCGGTTCACCCCCTCCATCGCGAACAGGTACCGGTCGCGCCAGCGCATGAAAGGCTGCGAATTGATGTTCTCGTCGTCCTTGGTGAAATCGAGGCCACCCTTACACGCCTCGTAGATCACGCGCCCGTAATTGCGGGCCGACAAACCCAGCTTCGGCTTCACTGTGGCGCCGAGCAGTGGTCTGCCGTATTTGTTGAGGTATTCGCGTTCCATCACCGTGCCGTGCGGTGGACCTTGGAAGGTTTTCACATACGCCACCGGAATGCGCATGTCCTCGAGGCGCAATGCCAGCAATGGTTTGAATCCGAACACGTTGCCGATCACCGAGGAGGTGAGGTTGGTGATCGACCCTTCTTCGAAAAGGTCCAGATCGTAGGCGATATAGGCGAAATACTCGCCTTCGCGCCCCGGCACCGGGTCGACCCGGTAGCACTTGGCCTGATACTTCGAATGCGCGGTGAGCCGGTCGGTCCACACGACAGTCCAAGTGGCAGTGGAGGATTCACCCGCGACTGCGGCTGCTGCCTCGATCGGGTCGACACCGGGCTGCGGGGTCACCCGGAACACGGCGAGCACGTCGGTGTCGGCGGGCACGTAGTCGGGTGAGTAATAGCCCATCGAGGCGTAGGACTGTACACCCGGATCCCAACGATCCCGTTCGGTTTCTTCCGCCATGGTTCCTCCTGTGGAATCCGCTGTCCCGTAGCGAATTCCAGGATGGGGGGCACCGGCCGGGGAAACAATCAGAATGTTTCCGACAACGCTCAACCGAAACGTTGAGTTTGCTACCGTCGGGTATGGGCAGGGTCAGTTCGGGTCGGATGGAAACTTTCCTCGCTGTCGCCCGCCTGGGATCCATCCGCCGTGCCGCGGCACAACTCCACGTCACCGAAGCCGCCGTCTCGGCCGCCGTCACGCATGTCGAAAAGCAGCTCGGCGCCAAACTGATCGTTCGTTCAGGAAGGGGTATCGCGCTCAGCGAAGCGGGCCGGGTGTACGCCGAATACTGCCGGGGGATCCTCGGTTTGATGAAGGAGGCGCACGCCGCGGTCCGGCAGGCCGACGCCGGGCGATTACGCATCGGCGTCGTCGCCACCGCAGGCGAATCCGTGGTGCTGCGCCCGCTCGCCTCGTTTCGCCGCCGCTACCCCGATGTGGAACTGAGCCTGTCGATCCAGCCGCGCGACGTGCTGTTCCTCGAATTGCAGCACCACGAGACCGATCTCGTCATCGCCGGCCGCCCACCCCACGACGCGGGCCTGGTCATCCAGGCGCGCCGCCCCAGCACCCTGGTCGTCGTCGGCACCGACAACCCCGACCCCCGTCACACCACCTGGCTGCTGCGCGGCACCGGTTCGGGCACCCGCGAAGCCACCCTCGCCCTGCTCGACCGCCTCCAGATCGACCCGCCCACCCTCACCCTCGGCTCCCACGGCGCCGTCATCGCCGCCGCCCGCGAAGGCCTCGGCATCACACTGATCCACTCCGACGCCGTCAGCGAACACCTCCGCTCCGGCGCCCTCCACACCATCGACGTGCCCGGCACCCCCCTCGACCGCCCCTGGCACGCCGTCACCACCCCCACCCCCACCCTCACCACCCGCCTGTTCCTGGCTCACCTCATCGACCCCGCCGAAGCAGGTCCCGCCGACGCCTTCCACGCCGCCATCGGCCCCTGATCTGTGCCCGAACCGGACCACGGCGGAATAGTCGCCGGCGCGGCCGCGGGCGGCACCACGGCGCCTGTCGGCCGGTCGTAGAGTCACGGCGCCGGGACTGCTCGCGGGTGTAGAAGACACACGCCACCACAGTGAGCAGTCCCGCTCGGGCCGTCCGGCATCGGGCAATGCGTAGCGAGATATGGACTGCCGCAGGGCCCGTCGGTACGGTCGTCCCCAGGGGTGGGTTCGAACGAAGGGGTGGGACATGACAACACAAGTGAAGCTCGCGGGCGATGTGCTCGAACTACCGGGCGGGGTACGGGTGACGTTCGTCCGGACACTTCGGCTGCCCGAAACCGGCACCTACCCGCTGCCGCCGGGTCTCGGCCTGTTTCCACTGCGCCGGGTCGCCGACTACCCCGACACGGTGCCCGAGCAATGGCGCGAACGCGGCGGCGTGATGCTGCCGGTCTACCAGCGTGAGGCGATGTGGTTGCGGTTCAGCGCGCCCACCCCGGCGGCCTTGCAGGTCGCCATCGGCAAAGTATGCGCGGTGTCGGGTAAACCGTGGAGCGATCTGCTCACCGACGACCCGCAGAACTATGTCGCGTTGCCACGGCAACCGTGGCTCGACGGCATCAACTCCGGCGCGGGCACCGTCCGCCAATTCGTCGCGGTCCCGATGGGGCTCGGCGCGACCGTCGAAGGTCAGGTCACCGGCACCGAACAGTGGGGCGGGGTGCAACTGGCGGTGCACGAGCTCACCGACGCCGCGCGCGAGGACTGGGAACGACAGCAAGCGGAGATGCGGCGGCGCGCACAGGCAGCTCGCGATGGTGCCGCCCAACCGCCTTGGCAGACAGCGGGTTACGGCGGAAGCGGCGAAGCGTATTACGGCGCACCCGCTGCTGTCGGCTCACCCCCTGGCGTACCCGCGCCGACCGGTCCTGCCGTGCCCCCGTCCGCCCCTTACAGCGGGCCTGCTCCGTCCGCGGCCCCGCCACCGCTGGGCGCACCCACCGGTCCGCGTCCACGCGGCGCCGCGCCCAGCGGCCGCCCGGCCGGTCCCGCGCGACCGGCGGGCCGCGCCATGGGGATGGGCGCAGGCGGCGCCATGCGTCAGCAGATCTACGCCGACAGCCGCCCGATCACCGACTATCACCGCGAGCCCGGCGCCCGCGTCTTCATCCATCTGGCCTCCGCCGCCGAATGGCAGCAGATCACCGGTGAACCGGCCCCGCCCACCCCCGTCACCACCCAGTCCTACGCCGAGCACGGTCTGCCCTGGTTCGACTACTACGCCGCCGACGCCGACGATCTCCCATCGTCCGCGGAACTCGCCCAGGTGGAACCCACCGGCAAGTGGCTCGCCGACGAATACCCGAACCCACCGATCGCCCACGACCTGCCGGTCATCCCGCTGGGAGACAAACCTGTCCAGGACGGCAACTGGTAGCCCTGATCGTGCGGCCGTTCCTGTCGGCAGCTCCGATCAGCTGTTTTGTTGCGCGGCATCGATGGCCTTTCGGTGCCGACCACCGGAGCCCTCGTGCGATGACGCAACCAGCGCACGGTACATCCAGTGATGGGCTCGCCCCACGGTGACGCGTTCCCCGACTAGCTGTTCGGTCAGAGTCCAGTAACGAAGGATGCGGTCGTCGGTGTCGGTGGCGCCGTCGAGCAACTGCGCCCGGAAACTCGGTGAATCGTGTTCTCCTCGCGCACGGGCATGCGCGTCGACGAACTCGTCGAGTTCGGTGCCACCGCGAGGCGGTACCCCCTCGGCGACGAGGGGAACGACATCGGCCATCACGTCACCGACACGGGCGTACAACCGGCGCGGATCACCGACCAGCTCCGCGCGTCCTCGCCAGTATTGCTGCCGCACCACACTGTTGAACGCGGTGTCGGTGACGAGGCCGGTCAGCTCGGCATAGGCGACCACGTCCTCGACAGTGGGGTCGGCAGGTGGTTCAGGGATGTTCCAATACAGCCATCCCTCGATGTCACCGGGCGGTATGGGAGCGAGCGCGCGACGCCAGAACCGGACTAGACATTCATGGGCGGTCCGCCCGTCCTCGGCCGCCGCCAGCACAGCCAGCCGCTCGGCCCGCTGGTGCGGGGAAGCGGTCTCGACCGCCCGCAACGACGCCCGCCGCCAGGCCATGGCACGCAATTCGACATCCAGACGCGCGCTTTCGGCCGCCACCACCTCCGCGACCGACCGCTCACCCCGCAACACTTCGGCGATCGACCCCAATCCCACTCCGAGCGCGCGCAGTCGCCGTACCAGCAGCACCCGTTCGGTTGCTGTCGCGGCATCGAACAGTCGATGCCCGCCCACGCTGCGGTATGCCTCGAGAATCCCCTCGTCGCAATAGAACCGGATCGTGCGCACCGCGAGCCCGGTGCTGCGCGCCAGCGCCCCGATACTCATCAGCGCCTGTGTGTCGTCGCTCACAACCAGTTGAACCTCCACCCCGGTGGAGCTCCTACCGTACTGCAGGGACGTGATCATTTCGAACGAAAGGCAATTCGTGGCAACCACCCAGCAGGAGATCATCGCGGGCATCGCCGACATCATCGAGGAGGTGACCGGAATCGAAGCAGCGGAGGTGACTCCGGAGAAATCCTTCATCGAAGACCTCGAGATCGACTCCCTGTCCCTCGTGGAGATCGCCGTCCAGCTCGAGGACAAGTACGCCGTCAAGATCCCCGACGAAGACCTCTCCAGCCTGCGCACAGTCGGCGACGCCGTCACCTATGTCCAGAGAATGGAAGCCGAACAACCGCTCCTCGCCGCCGAGATGGCAGCGAAACTGCGCACTGACGGATGATCGGGACTCAGCGGACGAACTCGACCTCGGGGAAACCCGGGTCGGGCGCGTCGAGGATCGGGGTCGGCCGATTGCGGAGAAACCGGTCGAACATCGCGCTGACGTAGGTGGCGACCACAGTGTGAGCGCGCTGCGGGTCGATGGCGCCGAGCAGGGATGACAGGGCGGGCGTGTTCGCCACGTGGGCGGGAAGACCTTTCAGATCGGAAAAGGTCCAGTGCCCGGCGCCGGTCAACAGAAGTTCGCGGGTCCAGCCGGTGCGGCCTGCCGACATCAGATCTACGGAGTTGCGCCGGACTCCGGAATCGCTCCAGTCGCCGAACAGGAACAGCAGCGGACGGTCTGGCGCAACGGTGAGGTCGGGGTCGAGATCGGCAGGTTCGGCATAGCCGTCGAGGTCGACACCGGCACGGATCCGTTCGTCGGCGTACAACGTCATCGTGCCGCCGAGCGAGTGCCCGTACATCCCGACTCTGTCCAAATCCATCGCCGCCGCCACACCGTCCGGCAACTGCTCACCTCGGTCACGCTGCATCGCGGTCAGCTCGTCGAGGACGAATTCGATGTCACCGGCACGAGCTTCGGACGAAATCCTCATCACGTCGGCCGCGGGGCTGGTCGCGTTGCGGGGATCGTAGAGTTCGACATGCCCGTCGGGGAAAAACGTACCGGGGAAGGCACCATGGGTGTCGCCGACCGACACCACCACATAACCTTGGTCGGCCAATTCCTCGGCCAGCATTGAACTCGCTCCGGCCGGCAAGCTCATCGCGGGCGAATACAGCAGCACCGGCAGCGATGCCGTAGCAGCATCCGTCGGCGCACCCAGGCGGGCACGCGCGGGCGCCAACCCTGGCAGGATCCGGTCTGCTGGTGGGTAGGAATCGGCCCGCGCGGCCGGATAGTGCACGGTCACTACCAGCTCCCGTCTAGCAGACGGTTCCCAGGGGTCGTGGCGCTCGGCATCGACCAGGTGCAGCGTGGTCACGCCGATGCCGTGGATGGGAGACGGAACCGGTTCGGCCACAGTCCTTCCGGCTCCTGCAACGACGGCAACCACCGAGACGGCGAAACCCACTACACACACTCGATTGCCCACAAGCAGACGCTACGGGACGCCACTGCGGTTCCCGAGACGCCGAACATCGGGGCACACCCGGGGTCCTGGGGGGAAATGGGTTGTTCCGGCGTTCCGGCCACCAGTGATGGTGGGGCGACGTACGATCCGGTTGTGGCCGAATCAGATCGTTCCACCCCGCTGCGTGTGCTGGTCTACAGCAATGACGCCGATACCCGTCAACAGGTGATTCTCGCGCTGGGGCCACGCCCCCGGCCGGATCTACCCGAGCTCGACTACCTCGAGGTCGCGACCGCGCCGGTCGTCATCGAGCAGATGGATGCGGGTGGGATCGATCTCGCGATTCTCGACGGGGAGTCCGTGCCGGCGGGTGGCCTCGGGATCGCCAAGCAGCTCAAGGACGAGATCGAGCAGTGCCCCCCGGTTGTCGTGCTCACCGGGCGGCCCGACGATGCCTGGCTGGCCAACTGGTCGCGGGCCGAGGCCTCGGTGTCGCATCCGATCGACCCCATGCAGCTCACCCGTGCGGTCGCGGGCGTGCTCCACGCGCGCTGAGCGCAGTGTCCCGTTCCGTCGGATAGTCGACGTCACCCCCGTTCCCACAGAACCACTGGTAACCCCAGTGGTTCTGTGCTGTGTGCACCGCGCGGATTACCCCCGTTTCGCTCATGAATCACGGTACTGAATTCGATCAAACAGTCCCCTGGAAACGCGCGGCGCACCCCTGAAACCGCGATAGTCTGTGCTCTAGCTCACACGAGCGCGGGTTCTGTATAACGCTCCGCCATCGCTGCACAGCGGGCGAGGCCCCGGTTCGGCGGACAACGTTGTCGGCCCCGTCTCGCCGAAAGCTGCCGTCCGCGGCCGCGCCACACGGCACGGCCTGCTCCAGCGAGGAGGGGAAGTGCAGTCGTGAACATCGAAGTGCCCGCACTCGTACTCGGCGCCATCGCCGCGGCGTTCGCGGTGTTCTCCGTCATCATGGCGGCGCTGGTCGGCCCGAGGCGTTACAACCGGGCCAAGCTCGAACCTTACGAATGCGGCATCGAACCCACACCACACGCCGTCGCCGGTGGTCCGGGAGACGTTGGGGGACAACGCTTCCCGGTGAAGTACTACCTCACCGCGATGCTGTTCATCATCTTCGACATCGAGATCGTGTTCCTCTACCCGTGGGCCGTCCATTTCGACGCCCTCGGGTTGTTCGGGTTCGCCGCGATGGCGCTGTTCATCGTCAATGTGTCGGTCGCCTACGCCTACGAATGGCGCCGCGGCGGCCTCAGCTGGGAATGAGTGGGAAATAATGGGTCTCGAAGAGAAACTGCCCAGCGGGTTCCTGCTGAGCACCGTGGAGGATTTCGCCGGATACCTGCGTAAAGGGTCGCTGTGGCCGGCCACCTTCGGACTGGCTTGCTGCGCGATCGAGATGATGGCCACCGGCGCCGGACGATTCGACATCGCCCGCTTCGGCATGGAAGCCTTCCGCGCCTCGCCCCGCCAGGCCGATCTGATGATCGTCGCCGGCCGGGTGAGCCAGAAGATGGCACCGGTCCTGCGCCAGGTCTACGACCAGATGACCGAACCCAAATGGGTGCTGGCCATGGGTGTCTGCGCGTCCTCGGGCGGAATGTTCAACAACTACGCCATCGTGCAGGGCGTCGACCACGTGGTCCCGGTCGACATCTACCTGCCCGGCTGCCCACCCCGACCGGAAATGCTGCTCAACGCCATCCTCGCGTTGCACGCCAAGATCGCCGAGATGCCGATGGGCGTCAACCGCGAGGAAGCGATCCGCGCCGCCGAACAGGCCGCGCTCGCCAGCACCCCGACCATCCGCATGGAGGGCCTGCTGCGATGACCTTCGACTCCCCCGACAACACCGACAACACTGCGGGGCAGGGCATTCCGGAGGAAACCCCGGAAGCGCCCAAGCATCGCAAACCGGCCGATGACGAGGTGATCGGCACCCGCCACGGCATGTTCGGCGTGCACGGCACCGGCGACACATCCGGCTACGGCGGCCTGGTCACCCCGGTCGTGCTGCCCGGCGGCACGCCACCCCCGTACGGCGGCTGGTTCGACGCCTTCGTCGGCACCCTGCGCGCCGCCCTCACCCATCGCGTCATCGCCTTCGACACCGTCATCGAGAAGATCGTCGTCTTCCGCGGCGAACTCACCCTGCACGTGCGCCGCGAACACCTCGTCGACGTGGCGAGCGCCCTGCGCGACGACAGCTCGCTGCGCTTCGAACTGTGCCTCGGCGTGAGCGGCGTGCACTACCCCGACGAAATCGGGCGCGAACTGCACGCGGTGTACCACCTGATGTCGATCACCCACAGCCGCCGGGTTCGCCTCGAGGTCTCGGTCCCCGACGCCGACCCGCACATCCCGTCGCTGTTCTCGGTGTATCCGACCGTCGACTGGCACGAACGCGAAACCTACGACTTCTTCGGCATCCTCTTCGACGGGCACCCCTCGCTCACCCGCATCACCATGCCCGACGACTGGCGCGGCCACCCGCAGCGCAAGGACTACCCGCTCGGCGGGATCCCGGTGGAGTACAAGGGCGCGCGCATACCGCCGCCCGACGAGCGGAGGACCTACAGCTGATGACCGACACCGATTTCCGCCGTGACGAACCACGGGTCGTCACCGTGGCGGGCCAGGACTGGGACCAGGTCGGCGAGGTGCTCGACGGTGCCGGTGAGGAACGCATCGTCGTCAACATGGGCCCCCAGCACCCCTCCACGCACGGGGTGTTGCGCCTGATCCTCGAGATCGAGGGCGAAACCGTCACCGAGGCCCGCTGCGGCATCGGCTACCTGCACACCGGGATCGAGAAGAACCTGGAATTCCGCAACTGGACCCAGGGCGTCACCTTCGTGACCCGGATGGACTACCTGTCCCCGTTCTTCAACGAGACCGCCTACTGCCTCGGCGTGGAGAAACTGCTCGACATCACCGAGCAGATCCCCGAACGCGCCACCGTGGTCCGCGTGCTGCTGATGGAGCTCAACCGCATCTCCTCGCACCTGGTGGCCCTGGCCACCGGCGGTATGGAACTGGGGGCGCTCACCCCGATGCTGTTCGGTTTCCGCGAACGCGAACTCATCCTCGACGTCTTCGAAACCATCACCGGTCTGCGGATGAACCACGCCTTCATCCGTCCCGGCGGTCTCGCCCAGGACCTGCCCGACGACGGTGTCACCAAGGTACGCGAGCTCCTGGACATCATGCCGGGCCGGTTGCGCGATATGGAACACCTGCTCAGCGCCAACCCGATCTGGAAGAAGCGCACCCAGGACATCGGCTACCTCGACCTCACCGGCTGCATGGCCCTCGGCATCACCGGCCCCGTGCTCCGGGCCACCGGCCTGCCCCACGACCTGCGCAAATCCGATCCGTACTGCGGCTACGAGAACTACGAGTTCGACATCCCGACCACCACCGGCTGCGACTGCTACGGCCGCTACCTCATCCGCGTGGCCGAGATGCGTGAGTCGCTCAAGATCGTCGAACAGTGCCTCGACCGCCTGCGTCCCGGCCCGGTGATGATCGACGACAAGAAGATCGCCTGGCCCGCCGACCTGAAACTGGGCCCCGACGGACTCGGCAACTCCCCCGAACACATCGGCAAGATCATGGGCACCTCCATGGAATCGCTGATCCACCACTTCAAGATCGTCACCGAGGGCATCAGAGTGCCTGCCGGGCAAGTGTATTCGGCTGTCGAGTCGCCACGCGGCGAACTCGGCGTGCACATGGTCAGCGACGGCAGCACCCGCCCCTACCGGGTGCACTACCGCGACCCCTCGTTCACCAACCTGCAGGCGGTCGCCGCGATGTGCGAGGGCGGCATGGTCGCCGACGTCATCGCCTCCGTCGCCAGCATCGACCCCGTCATGGGAGGGGTAGACCGATGACCGAAAAGCCCGCGAGCCCAACGGTTCTGCTGAATCTCACCGTCCGGCCAGAGCCGTATCCGCCGCATATTCGCCAGCGTCTCGAACTCGACGCCAAGGACATCATCACCCGCTACCCGCACCCACGTTCGGCCCTGCTGCCATTGTTGCATCTGGTGCAAGCCGAGGACGGATATGTTACCGGCACCGGGATCGACTTCTGCGCCGAGCAATTAGGGCTCACCGGCGCCGAGGTCACCGCGGTCGCCACCTTCTACTCGATGTACCGGCGCACCCCCACCGGCGACTACCACGTGGGCGTGTGCACCAACACGCTGTGCGCGGTGCTCGGCGGCGACGCGATCTACGAAGCACTGCAGCAACATCTGGGTATCGGCCACGGTCAGACGACCCCCGACGGCGCCGTCACCCTCGAACACATCGAGTGCAACGCCGCCTGCGACTACGCGCCGGTGATGATGGTGAACTGGGAGTTCTTCGACAACCAGACCCCCGAGTCGGCCATCGAGATCACCGACGCGCTGCGTGCCGGTCATCAGGTGCGGCCCAGTCGTGGCGCTCCGCTGTGCACGTTCCGGGAAACCGCGCGAATCCTCGCCGGTTTCCCCGACGAACGACCGGGTGTCCTCGATGGCACTCCCGGTGAACCCACGCTGGCGGGATTGCGCATCGCCGACGGTGCGGCCTCGGCTTCTGAAACCGGTTTCCCGGCAGCGGATTCCGGTGACGGCGAGGGCGCGCGATGACAACGCTCACCCCGGTACTGAGCCGACACTGGGATCGACCGCAGTCCTGGACGCTCGACACCTATTCCAGCACCGGCGGATACGAAGGTCTGCGGGCCGCACTGCGGATGCGGCCCGACGACGTCATCCAAACGGTCAAGGACGCGGGCCTGCGCGGCCGCGGCGGCGCCGGTTTCCCCACCGGGATGAAGTGGTCGTTCATCCCGCAGGGCCCAGGCCCCGACGGTACGACCAAACCGCACTACCTCGTCGTCAACGCCGACGAATCCGAACCCGGCACCTGCAAAGACATCCCGCTCATGCTGGCCACCCCGCACACCCTGATCGAAGGGGTGGTGATCGCCGCCTACGCCATCCGGGCGAACACGGCCTTCATCTACGTGCGTGGTGAGGTGGTCCCGGTGCTGCGCCGCCTGCAGGCCGCCGTCGCCGAGGCCTACGCGGCGGGATTCCTCGGCAACGACATCCTCGGCTCGGGCTTCGACCTGGAACTGATCGTGCACGCCGGCGCGGGCGCCTACATCTGCGGCGAGGAGACCGCCCTGCTCGATTCGCTCGAAGGACGCCGCGGCCAGCCACGGCTACGGCCACCATTCCCCGCCGTCGCCGGTCTCTACGCCTGCCCGACGGTGGTCAACAATGTGGAATCCATCGCGTCGGTGCCCTCGATCCTGCGTAACGGCACCGATTGGTTCCGGTCGATGGGCAGCGAGAAATCGCCCGGCTTCACCCTGTACTCGCTCTCGGGCCACGTCGCCCGCCCCGGCCAGTACGAGGCACCGCTCGGCATCACCCTGCGCGAACTGCTCGACTACGCCGGCGGTGTACGCGCCGGGCACACCCTGAAGTTCTGGACACCCGGTGGTTCCTCGACACCGCTGTTCACCGCCGAGCACCTCGATGTCGCCCTCGACTACGAAGGTGTCGCCGCCGCCGGGTCCATGCTTGGCACCAAGGCATTACAGATCTTCGACGACACCACCTGTGTGGTGCGGGCGGTGCTGCGCTGGACCGAGTTCTACGCCCACGAGTCCTGCGGCAAATGCACACCGTGTCGCGAAGGCACCTACTGGCTTGTGCAACTGCTGCACCGGCTCGAGGCCGGTCAGGGCACCGAGGCCGACCTCGACAAGCTCGCCGACATCGCCGACAACATCAACGGCAAATCGTTCTGCGCGCTCGGTGACGGCGCGGCCAGCCCGATCTTCTCCTCGCTGAAGTACTTCCGCGAGGAATACCTCGAGCATCAACGTCGCGGCGGCTGCCCGTTCGACCCGGCCCGCGCCACGGCATGGGCCTCAGGAAAGGCGACCCGATGACAGCGATCGCACCCGGCAACAACTCCGGGGTGGTGCCCGCCGACCTGGTGAGCGTCACCATCGACGACACCACCATCCAGGTCCCCGCGGGCACCCTGGTGATCCGCGCGGCCGAGCTGATCGGCGTGCAGATCCCCCGCTTCTGCGACCACCCACTGCTCGACCCCGTCGGTGCCTGCCGCCAGTGCATCGTCGAGGTCGAAGGCCAGCGCAAACCGGTGGCCTCCTGCACGATCCCCGTCACCGACGGCATGGTGGTGCGCACCCAGCTCAGCTCCCCGGTCGCCGAGAAGGCCCAACGCGGGGTGATGGAACTGCTGCTGATCAACCACCCCCTGGATTGCCCGGTGTGCGACAAGGGCGGCGAATGCCCATTGCAGAACCAGGCCATGTCCACCGGCAGCGCCGAGTCCCGCTTCGAGGGTGCGAAACGCACCTACCCGAAGCCCATTCCGCTGTCGTCGGCGGTGCTGCTGGACCGGGAACGGTGCGTGCTGTGCGCCCGGTGCACCCGGTTCTCCCAGCAGGTGGCCGGTGACCCGTTCATCGAACTGATGGATCGCGGTGCGCTGCAACAGGTCGGCATCGCCCAGGCCGAACCGCTCGACTCGTACTTCTCCGGCAACACCGTGCAGATCTGCCCGGTCGGCGCGCTCACCGGCACCTCCTACCGGTTCCGTGCCCGCCCCTTCGACCTGGTCTCCACACCCAGTGTGTGCGAGCACTGCGCGTCGGGTTGCGCGCAACGCACCGATCACCGGCGCGGAAAAGTGTTGCGGCGCTTGGCCGGTGACGACCCACAGGTCAACGAGGAATGGAACTGCGACAAGGGCCGCTGGGCCTTCGCCTACGCCACCGAACGTGACCGCCTCACCACCCCACTGGTGCGTGGCTGGGACGGCGTGCTCGCCCCCGCCTCCTGGCCCCAGGCCCTCGCCGCCGCCGCGACCGGATTGCACGCCGCCATCGGCAACGCCGGTGTGCTGGTCGGTGGGCGCGTCACCGAGGAAGAGGCCTACGCCTACAGCAAGTTCGCGCGAATGGTGCTGTCCACCAACGACATCGACTTCCGGGCGCGTGTGCACTCCGAGGAGGAGGAACGATTCCTCGCCGCGTGCGTCGCCGGGCGGGGCATCGACGTGGACTACACCACGTTGAGCAAAGCACCCGTGGTGCTACTCGTCGGTTTCGAACCCGAAGAGGAATCACCGATCGTCTACCTGCGCCTGCGCAAGGCGGTGCGCAACCGAGGTCTGCGGGTGGTGTCGTTGGCGCCGTTCGCTTCTCGCGGGCTCGAACGACTCTCCGGTGCACTCATCCAGACCCCGCCGTGCGCCGAGGCCGAGGTCCTCGACGCCGTGCGCGGCGAAACCTCGCCGGACGCGGCCGAACTCATGAACCTGCTGCGTACCCCTGGCGCGGTCGTCATGGCGGGCGAACGGCTCGCGGGCAGCCCGGGCGCGTTGTCGTCGGTGCTCCGGTTGGCCGAGGCCACCGGCGCCTGCCTCGCCTGGGTGCCGCGCCGGGCCGGTGAACGCGGAGCGCTCGAAGCAGGCACATTGCCCAGTCTGCTGCCCGGTGGCAGGCCCGTCGTCGATCCGACCGCGCGCCAGCAGATTCGCCACCGCTGGCAGAGTGGCGAACTGCCCGCCGACCCCGGGCGCGACACCTCGGCGATCCTCGCGGGCGCGGCCCAGTTCGGCGCACTGGTGATCGGCGGCGTGGATCCCGCCGACCTGCCCGACCCCGCCGCGGCCCTGGCCGCGATCGACGCCGCCCGGTTCGTGGTGAGCCTCGAACAACGCCACAGCAGCGTCACCGAACGCGCCGACGTCGTGTTCCCCGTCGCCACCGTCGTCGAGAAGACGGGCACCTTCCGCACCTGGGAAGGTAGGCCACGCCCGTTCGCGGCCGCACCGCTCGACACCACACGCCGCGTCGCCGCACCTCTGTCGGACCTGCGCGTATTGAATTCCCTGGCCGCCGAAATGGGTGTCCCGATCGCGCTGCCCGACGCCGCCGCGGCTCGGGCCGAACTCGACGCTCTCGGGGCTTGGAGCGGTGAGCCGATCGCCGCCCCCGACTTCTCGAGCCGGACCAGGCCCACCCCCGGTCCCGGCACGGCGGTGCTGGCCGGGTGGCGGATGCTGCTCGACGCCGGTCGCCTGCAGGACGGCGAACCGAACCTCGCCGGTGTCGCGCGTCCACCGGTCGCCCGGCTCTCGGCCGCCACCGCCGCCGAGATCGAAGCCGACGAGGCCGACCACATCATCATCGCCACCGACAGGGGCGAGATCACCGTGCCGCTGATGATCGCCGACCTGCCCGACCGGGTGGTGTGGCTGCCGCTGCACTCACCTGGCTGCACGGTCGGTACCACCCTCGGTGTGACGCCCGGCGCCGTGGTGCGCCTGCGCCGCGCCGACGACAGGATGAAGGAACACCGCCATGAGTGATCGTGTGCTACTCCTCGCGGCCGACGCCGGGCCGGTCTTCGGCACCGACCCGCTGTGGCTTGTCGTGGTCAAGGCGCTGGCGGTGTTCGTCTACCTGATGCTCGTGCCGCTGGTCGCGGTGTACGCCGAACGCAAGGTCGTCGCCTGGATGCAGATGCGGGTCGGCCCCAACCGGGTCGGCCCGGGCGGCATATTCCAGTCGATCGCCGACGGCGTGAAGATGGCGCTCAAGGAAGACATCATCCCCGCCATCGTCGACAAACCGATCTACGTGCTCGCGCCGATCATCTCGGTGATCCCGGCATTCATGGCGTTCGCGGTGATTCCGTTCGGCCCGGAGGTGTCGATCTTCGGCACCCGCACCGCGCTGCAACTCACCGACATGCCCGTCGGCGTGCTCTACATCCTGGCCATCACCTCCATCGGCGTGTACGGCATCGTGCTGGCCGGCTGGTCGTCGAACTCGACGTATCCGCTGCTCGGCGGGCTGCGTTCGACCGCGCAGGTGATCTCCTACGAGATCGCGATGGCACTGACCTTCGCCACGGTGTTCCTGCTCTCGGGCACCATGGCGACCTCCGGCATCGTCACCGCCCAGGAGGGCACCTGGTATGTCTTCCTGTTGCTGCCGTCATTCCTGATCTACTGCGTGGCGATGGTCGGTGAGACCAACCGGGCACCGTTCGACCTGCCCGAAGCCGAGGGTGAGCTCGTCGGTGGTTTCCACACCGAGTACTCCTCGCTGAAGTTCGCGATGTTCATGCTCGCCGAATACGTCAACATGGCAACGGTTTCCGCGCTCGCCACCACCCTGTTCCTCGGCGGTTGGCGCGCACCGTTCCCGATCAGCCTGTGGGAGGGCGCCAACTCCGGGTGGTGGCCGGTGCTGTGGTTCACCGCCAAGGTGTGGACGTTCCTGTTCGTGTTCGTCTGGTTGCGCGGCACCCTGCCCCGCCTGCGCTACGACCAGTTCATGAACCTCGGCTGGAAGCTGCTCATCCCCACCTCGCTCGTGTGGGTCATGGTCGTGGCCGGTGCACGGGTGCTCGACATCGAGGGCATTCCCGGGCAGACACCCATCCTGGTCGGCACCGGCATCGTCGTCACCATCGGACTGATCGGCATGTTCGTGCGAGCGGGCCGCACGAAGGGGCTGCCGCCCCTGCCAGAGGAACCCGCGAGCTCGCCCGTATTCCTCGGCTTCCCGATACCGCCGATCCCCCCGCGCACCGCCGACGCCGAACCGCGGATCGGTCTGCTCGATCCCTTCGCCGGGTTCGCCGTCACCGGGGCGACCATGTTCAAGAAGCCCAACACCGAGTTCTACCCGGAACAGAAAGTGCCGACCGCGCCGCGCTATCACGGTCGCCACCAGCTCAACCGCTACGCCGACGGCCTCGAGAAGTGCATCGGCTGCGAGCTGTGCGCCTGGGCGTGCCCAGCCGACGCCATCTACGTCGAAGGCGGCGACAACACCGAGGACGAACGTTTCTCCCCCGGTGAACGCTACGGGCGCGTGTATCAGATCAACTACCTGCGCTGCATCGGCTGCGGCCTGTGCATCGAGGCCTGCCCCACCCGGGCGCTCACCATGACCAACGAGTACGAACTCACCGACGACAACCGCGCGGACCTGATCTACGAGAAGGACCGGCTGCTGGCACCGATGGAGCCCGGCATGGTCGCTCCGCCGCACGCGATGGCGCCCGGCACCGACGCCGCCGACTACTACCTCGGTCGCGTCGGACCCGCGGCGTCCGAAGAGGAGGTCCTGCGATGACCACCCTGCTGGCCGCCGACATCGCCGCCACCTCCACCGGGGAAGCCGTGCTGTTCTGGGTGCTCGCCCCTATCGCCGTGCTCGGCGCGGTCGGCATGGTGACCGCGGCCAAGGCGGTGCACTCGGCACTGTGCCTGGCCGCGACCATGATCGCGCTCGCCGTGTTCTACATCGCCCAGGACGCCCTGTTCCTCGGTGTCGTGCAGATCGTGGTGTACACGGGCGCGGTGATGATGCTGTTCCTGTTCGTGCTGATGCTCGTCGGTGTCGACTCGGCCGAATCCCTGCGCGAAACCCTGCGCGGGCAACGTATCGCCGCCGCGATCGTCGGCCTCGGATTCGGGTTCCTGCTCATCGGCGGCATCGGGTCGGCGCTGGGTGGAGACGGAACCCGCTTCGCGGGCAACGGTTTCGGTGAGCGCGATGTGATCGCCGAACTGGCCGAACTGATCTTCCTGCGCTACGTCTGGGCATTCGAACTCACCGGGGCGCTGCTCATCACCGCCACGATCGGTGCCATGGTGCTGGCACACCGCGAACATTTCACGCCGCGCCGCGGTCAGCGCGAGATGTCACGTGACCGTTTCCGCACCGGCGGTGAACGCGCCACCCCGCAGCCGACACCGGGCGTCTTCGCCCGGCACAACGCCGTCGACAGCCCGGCCCTGCTGCCCGACGGCTCCTACGCCGAACACTCGGTGAGCACCATCCTGCGCCACCGCCGCACCCGCGCCCACGAAGAAGCGCTGTTCCTGGCGGCGGGCGCGGCACGCGGCGACAACCCGACGGCCGACGAGGAAGGCAAGCGGTGAACCCCCAGAACTACCTGTTCCTGTCCGCGCTGTTGTTCACCATCGGCGCCGCCGGAGTCCTGTTGCGGCGCAACGCGATCGTGGTGTTCATGTGCGTGGAGCTCATGCTCAACGCGGTGAACCTGGCCTTCGTCACCTTCGCCCGGCTGCACAGCGACCTCGACGGTCAGGTGATCGCCTTTTTCACCATGGTCGTGGCCGCCGCCGAGGTCGTCGTCGGGCTGGCGATCATCATGACGATCTTCCGTGCCCGCCGGTCGACCTCGGTCGACGCCGCCAACCTCCTGAAGTTCTGACATGGGTACCGCAACGTTGTGGCTGCTGCCCGCGATCCCCCTCCTCGGCGCGATCGTCCTGCTGTTGCTCGGGCGCCGCGCCGACGGCTGGGGGCACTACCTCGGTACCGCCGCCGCGCTCGGTTCGTTCGTCGTCGCGTTCGTCGCGTTCGTCGCCATGCTCGGTCGCGCCGACGCCGACCGTGCCCAGCATCTGGAACTGTTCACCTGGGTGCCGGTGGCGCAGATGCAGGTCGGGTTCGGGCTGCAACTCGATCAGCTGTCGATCTGCTTCGCGCTGCTCATCACCGGCGTCGGCTCCCTGATCCACCTCTATTCGATCGGCTACATGAGCCACGATCCGGGCAGGCGCCGCTTCTTCGGCTACCTCAACCTGTTCCTGGCCGCCATGCTGGTACTCGTCCTGGCCGACAACTTCCTCGTGCTGTACCTGGGCTGGGAAGGTGTGGGTCTGGCGTCGTACCTGCTGATCGGGTTCTGGTACGAGAAGCCCTCCGCCGCAACGGCCGCCAAGAAGGCATTCGTGGTGAACCGAGTCGGTGACATGGGTCTTGCCATCGCCATGATGGTCATGTTCGCGACTTTCGGTTCCTTCGACTTCCGGACGGTGTTCGCGGCCGCACCGGGCGCGAGCGAGGGCACGCTCACCGTGATCGGGTTGATGTTGCTGCTCGCCGCGTGCGGTAAATCCGCGCAGGTGCCGCTGCAGTCCTGGCTCGGTGACGCGATGGAAGGCCCGACCCCGGTGTCGGCGCTCATCCACGCCGCCACCATGGTCACCGCCGGTGTGTACCTGATCGCGCGCGCCAACCCGATCTACGATCTGGCCCCCGGCGCGCAGGCAGCGGTGCTCGCAGTCGGCGCGGTGACGTTGCTGTTCGGCGCGATCATCGGCTGCGCCAAGGACGACATCAAGAAGGCGCTGGCCGCCTCGACGATGAGCCAGATCGGCTACATGATCCTCGCCGTCGGTCTCGGCCCCGCCGGCTACGCGTTCGCGATCATGCACCTGCTCACCCACGGCTTCTTCAAAGCCGGGTTGTTTCTCGGCGCCGGATCGGTGATGCACGCGATGAACGACGAAACCGACATGCGCCGCTACGGCGGACTTCGCACCCTGATGCCGATCACCTTCGTCACCTTCGGGCTCGGCTACCTGGCGATCATCGGCGTGCCACCTCTGTCGGGCTTCTTCTCCAAGGACAAGATCATCGAGGCCGCCTTCGACCACGGCGGCACCACCGGTGTCCTGCTCGGGGTGGTCACCCTGCTCGGCGCCGGGCTCACCGCGTTCTACATGACCCGGGTCATGCTGATGACGTTCTTCGGTGAACGCCGTTGGAAACCCGACACCCACCCGCACGAATCACCCGCGGTGATGACCGGGCCGATGATCCTGCTCGCCCTCGGATCCGTGTTCGCCGGTGGACTGTTCGTGTGGGGCTCGTCGCTGGTGCACTGGCTCGAACCCGTCGTCGGCTCGCACCACGCCGAACCCGTCGTCCCGCCCATCGTCGTCACCGGGCTCGCGTTGACGGTGGTCGCGATCGGTGTCGCCGTGGCCTACCGCAAGTACGCCGAGTCGACCGTTCCCGAGGTCGCGCCGGAGCCGGTCACCGTGCTCACTCGCGCCGCACGCAAGGACCTCTACGGTGATGCCGTCAACGAAGCGGCGTTCGAACGTCCCGGCCGCTATCTCACCCGGGCGCTGGTATTCGTCGACGCCAAGGGTGTCGACGGGATCGTCAACGGGACGGCCGCCGCCATCGGCGGGTTGTCCGCCCGAGCCCGGCGCGTGCAAACAGGTTTCGTCCGCTCGTATGCCCTGTCCATGTTCACCGGCGCGGCCCTGGTGGCCGCTGCCCTGCTCGCGGTGAGGTTCTGGTGAACTCGTTTCCCTGGCTGACGACGCTCTGGCTCGCCCCCGCGATCGGTGCCGTCGCGGTGCTCGCGGTCCCCGCCGCCCAGCGCACCCTGGCCCGCGCGCTCGCGTTCACGGTGTCGTTCGGTGTGCTCGTGCTCGCCGTCGTGCTCGCGGTGAATTTCCGGCCCGGCGGTGAGCAGTACCAATTCGTCGAATCCCACGAATGGATCCCGGCGTTCGGCGTGGGTTACACCCTCGGCCTCGACGGCATCGCCACCGCCCTGGTACTGCTCACCGCGCTGCTCGTGCCGCTGCTGATCCTGGCGGGCTGGAACGACGACAGCGGTGACGGCCGCAAGAACGCCCACCTGTACATGGCGTTGATGCTGCTGGTCGAGTCGATGGTGCTGATCTCGTTCCTCGCCCTCGATATCCTGCTGTTCTACATCTTCTTCGAAGCCATGCTGATCCCGATGTACTTCCTCATCGGTGGCTTCGGCGCCCGCACCACCGACGCCGCCGTGCGCGCGCAACGCTCGCGCGCGGCGGTGAAGTTCCTGCTGTACAACCTGTTCGGTGGGTTGATCATGCTGGCGGCGGTGATCGGGTTGTACGTGCTCACCGCCCGCGCCGGCCTCGGTCAGGGCTCGGCGGGCACCTTCGATCTGCGGGTGGTGGTCGAGGCGGCCAACAACGGCGAACTCGGCGGTAGTACGGCGGTCTTGAACGCCCTGTTCCTCGGGTTCATGTTCGCCTTCGCGGTGAAGGCTCCCCTGTGGCCGCTGCACACCTGGCTGCCCGACGCCGCCGTGTCGGCCACCCCGTCGGGCGCGGTGCTGATGATGGCGGTGGTCGACAAGGTCGGCACCTTCGGCATGTTGCGCTACTGCCTGCTGTTGTTCCCCCTGGCCTCCGACACCTTCGCTCCGCTCGTCATCACCCTCGCGGTGATCGGTGTGCTCTACGGTGCGCTGCTCGCGATCGGGCAGACCGACGTGATGCGCCTGATCGCCTACACCTCCATCTCGCACTTCGGGTTCATCATCCTCGGCATCTTCGCCATGACCTCCCAGGCGCAGTCCGGTGCCACGCTGTACATGGTGAACCACGGATTGTCCACGGCCGCATTGTTTCTCATCGCCGGATTCCTCGTCAGCCGCCGCGGCAGCCGGATGATCGCCGATTTCGGCGGCGTGCAGAAAGTGGCCCCCGTGCTGGCGGGCACGTTCTTCATCGCCGGATTGGCGACCTTGTCGTTGCCCGGACTCGCTCCGTTCGTCAGCGAATTCCTGGTTCTGGTCGGCACATTCAGCCGATACGAGGTGGCCGCGGTGGTGGCGACCGGTGCGCTGGTCCTGGCCGCGATCTACGTGCTGTGGCTCTACCAGCGACTGATGACCGGTCCGGTGCGCGCGGGCAACGAGAACCTGCGCGATCTGGTGCCGCGTGAACTCGCCGTGGTCGTTCCGCTGCTCGTCGCCCTGCTGGTGCTCGGCCTGTACCCGAAGCCGATGCTCGATCTGGTGAATCCCGCAGTGGGGCAGACCTTGTCGACCATCGGTAAACAGGATCCGGCGCCGACGGTCCCCGCTCCCGAAGCAGCCCCCACCGGCGGACACAAATGAGGACGGACTCCGTGACCATCAACGAGCTCGCGGCCCCGCTGACCGCGCCGAGCATCGAATACCACCTGCTCGCACCGATGCTGATCGTATTCGGCGTCGGCGTCGTCGGTGTGCTGGTCGAGGCGTTCGCGCCCCGCGCGTACCGGTACGGCACACACGTGGTGCTCGGCATCGCCGGTGTGGTCGCCGCGCTGGTCACCGTGGTGCTACTCGCCGGCACCGAGGCCACCGCAGTGGTCGGTGCCGTCGCGATCGACGGCGTCACCTTGTTTCTGCAGGGCACCATTCTAGTGATCGGGCTGCTCGGGTTGCTGCTGATCGCCGAACGCGGTGCGGTGCGGCGGGTGCGCAGCGGGCCGGGCACCTGGAGCCGGGCCGCCGCCGCCCTCGAACGCGGCGTCGACGCCTTCACCCCGCAGGCATCGTCGGTGCCGGGCAGCGCCAACGAGCTCGCCGCCGTGCGGGCGGGCGTCTCGACCACCGAGGTCTTCCCGCTGACCATGCTCGCCCTGGGCGGGTTGCTGCTGTTTCCCGCGTCCAACGATCTGCTCACCATGTTCGTGGCGCTCGAGGTGCTGTCGCTGCCGCTGTATCTGCTGTGCGGACTCGCCCGGCGCAGGCGGTTGCTGTCACAGGAAGCGGCACTGAAGTACTTCCTGCTCGGTGCCTTCTCCTCGGCGTTCTTCCTCTACGGTGTCGCCTTGCTCTACGGGCAGACCGGCACCGTTTCGCTGCCGGAAATCGGTGCGGCACTGGACAAGCAGGGCGACGACGCCACTCTCGCCCTGCTCGGTATCGCGATGCTCGCGGTGGGACTGCTGTTCAAGATCGGTGCCGTGCCGTTCCAGGCGTGGGTGCCCGACGTGTATCAGGGCGCACCGACCCCGATCACCGCGTTCATGGCGGCCGCGACCAAGATCGCCGCGGTCGGGGCGACCATGCGGGTGCTGATGGTGGGAACCGGTGCGCTCAGCGATGATTGGCGGCCCGTGCTCGCCGCCGTCGCGGTGGCGACGATGGTGGTCGGCGCGGTCATGGCGGTCACTCAGACCGATGTGAAGCGGATGCTCGCCTACTCCTCCATCGCGCACGCCGGGTTCCTGCTCGTCGGCATGACCGCCGCCGATTCCGCGGGCCTGGCGGCGGTGATGTTCTATCTGCTGGCCTACGGTCTCGGCACCGTCGGTGCGTTCGCGGTGGTCAGTCTGGTGCGCGACGGTTCCGGCGACGAGGCGACCGCCATGTCGCAGTGGGCCGGTCTCGGTAAGCAGTCCCCCTGGCTGGCCTCGGTTTTCGCGCTACTGCTGCTGTCGTTCGCCGGGCTTCCGTTGACCAGCGGATTCGTCAGCAAGTTCGCGGTATTCGCCGCCGCATCCGGTGCCGACTACATCTTCCTGGTCATCATCGGTGTCGTGTGCAGCGCCATCGCGGCGTTCTTCTACGTCCGCGTCATCGTGCTGATGTTCTTCACCGATCCGCCCGCCGACGCCCCGACCGCGACCTCGCCGTTCGCGACCGTCCTCGTCGTCGCCTTCACCGCGGGCGCGACCGTGCTCCTCGGCCTGTTCCCCCAGCCCGTTCTCGACCTGGCAGAACGGGCGGCCCACTTCATCCAGTAGCGATCAGTTAGGACGCGGCGCGTACATGATGATCGCGACGCCGAGCAGGCAGACGGCTGCCCCGATCACGTCCCAGCGGTCGGGGCGGAAGCCGTCCACTGCCATGCCCCACAGCAGGGATCCGGCCACGAACACCCCACCGTAGGCGGCCAGGATCCGCCCGAAATCGGCGTCGGGCTGCAGTGTGGCGACGAAACCGTAGAGGCCGAGGGCGATGACCCCGGCGCCGATCCAGGCCACGCCCTTGTGTTCGCGCACGCCCTGCCAGACCAACCAGGCGCCGCCGATCTCGGCAACGGCGGCCAGCGCGAACAGCAGGACAGAGCGCAAGACGGTCATCGGCGCGCATCCTGAATTCCGGCCGCGATCCGCGACGGTGGCGAGGTTGCGGCGAATGCGAGCCGGCCGGTCAGCGCAGAGCTCACCCGGTCGCCCCGATCGCGGCCAGGGCGCGTGCGGCGAAGGCGTCGAGTACCTCGACGTGGTTCGCCGGAACACCGACTCGCATCATCAAGCCCTCCTCTTCGACAGTGAAGTCGAAGGTGAAGAACGAGCAGCAGCGGCTCTCACGCTCGGAGAGTTCGCGCGCCACCACCTCGGCACCCGGATCGAGGAGCACTTCGAGCCGCGTCCGATCGGGACGCCTGGTTGTGCGTGCGGAGCTGCGGAACAGCCGGTCGAATTCGGCGACCCGGGTCGGTTGCTCCGCCGTGGGCAGGGTGCAGGCCGGAGACACCCAATCGCCCTGATCTGGTTGAAGCTGCATTCTTCGACGGTAACCCTGCACCTCGGTATCGGATACACCCTTCGCCGGGTGCCGCGAGTGGCGGATCAGCCGCAGAGCCCGCTGGTGATCCAGGCGCCCATGTTCGTGGCGGTCGGGGTGCCGGTGTAGGAGTAGGTGAAGGCGCGGCCCGCGGTGGTGGCCCCCGCGAGAGCGCTGAAGCCGCGGACGTTGCCGTTATGGCCGATGAAGCGTGTGCCGCACGGGAGTTGGGTGTAACCGATGCCGAGTCCGTAGGACATGCCGTTGCCTTCGCCCATGTCGACGCCGTCGAGCATGTCGCGCAATTGGGCAGGCGGAACCACCTGGCCCGACATCAGTGCGAGGTAGAAACGGTTGAGGTCGGCGCCGGTACTGACCAGGGCGCCCGAGGCCCACGGCAGAGACGGTTCCATGAGGGTTTCGTCGGTGACGTTTCCGTCGACCGTGGTGTAGCCGGACAGATGGGGTCGGCGCAGACCGGTTTCGCCGGTGGCGGGCAGATAGGTGTGTGTCAGGCCGAGCGGGATGAGGATGCGGTCGGCGAGCTCGGCGATGTATGCGCGACCGGTGACAGCCTCGATCAGCATCCCCGCCACCACGTAGTTGGTGTTGTTGTATTGGAAGCGGGTACCGGGAGCCGACTCGGCGGGTGACTGCAGGATGATCGCCATCTCCTCCTCCGGTGTGAAGGTACGACCGACGACGGCCGCCTGATGCTCCGTCAGTTCGAACGAACGCGGAACCGGCAATCCGCTGCGGTGACCGAGGAGCTGACGAACCGTGATCGCCTGCCCGTCCACGCCGTCACCACGAAGCAAACCCGGCAGGTACTTCTCCACCGGCGCGTCCAGCCCCACCCGCCCCTCGGCGACCAACTGCAACACCACCACCGCCGTGAACGTCTTGGTAATGCTGCCGACCCGCACGTAGTGCGGTCGATCATCAGGAATCGGTGCGTCCTCGGCAAGGTCGGCGACCCCGGCGCTCATCACTGCCGTCGCACCGTTGTCGGTCAGGGTGGCGACGACGCCGACAGCTCCGGACCGCACCAATCCGGCAAGGTCGGCCCGCGCCGAGTCCAGTCGTGCGGGCGCGACGGCGGGCGCCTCAGCGGAGCTCGGAGTACAGCTCGTCAGCAATAAGGCGATGGTGCAGATCGGCAGGATCAACGTACGTGTCAGCATGAGCAGACAGTAGAAAGCCCTGGTACACAGGCACATTGGACTGCGGTACTACCTACTGTCAGACTGCCGTACTCCCCGGGGAGGTGTCAGCAGGCGGTATAGACGAAGACCCTTCGCACGTCCCGGCCACCGTCGTGAACGACAACGACAACGTAGCGTCGCGGGTCGCGGTAGCAGCGATGTCGTACCCGGCGGATACGGTGGGCGGCATGAAGGGTAAGGGGACGAGATCTTCGGCGCCGACATGATTCCCGGCACCCGCCTCGCCGAAATGAGGGGGTTCTTCGACCGGCTCAGCAACCAGATGCGGAGCAGCGATCTCACCGAAGCCAGCACCGACGACGCGCTGGCCGTTCTCGCGGCCCTCGCTCACTCACGCTGCCCGAAAGTCTTCCGCCCTCGACAGGTCCCGCGATCGCACCGCCACCACCCTGAACACGCTTCGAACCCATCCGGGCATCGCCGATCCACTGACTCTGCCGGCCGTCGCACCGATACCTACACGCTCACCACGAGACCTGATCGCTCGAGCCCGAGGCAGCGTGCGGCGCAGGAGGAGACGCGGGCACCGTCAACGGGCTGCCGGGTGAGCAACCGTGCTCAGGGCTCGTCGAGCACTTCTTGCAGCCGGGCGGCGAAAGTGGCTGGTTCGTTGACGAATCCGGTGTGGTCGCCAGGGAACAGGACCGGGTCGACGCCGAGCGCCGAGGCCAGTCGGCGGGAGGTGCGGTCGCAGAGCTGGTCGGTGGAGTCGGTGCCGATACCGACGATCACGCGGGTGGGGATCGTGCGGAGCAGGGGCGGATCGGGCACCCATGCGGTGGTGTGGCGCAGTTCGTGGGTGAGCCAGTAGCGTTCGCTCGCCACTTGGCGTGGGTCGCGATCGGCGCCGAACATCTGCTCGAGGACCGGGTCGGGAATCGGAATGTCGGCTTGGGCGAAGAACTTCCGCCACGCGCCGAGTACATCGCCGTCGGTGTAGGTGGCGATGATGTCGTCGGTGCGGGCCCGCTGAGCGTCGGCGTCGGGGAGCAGTTCGCGCAGCGGGGGCTCGTGGGCGACGACCGTGGTGACCAGGTCGGGGTGGTTCTGGGCCAGGGCGAGCGCGGACACGGCGCCGCCGCTGGAACCGAACACCACCGCCGGGCCCGCGTCGAGATGGGTGACGAGCCGGGCCAGGTCGTCGGCGCGGGCCGCGACGGTGGAGTCCTGATCCGGGTCGTTCAGGGCGCTGGCGTTGTGGCCGCGCGGGTCGGTGGTGAGGACCGTGTTGGTGGTGGCGAGCTGCTCGGCCAGCGGGGCGAACGCGGCGGCGTTCATCGGTGCGCCGACGAGCACCATCAGTGGTCCCGATCCCCTGACCTCGTAGTACAAACGGGCATCAGGCACCACGAGGGTGCCGGTGGTGACGGCGGAACTGGCGGTCATGAGCCTCTCCCGGATCTCGGCCTACAGGTAGCACCCATATAGACGGTGCCCACCGCCAGAACTCATCGCTGTCCGCGAAAAGTTTTTCGCCCCGGGATATTCGCAGGTCAGCGCACCGAACTCAGTTGTAGGACTTGGCGACCCCGTCGAGTAGGTTTTCCAGCGTCTCGTACGCGGGCACGTCGACCACGTCGATCAGGTCGGCGGGAACCGGCACCTTGCGTTCGGCGGCCACGGCGGTGAACTGCGCGTTGTCACCCGTGCGGAAACCGTGTTCGGCGGCGAGACGGCGCAGTTCGGCGTTCTCGATGAGCAGTTTGCCGATACGGTCGCCGGTATCGGTGAACGGGACCAGCGTGTGGCTCGAGAGCACGGTCGGTGTCGGATAGGTGAGAACCATGTCGTCGGTGATGCGTCCCTGCCCCGCCGCCTCGACGAACTGGGCCTCGTAGATGCACACCATCGGTGTCGGGCCCATCCCGTTGGTCAGGTACTGGGTGAAGGGCCCTTCGCTGCTGTTGTCGGTGTAGCCCTGGGCGAGGAACAGTTTCGACAGCGTCGGCAGCACATGCTGTTCGGCGGTGCCGCCGCGCACGATGGTGTGATCGTTGGCCACATAGCCGGCGATGGCCATGTACATCGCGGCAGAGTTCGAGGTACGCGGGTCGGTGGTGGAGACCAAGATGTTCTTGGCCACCGGATAGGTCGTGTTGCCGGGCAGGTCGTCCCACTGCACGCCCTGGGCGGTGAGCTCGAGGTAGCGCTGCATGTCGAAGGTCGCGACGGGGCCGGGCTTGATCACGCCTGCCGCGGTGAGCAG
The DNA here is from genome assembly GCF_040655675.1 of Nocardia sp. NPDC050378. Classification (NCBI taxonomy): domain Bacteria; kingdom Bacillati; phylum Actinomycetota; class Actinomycetes; order Mycobacteriales; family Nocardiaceae; genus Nocardia; species Nocardia sp. NPDC050378. Next base: position 257,283 of record NZ_JBFAKI010000005.1, read on the forward strand.
GTCGGCGATCGGCCGGTAGGTGGCGATCGCGATCGGCGAGGAGAACGGCGTGTACCCGGCGGTCACGTTGCGCAATCGCTGAATGCGTTCGGCGGCGGGCTTGCTCGACGGAAACGCGAAATCGAAGCTGTCGAGGTTCACCTCGGTGGCGATCTGGCGCGATCCCGCGGGCTGCACCTCCACCCGGATCCCGTTGTCGGTGAGTACCTGCACGACCCGCTCGTCGGCGAAGAACGACATCTTCTCCGACCCGACGACACCGCGCACCACGGTGACCGCGCCGACCGGTGCGGCGGCGGGGCTTTCGGCGCTGCTCGGCCACAGTGTCATCCCGGTGGCCACGATCGCCACCGCCCCGACCGCACCGACCGACAGCGAAATGAGCTTCCGCCTGCTCACCGACGGCGCGGCGGGCGGGTCCTTCTCGACGGCGACCGGTTCGGTCGGCTGCTCGGTGGCGGCAGTGCGCGCGGTCGGCGCGGGTACGCGCACGGTCGGGTCGGAGTCGGCGAGTTCGTTGCGCACGATTCGTTCCACCAGGATCGGCACGAACTCACGGATCGGCTTGCCCTCGAAGCGGGTGTGCGCGGCGCCGACGGCCGAGGTCACCTGCTCGACGGGAACATTGTCCGACAGATCTTCGACCAGGCTTTCGGTCATGCGCCGCATGGCCTGCTTCTCACGTTCGACGGCATCGGCAGCTACGCCGGGGATTACGCGCGACACCACAATTCTCCTGGTCATACTTCGGGGCTGCGGACGCGGCGCGCGGCGACCTGCGCACGCCGCGGGCCACGCTACCGGCGCGCAGCACAGTTGCCCCAGCTGTGAACGGCCCGGCACGCAGAGTTCAGCACCCGCTCCGTTTCCGGCAACGTCATGTTGTCCGGATGTTCGTCCACCGCCGCGAAAAGTGCACTGCGGGTGTGGGATTGGGGTCAGCGGTCGGCGACGGCCTGTGTGTTCACCGTCGGGGCGGGCGCGGTGGCGGTGTGTGTGGCCCGCACGATACCGGCGGCGAGCAGGTCGAGCACGCCGATCACGATCAGTCCGCCGCCGGTCATCGTCGCCAGGCCGGTGACGGTCTTGAAGGTCATGGCGATGATCGTGATGCCGATCGCGAGGGTGCCGAGCCCGCAGAGCTCGGCTGTCCAGCTGTCGGCGCGATCGTCGTCCCACGCCGCGACGAGTGCGAGCACGATCCCCCGCACCGTCCACCCGAGCCCGATCCACAGTGCGAGCAGTTCGATGTTCCCACCACTGAACGCCAGCACGGCCAGCACCGACGTGAGCGCGGCACTCACCAGTACCAGCACCCGAAGCAGGAACCCGATCCGCGCCCACAGCGCCAGAAATCCCTGCAAGAGCGCGCTGATCACCAGGGCGATCCCGAAGATCAGGGCCAGGGTCGATTCGTCGCGCCCAGGCCACAGCAACATCACCACCCCGAGCACGAACGACGCCCCGCTCGCGATCACCATCGCCTGCCGGGTCCCCCCGCTGTGCTGCCCCTCCCCGTCGGTCAAGGACATGCCGCCCACCCTATGCCCGTCGAGCCCCGGTGCGGCTCAACCACCGTGGCGTGGCGCCGCCTACGGTCGTTGTGCGTACTGGTCCACATAGGGACGATGCGAACGTGCGGCGACCTCGACCATCAAATCGTCGGTCGCGGTCCTGACCTGGGCACGATCCAACGGCGAAAAGTAACGCGGCGCACCGAACACGATGCGAACCCGGCCCGGCCGCAACATCCGCCGTCCGCGGGGATTCACGAAGTCCGTCCCCGACAGCGACACCGGCACCACCGGCGCTCCGGTTCGCAACGCGACCCGGATCACGCCGGTGCGTCCGCGATAGACCCGACCGTCGGGCGACCGTGTCCCCTCAGGATGTATCCCCCACACGCCCCCGTCCGCGAGAATCCCCACGGCCGCATCGAGTGCGGCGCTCGACGCTGATCCACCGGACCGGTCGACCGCCACCTGCCCCGTCGCAGTCATCAGCCACCGTTCGATCCGTCCACGCATACCGGTGCCCGTGAAGTACTCCTGTTTGGCAATGAAGGTGATGCGTCGCGGTAGAACCAGTGCCAAGTACAGCGAATCGACCGCCGCCAGGTGATTCGCGGGCGACGATCACCGGCCCCTTCGGCGGCACATGGTGCAGCCCTTCGACTTTCGGCCTTCCCAGCACTCGGAGCACCGGTCCGAACAGTACGTACTTCAGCAACCAGAACCACATGAACATCCCCACGGCAAACCTCGGATTGCGGGCGATCGCGCGGCAAGCGGGCGTGTCGCACGGTGCGCCCCGCCGATACTTTCCGACACACGCCGCCCTGCTCAGTGCCGTAGCGGCACGCGGATTCGCCGACCTTCTGGCCTGCTTCTCCTCCTGCGTGCACGACACGCCGCGAGTGCGAATCGAACGGATGTCGACGGAGTATGTGAGTTTCGCCGTCGAACGGCCCGAGATGTTCACCCTGATGTTCCGGCACGATCTGCTCGAGGGTTCCGGGCAGAACCTCCGGCAGCAGACCGTGCCGATCTATCGGGAGTGGGCCGCCCTGGTCGACAGGTGTTGTCCCGGTGACACTTCCCGGGCGCTGGGGTTGTGGACCAGCGTGCACGGCATCGCGGTGCTCGCCGCGAGTCGGAGCCTGGAATTGATCGCGCCGGAGGCGAAACCGCGTTTACTGGTCCTCGAATCCGTGGCCCGTCACCTCGGATCGGTGTCCATCGCTACTTAGAGACGTGCATGGTGATTCTCGCGGTGACGAAGGCGTTGGCGTCGGCATCGAGGACGTCGACCGGGAGGATGAGTTCGGTGGGGTGTCGCCGCATTCGGGTATCGGGGTAAGGCCTCGGTCAGGCATCCTCGGGTCTCGTCTCAGCGGAGGGTCGCGGTGACGGCGGCGTACATGGTGGTCTTGATGGCGGCGAGAGTGGCGGGGTTCTTGCCGAGGATCGGGGTGAGCTTGGTGGCGGCTTCGGTGACGAGCTCGGCTTCGGTGGCCGTGGCATCGACCAGGCCGGCGGCGAGAGCATCCGGACCGGCGAAGCGGTGACCGGTGGTCATGGCGGTGACTGCGGCCTGCGGGCCGAGTTTGGCCTGGATGAGAGCGGCCATGCCGGAGGTGAAAGGGATGTTGATGTCGACCTCGGGGAAGCAGTAGTAGCCCCGGTCCGCACGCATGATCCGGAAGTCGTGGGCGATGGCCAGCATGGCGCCCGCACCGAAGGCGTGCCCGTTGACGGCGGCGACGGTCGGCAGCGGGAAGGTGAGGATGCGGGCGAACAGTTCCTGAACCCGGCCGACGTACCATTCGCCTCGGTCGCCGTTGGCCGTCAACCATTCCAGGTCGAGCCCATTGGAATAGAACTTGCCGCTGCCGACGGTGATCAGGCCCTGCGCTTCCCGCTCGATGGCGTCGAGCTGGGTGTTCACGCTGTCGATCCAGTCCGGGGAGAACCGGTTTTCGTTGTCGCCCAGGGTGAGCACGGCGATCTTGTCCTCGTAGTGCACCGTCGCGGTCATGGTGTTACCTCTCATTTCTTGGGGGTGGGGTCATTAAGGGGTAAGGCGAGAACGGCGCGGACGGCGGCGGCAAGCCGTTGGCGCACTGCGATTTCGGGCGCCCGTCGGCCACGCAGCAGCAGGGCGGTCGGCAGTTCGACCACGCAATCCCGGACGACGGTCACCGCTTCCCGATCGCCCCGCCCGTAGACGCTGCGCGCCAAGTCGACGAGCAGTCCGGTGAGCAGGTCGTCGAGCCGTTGTAGTTCTCCGGCGATGTCGCCGGGGATCTCGCTCGATCCGAGCAGTTCCCGCCGGGACACGGTCAACAGGAAACGCCCTGATACCGGGTGCGCCAGCAGGAATTCAGCCGGTGTATCGGCGGCTGCCACCACTGCTTCGATCGCGTGTTCCGGCGCGGAGCTGGTCGCCAGCGCCCGGTCGACAGCTCGACGTTGCAGTTCGAGGAAGCGTTGGGCGGCGCGCAGCCAGGTGCGCCCCAACAGTCCGGCGCGTGACCCGAACGCGTGATAGATCGCCCCGTTCGACACACCGGTCGCCTCCGACAGCGCCCGCACAGTGACAGCGGCGGGGCCGGAGTCGACGGCCATTGTTTCGGCGGCATCCAGCAAGTGATCGAGATCGTGTATCCGGGGGCGGGGCATGAAGCGAGAGTAACAGAGCGATCGCTCTGTAACAATCCTCGAGGCAGTAGGCTTACGTGAGCCAGCAGCCAGGTTGCAACGAGATGAATAGAGAGCGTTCACTCCGATATTTCGATATCGACGCGTCAAGAAGTTTCTGATACATTATGTCTCATAGTTGTGAAACACTTTGTATCGAAATGCGGAGTCGAATGAGACCACCCGATCCGCGCGTCGAGCGCAGCCGTAGTTCCGCTCTCGCCTCGGCGCGCGAACTGCTGGTCGAACAGGGCCTGGCAGGGCTCACTCACGGCGCGGTCGCGACCCGCAGCGGGGTCAGCCGTGCCACGCTGTACCGGCACTGGCCCGAACCGGCCGATCTCGTCCGCGATGCGGTCGCCGGGCACATCGCGGCGGTGCGGCCCGAACCGACCGGCGACCTACGCGCCGACCTGCTCGCCGCGTTGTCGGTGACGCACGCGATGCTCCACGAACCGGTGATGGAACAGGCCATGCGCATCATCATCGAAAGAGCCGGAGTCGATCCGCGTTTCGCGGAGGTCAAGGTGAGCCTGCACCGGTCCGGAACCGGAGCGCTGCGCACGATCCTGGCCGATGCCATCGCTCGCGCCGAACTACCGGCGGGACTGGACATCGATCTCGCCGTCGATCAATTGCACGGCCCGTTGTTCTTCCGTCGGCTCGTGGCCCATCGAACGTTCGATCTCGATTACGTGCGTCGTGTCGTCGACGAATTCGTGCGCTCTCACCAGACCGAAAGCCAACGCCTGCAAGGACACTCATGAAAATCCTCGGAAACGTCTCCCGCCTGCTCGCCGGGATCGTCGCGCTCGCCACCGTATTCGGGGCGCTACTCGCCGACTTCCTGATCCCGGCCGGCGCGGCGCAACACCTACGCAACGACGCCTGGCCGCCACACGCGAAGTTCCACGACGCCCAATACATCGTCATGTCGATCCTGCTCGGCGTCATCGCACTGATCCTGCTCGTGCGACGGGGTGGCGACCGCTTCCCTACGTTCGGCTCGGCCTGCGCGATCCTCGCCGTTCCATGGCTCGCGCTCCTCGGCGCGCTGCTCTTTCCCGGCACCGCCATCCAGGACCCTGAATTCGACAACCCGTCGGCCCTCGGCCTGCACCCCCAGGTACTCCTGTCGCTGATCCTGCTGGCACTCCTGCTCGCCGCCGTACTGCTCGCCGCCAGGAAAAGGCCGGGCGCGGATCGAAGTCGATTCGAGGCGTAAAGGCTCAGAAGAACCAGCCCAGTTCGGGCGCGCGCGGTGTCGTGAAGGCTTCGGTGAAAGCGGCGAGAGTGGCGGGGTTTTCGGAGTGGAGGCGGTGGGCGGTGGCGTAGGCGGTGGCTCGGTGGGCGCCGAAGTAGAGGCCCGCGAGAACGTTGATGTCACACGTCAGGGCGGGGCGGCGGGTGGTCGGGGTGCATTCGGCGTGGCCGTCGCGGATGTGGAGTGCGAAGGTGCCGCCCGCATCGCGGAAAGGGTCGTGGACCGCGATGACCGTGTCGAGGTCGTGGCGGTAGGTGCGGGCGGTGAGGGCCGCGGGGATGTCCATGAGGCGGGCCCACAGGGAATCGCCACGGTGGGTCAACTGGACGGCGCGCGGGTTCGTCAGGAGGTAGGGCAGCGGGTCGTCGTCGGCGACGCCGGCTTCGACGGTGTCGACGAGATCCATGCCGAGCAGGACCCGCCACAGGGCGATGTGGGCTTCCGTAGTGACGGCGCGCCATTCGGCGACGACGGCGGTCGATCTGCCGTCGTCGTCGCGGCGGCGATACAGGGCGTAACCGTCGGCGTGGAGCAGCACGAACAGGGAGGTGGCGTTCCCGCGATGGCGTTGCGGATCGGTGAAGACAGGTCCCATTTCGCGTCGGGACGCCGCTGGGCACCGGGCGTGCGGGCTTGCCATCGGTCGTAGACGGCACGGATGTGATCGGCCGCCTCGGCGAGGGTGCTGAGCACGACGCCGCCGGGATCCGGTGTGCCGGCGCGGAATTCCGCCTTGCGCCGATCCACGACCACCGTGTTGTCGAAGATCGCCGTCTCGTATCCGAACCGGCCGTAGATCGAGCCTTCACTTGCTGTGAAAATCGTCAGCGGCAGTCCGTCCGCCTCGGTGCGTTCGTGTTGCGCCGAATACAGGGCGCGCAGGATGCCGCGTCGCCGGTGCGTCGGCGCCACCGCCACGCCCGACACGCCGCAAGCCCGCACGCTGCGCTCCCCCGGCACCGTGACGTTCATGGTGATGTCGACGGTGTGCCCGACGATCCGATCCCCGTCGACCGCCACCAACGACCTTTCCACCGGAAAAATCCGCAGCTTGTGCTCGAGCTCGGCCTCCTCGTACCGCATCCCGAACCCGGTCTCCTGCAACAGCACGATCGCTTCCGCGTCCGCGCGAGTAGCTTCCCGTACCCGAATCGTCTGCACCGAAGTCATGCACCGCACCCTCCCACGCCGGGCCGCCGATCACACCTGATTTTCGTCCGGCGCCGTCGCGCGCGTCCGCACGCTGACTACCTCCACCACCGAGCGACGCACTCCCGCGAGCACATACGGTGCGGTGACCGCGCCCACCGCATCGGGCAGTGGGTCCACCGGGAGGCGGTGGATGCGTAACATCAGCTCCGATGACACCGGGAGGTCGGTGTGGGTGTCGGTGTCGATCGGCTGTACCGAGTTGTCCGGCACGTCGACTCGACGCACCTGCACCGCGGAGTCGACGGTGTCGCTGTAGTTCTGGGCCTGAGCGGTCGCCCGGCCGGCGAGGAGGTCGACGACGGCGTTCACCGCCACCGGATCGCGGGTGGCGTCGTAGGCCCATCGTCGGCCGAGGACACCGTGTTCCATGGTGCCGACCAAGGCTTCGTCGGCGCCGTGCAGTGGCGCACCTCGGTATGTCAGCGGGACATGGTAGAGCTGGGGGCCGGTGGCCGAGTCGTCGATCAGGAGCAGGAATTCGATGCCGACCACGCCGTCGGGATCGTCGAGCCGGAAACCGCCCGCCTTGCTCAGGCGCGGGGTGGTGCCGCGATACCACCGCCGTGTCGGCAACCATGCTTCCAGCAGCTCGAGCTTGCTCGGGGTCAGGGTGGTCTGGTGAACGATCGCCATATCGCAGGCTACATCCGAGCCGTCATCGCGCGCAGGTCCGGCAGCGAACCGATGCGCTGGGTGACCGGGCGGCCGGGGGCTGCGGCCTGGGGTGAGCCGGTCGTGCGCAGCAAGGTCCGAACCGATTCGGGGGTGGCGCGGCCGGGACCGGTGGACCGGATGCCCTGATAGGCGGCGATCGCGCCGACGACGATCGGTGACGCGCTCGAGGTGCCGCTGAATTCGTCGGTGTACCAGAGGTCTTCGTCGTCACCGCCCTGCAGGTCCCCGTAACCGGTGGTGGTGACCTCGCGCCCCCAGCCCTGCACGTCGAGGCGGGCGCCGTAGTTGGAAAAGTCCAGGCGGGAGCGCGCCGGGCCGTGGTCACGGCCGTGGAGTCCCGGCGGTGGTGCGCCGGCACCGACGATGATCGCGCCGGAATCGTTTGTACGGAACGGGTTTCGCCAATCGGCGGGGAAGTCGACCGGCCGGGTGTCGTATATCGGTGCGTCCAGGTCTTCCGCACCGTTGCCCGCCGCTTCCACGACGATCACGCCGCGCCCGACCGCGTAGCGAACGGCGGCGAAATCGTCGGGCCACCACTCGACGGCGATGTAGCCGCGCTGATCGGGGGTTGCCCGGTAGTCGAATCGGGGTCCGGGCCGGTGCAGTTCGATGAGCAGCACGTCACCGGGGTCGAGGGCGTCGGCGGCGGAACGGATGGCCGTCGCCGAACCGATCCCGAAGATCGAGATCGCCCGGATGTGCGCCTCGGGTGCGATACCGGTGATGCCGAACGGATTCAGATCGCCGCTGATCTCCCCGGCCACGGCCGTGCCGTGGTCGCGCCAGCCCCGGTCCGTCGACGCCGTTCCGCCGATGATCCCACCCTGGTTGTGGCGCAGATCCTCGTGGGTGAATCGCCACGCGCCCTCGATGTCGATGACCCGCACACCGGTGCCGAGACCACCGGGGCGGGTATGCGCCCAGGTCGCGTCGATCCCGTTCGGCGCCGCATCGAGGTACGGCTGCCTGCTGCGGAAGTCCGGAGTCACCGACGGTGCCTCCGCGGCGCGGGCGACGGTCGCGCCGGGGGCGAGCGGCGGTTCGGCGGCGGGTTTGACGTACGCAGCGGTGACGGTGTCTTCGGCGCGCAATCGGTCGGCCACCTCGGTCGAGTCGCCGACCGCACCGACGACCCGGTGATAGCCGAGGTAGGAACCGGCCTGCGCGGCCTGCGGTGTGTCGGCGAGTTTGCCCGCGAGCCTGTTGCCCGGTCCGAAGATCGGCACCAGGTGCGCGTCGCCGGGCAGCAGACTGTCGACCCGACCGCGCACCGCACTGGTCTCACGCAGGGCGGCCGGTGTCAGATCGGGCCCGGTCGGAGCGGTGACGACGATCAGTTCCGCAGGCGACGTGGCGGGCGCGGGCGTCCCCGAGTTCCGCTGCCTGCTGGATCGAGTGGAGGCCATGGCTACCAGTGAACAGGGCGTGCGCGCACACCGCCACCGTTGTGCCGCATCAGCTTTCGCGACACGCCGATCACGTGACCACGGCCACCGCTCCGGCCACCGCGATCGCACCCACATACAGCAGCACCAGGCGGGTATCGCGCAACCAGCACCGGCTGCGCCGCAGTCCGGCCCGCCACGCCCGCCAGTAACCGGCGAACGCCAGCGCCCCGAACGCGGCGACCGCCCACGGACCGAACAACCAGGTGAGTAGTGCGGCGGTCGCCACCACACACAGGGTCAGCGGGTCGTGCGGTGGACGCGCGCGTACCGCTTCCTCGTAGTAGACGCCACGCTGTGAGCTCACCGCAGCTCCATCGGCAGCAGGTTCCGCCCGGCCGGGGCCGCCACCGGCAACCGCTGGCGGGACAGTGCCGGCCAGGCCTGCACCGCGCAGAACGGGGCGCACTGGTCGGCGTCGGAACGGGTGCCGACGTGCACGCAGCACTGGGTGAGCCGTTCCTCGATCATCGTCGAGATGTCCATGAACGGTTTCACCGTCACCCTTATTATCCGCTCCCCCAACAGCTTCCGCAGCCGCGCGCGCCTGCCCGGCAACGCCGAGGAGGCCAGCGTCAACAACGTCGACATCCCCAGGTCACAGTGCTGACAGATGTTCTCCCATACCTTTCCGATCTCCGGATGCGACAGCGAGGACTGCTCCGACAACAGCCCTAGCAGCGACTCGCGCACCGCTACCCGCAGCTCGGCGGGCAGATCCGTATCGGCGATGCGGTTCGACACCAGTCCCAGTTGCGCTCTCAACCGGTCGTGGCCGATCAGTGACACCAGTGAGCGCCACTGCCCGGCGTCGTCGCGCAGCAGGTAGCCGACCGAGCAGCAGTGCGGGTGCGAGCACGGCAGTGCGGTGAGGTCGCGCCAGGTGACCTGACCACCGGTTTGTGGACCGAGCCTGCGCAGCACGCCGGTATGGGTGAGGCGGCGCATCGGGTCGATGACGCCGGAACGACCGGAACCGAACTGGGGCTGAATCGACACGCCACCGACGAACGGGGTGTCCATCGCCGTGCGCAGCACCGCCCCGATCTCGTCGTCGTTCACGTCGAGCGCCACGGTCATCACCAGGGTGGTGAACACACCCGCTTCCGAAAGACGTTGCAGTGCTTGCTGTTTACGCATCCGGAGATCGCCACCGCGATGATGGCGTGAGGCCTGAGCCGACTCGCCGTCGTACTGCAGGTACACCTCGACCCGGTCGCGATGCGCACCGACCAGGGCGAGCAGCTCGTCGTCCACGGCCAGGCGAACGCCGTTGGTATTGAGCAGGATCCGGGTGATCGGCCGGGCGGTCAGCTCGGCGAACAACCGGGGCAGCTCGGGATGCAGGGTGGGTTCGCCGCCGCTGAGCATCAGAACGTCCAGGCGCCCGTCCTCCCTGGCCAACCGCTGGTCCACGTTGGCGAGCACGTCCTCGACCGCGACGACTCCGCGCAGTTCCGGCGACGAATCGGCGAAACAGGTCGGGCAGCGCAGGTTGCAGCTGTCGATGATGTCCTCGAGCAGGATGCAGGTGTGCTGGGTCTGCATCTCGGGCAGACCGCGCAGATACGCCGCGGGCACCGGGTCGAAATTGCCCGGCACATCAGGGCGGTGGGCCTTGGTCGGCGCGGTCCACTCCTCGAGATAGGCCAGGATCTCGGGATCCTCGTCGTAGAGGGTGCGCACCATGCCGTGACGAGGACAGCCGCGTTCGAGCCACACCTGGCCGTCACGCTCGGCCAACCACCCCGACAACCGTGCGACCCCCGGTAGCGGACGGTCGTCGTGGCAGTGCGGGCAGAACGCGGTGACGTAGCGCAGGATGCGGTCGCCGCGCAGCGGCATCCCGGTCACCGCGCCATTCCGAACGTGTCGGTGTACAGGTAGGGATTGACCGCGGTGCAGAACCCGGCGGTACACACTGTCGTCAACGCCCAGCCGATCATCAGGCCGAGCCCGAAGCCCTTCCACACGGGCTTACGCAACCGGATCAGGGCCCACCCGCCGCCGAACGCCGCCCCGGCACTCACCAGGGCGGCGAGCCCGAACAGCACACGTGCGGCGGTGGCGTCGGCGGTCGAGGCGGCCAGCATCAGCACGACGAAGCCCGCCATGGCGTTGACACCGATGAACGACAGCGCACCGGCGGCCGCCATCGCAGCGACCTGGCCACCCTGCCCCGGCGGATTCGCCCCGGGCGGTGGCGGTGGTGGTGCGGGCGGATAGTTCATACCGCGACCTTTCGTCGGAGAACGCCCTCGTAGTACCCGCGCCGCCAGCCGATGCTCAGACGCACCGCGACCAGGACGAGACCAGGGAGCAGAAACCATTGCGGGCGAGTCAGATCCAGCCACACCGTGTCGTTGGCGCGGGTGAACTCGACGAGGAACCGGAAGACGGCATACGCGCCGACATAGAGCGTGAACAGCTCACCTGGCGTGGTGATGCGGTCACGTAGCCACCACAGCGTCACGAACGCCGTGAGCTGGAACAGGATTTCGTAGACGAAGCTCGGATGCATCGCCACGCCGGCCGCACAGCCGGGACATTGGGGCACGGTGCCCGGAGCGTGGATGCCCCACGGCAATCGGGTCGGGCGCCCGGGTGCCTCGGTGAGCAGGCAGCCCACGCGCCCGACAGCCATCCCGAGCGCGACAGCGGGGGCGAACAGGTCTCCGGTGCGTTCGCGGTAACCGATGATCCTTTTGGCGACGAGCACACCCACATAGGCGCCGAGCAGGCCACCGAGCACACTGCGCGCACCGAAGAGCCAGCTCTCGAGTGGATCGAGGGTTTCGGCCAGGCTCGACAACCGCATGCCGATCGCCCCACCGACGAGCGCACCGGTCACCGCGACCAGCGACTCCTCGCGCAGCGCGTCACGGCGTCGGCATTCGGCGACGAAAACCGCGGCCGCGACAGCGACGCCGAGCGCGACGAAGAACCCGTGCGTCGGGATCCCCCAGTACAGCTCTGGCACCATGGCGAAAGGTTAGCCGTCCGGTAGCGCGGCGCGGATGAGTGAAACTACGCGCGTCTGATCGGACCCGGATCTGGGTACTCCCTCGGCATCGGTGAATGAGGATGCCGCAGTGAGTGTTTCGATTAGAATCATTCCAGGGTGAGTTCCTCGGTCACCCCGTGCCGGTTGTCGGTACAAGCGTGAATCATCTCGGTAGTTCCACCATTTCCCGGAATTCCATCGGATACGCAGTCATGCAGGGGGTCATCATGTCTACCGCTGTCGATTTCGCGGCGCGGCTCATCAACCCGGCGGCGATCGCCGAAGCAGGTCATTCGGCTGTGCTCGCCTACGTGTCGCCGAGCAGACCCGGTGCGAATTTCGGGGCCAAACCGATCACCGCCGACTACGCCCGGGCTCTCGCGGCGGCGGGACTCGACATCGTGTCGATCTGGCAGTACGGCAAACCGGGTGACCCGACCCCCTCGGACTGGACCACCGGGTTCGACGGTGGCAGGCGCATGGCCGAACAGGCCCTTGCCACCCATCTGAGTCTCGGCGCACCACGCGAGGCGCCGATCTTCTTCGCCGTCGACGAGGACATCTCGCTGGCGCAGTGGAACAACACCGCCGTCGAATTCTTCCGCGGGGTCAACGCGGTGCTCGGCGTGGCGTGGACCGGGATCTACGGGCACTCGCGGGTGTGCGCGTGGGCAATCGAGGACGGGGTGGTCGGCACCCGCGGTGAATTCAGCTGGGCCTGGCAGACGCGGGCGTGGTCGGGAACCGAACGCGAACCACGCGCGGTGCTGTACCAGCGGGTGATCGACACCCCCAGCAATCCCGGGCCGCTCATCGACGGCACCCGGGTCGACGTGAACGACATTCTCGCCCCCGATTTCGGCCAGTGGAGTAAGGACCGTTCCGTGACGATTCCGCAGTTCACCGAGCTCGACCGCCTCGGCCCGTCGCACTCACCGCGCGACGGCGCCCGCATCACCAACTTCCTGCTGCACACCCAGGAAGGCAACGGCACCGCCGAATCCCTTGCCGCCTACCTCAACAACCCGTCCAACGGGGTGTCTTACCACTACACGCTGCGCGACGGCGTGGTGGCGCGGGTGGTGCCCGAGGAGCTGGCCGCGTGGTCGGTGTTGTCGGCCAATCCGTTCACGGTGAACCTGTGTTTCGCGGGGAGCCGCGTCGCCTGGTCACGCGAGCAGTGGCTGGCCATCGACGGCGACCTGCGGATCGCGGCCTACCTTGCCGTTCGCAGCGCCCACCGGCACGGGTACTCCACCCAGGTGATCGCACCCCCGTACCACGTGGCCGAGGGGATCAGCGACCACAACTACGTGACAAGGGCACTCGGTGTCGGCTCGCACACCGATGTGGGGCCCAACTTTCCCTGGGACGTCTTCGCCTCGCACGTGGCGGGTTTCGCGGGTGCGCGCCCCAACGCCATCGACGATCGAGCGGCCGCCTCGCCCTGGCTGGGTGCCCGGCGCACCGACGGCGAGATCGCCACACCGGACGGGCTCGGCCGCTTCGCCGAGTTCGAACACGGCTACGTGTACTGGCACCCGTCCACCGGCGCCCATGCCATCCCGACGGCGATCATGGCCAAGTACGCCGAATCGGGCTGGGAAGCTGGGCCGCTCGGCTACCCGATCGCCGAACACGCGCAGCTGCCCGACCCGCGCGGCACCGGACCCGCTGTGGCGCAGGCATTTCAGGGTGGCGCGATCTACCGGCGCGCCGGACAGCCCGCCTACCGGGTGCACGGCGCGATCGGTGAACGTTGGCGGGCATCGGGTTTCGAGAACGGCGAGCTCGGCTGGCCGGCGTCCGACGAGGTCGCCCACGACGACGGCCGGTATCAGGAGTTCGAGTTCGGGCGCATCTATTGGGCACCGCAGCAGATCATCGCGCTGCGGCACTCGGGGGATCCGGACACGCCGCTGGACCGGCCCGCGTAGCGCGGGCCGAAGTGTCGGCGGGGTCAGGCCAGAAGTAGGGCGAGGGTGGTGGCCGCGGCGCCGAGCAGTAGGGCCGCGACCACCACGATCGCGATGATTCTGGTGCGGGACGACGGTCCGGTGTAGGTGTCGTCGTCGTTCAACATGTCGGCGAGGTCGACGGCCGCGAACTCGCGGGTCGTCTCCAAGGGTTCGGGCTGCTCGGTCATGTGCGCTGACGCTAGTCGAGTGTGCTGATCGCCGCTGCCGATACCCCGGCCGTATCCGTGGACCGGGTGGCGGCGAGCAGTTCGTCGAGTTGACGTTCAGCGCGTTCGGCGCGGGCCAGGGTCTGTGCGCGGGCGTCGTCGAGGGCGGCGAGGCGTTCGGCGGTTTCGGCTCTGACCCGCTCGAGTGCCGCTTCCGATTCGACGCGGCGGGCCTCTGCTTCGGCGGCGGTGGTGCGTCGCAACTCCGCCAATTCGCTTCGGGTGCGATCGAGTTCGGTGCGGGTCGTCTCCCATTCCGCGCGGGCCCGACGCCACTCCTCGCGGGCCTCGTTGGCGGCTTCGACCCGTTCGGCGGCGGCGAGTTCGGCCCGCTGGGTCGCCCGGTCGGCATCGGCGGCGCGCTGCACGGCGAGGTCGCGTTCGGCATGGGCGGCGTTGATCCGGGCTTCGGCGTCGCGGCGTACCTGGGTGATCTCCGTGTCGGCGCGTTGCTCGGCGCGCGCCACCTCCCCGGCGGCTTCTTCGCGGATGCGTTCGATTGTTTCGGCGGCGTCGCGTTCGGCCTGACGCACCTGTGCTTCGGCGGCGCTGCGGGCGGCGAAGATGTCATCGGCGGCCTGCTTGGTGAGACGCTCCAGCTCGGCCAGCGCTTCGTCACGAGCGGTCTGCGCGGCGGCGATCAGCTGCTCGGCTTGCTCGGCGACACTCGCCGCGTCCTCGGCGGCCGATTCCGCGTACGCTCGCGCTTCCTCCGCCTCGCGCCGCGCCTGTTCGGCGGCAACCACTTTCACGTCCGCCTCGGCGATCCGTTGCGCGGCATCCGCCTGCACTGCCTGCACCTGCGCCTCGGCGACCGACGGGTCACCGATGGTCGCCAGTTCCGCGACCGCGGCGTTCAGCGTGGTTCCCAGTTGCTCGGCCAATCCGCGGAATTGCCCGAGCAGCTCGTCGGCTCGCAGCCGCGCGACAGTCACTGGACCTTGCGCAGCCGTCACAGTGACGGTTTCTCCCCCACCCGCCGACTCTTGTTGCTGTCGTTGCCTTTCCCGCCACGCACGCCATCGGGTGTGGTCGGGGTGGTCGCAGTATTCCGACGGTCGGCCGGGACCACCGTTGCGGGTGATGGGGCGGGCACATCCTGGGTAGTTGCAGACGCTCGACACGACTGAATCGTAGCGTTTGTTTCGTTGTCCAGTTACGTAATGCACGAAACGAATTCTGTGTCGCCCCTGGAATACTCGGTCTTCCCGCCTGCGGTGCTGACCGCCGATAAGTGAACATTATCGGCGGTCAGGGATCGAGATTCGCCTCAGTCGAGCTTTTCGGTTTCCGTTACGTTTGGTCGCACGCGACGAAACGAAAAAGCGACGTTACTGCGTGAAAACTGTGCACCCTCAATCCGGAGGCGCGGTCGGGCGCACGCGAGTTTCCGACAGTGCGGCGGGGGTAGGCGGCAGAGACCGAACCCCATCCCACGTGTGAGGAGTGCGATGTTCGTCCACAACAAGGATCTGCAGTTCGGAGTGCGGGTCGAACGCCCTGACCCGCGCTTCGCGACTCTCCTACAGGAACAGTTCGGCGGCGCCAACGGTGAACTCAAAGCCGCCATGCAGTACTTCAGTCAGGCTTTCGTGCTGCGGCGAAAGCACCCGAAGATGTACGACCTGTTCATGGACATCGCGACCGAGGAGTTCAGCCACCTCGAGATCGTCGGCTCCATGATCACGATGCTGCTCGACGGTCTCAACGACGACCTGAAACAGGCCAACGAGCACTGCGACTGGATGCCGGTCATCGCGTCGAGCGACGGTCGCGAGCAGGCCATTCACCAGGTCGCCACCGATCCGCTGTTCCTCGCGCTGCGCGGCGGCGGACCCGATGTCGGCAACTCCGCCGGCGTGCCGTGGAGCGGCGCCTACGTCAACTCCAACGGCGAGCCCTCGGTAGACCTGCGGAGCAATCTGGCAGCCGAATCGCGCGCCAAGATCGTGTACGAGTATCTCAAGCAGTTCACCGACGATCCCGGCGTTCAGGACACCCTCTCGTTCCTGATGACCCGGGAGGTAGCCCACTTCCAGCAGTTCACCGCGGCGCTCAACGACCTGCCGGTCAATTTCCCTCCCGGCGCCCAGCCCGGCGACGACCGGTTCCAGAACCTGGCGTTCAACATGTCCAACGGCGACGCCAGTGCGCGCGGACCGTGGAACGAGGGCAGGGGTCCGTGGCCGGAGGGCGTGGAGTGGCAGTACGTGCAGGATCCGGTTCACGACTGGCTCGGCACCGACAAGCGTGAGAACCGCGGGGCCACCGCCAATCCCGACGGCAGCCCCGCCGTCGCGGGGAGCAAACCGTTCACCCATGAACAGCACAGTCCGGCCTGATCCGAGGAGCTGCTCATGGACGTGTTGTCGTTTCTGCGCGCGGATCACGAAAGCGTGCTCGGAATGATCGAATCGCTCGAGCGCGGCCGCGGCAACAGCGCGGTCGAACTCGAAGCGCGTGGCCGTCTGGCCACCAGTCTGGTCATCGCCTCCTCGCGGCACGAAGCGGTGGAAGAGCAATTCTTCTGGCCAGAAGTCCGACGGGTCGTGCCCGACGGGGACGAACTCGCCGACCGTGCGATCGGGCAGGAGGACGCGGCCAAGCACCTGCTGCAGCAGATCGAGAATTCCGAACCCGGCGAGCCCGCATTCGAGCAGGCACTGACCGAGGTGATGAGCGCGATCCGCGAGCATATCGAGTTCGAGCAGAGCCAGGTGTGGCCCCTGTTCGAGAATGCCGAATCCGCGCAGGTCAGGGATTCGCTGGGAAAGAAGATGGAGCAGGCCGAGCGGGCCGCGCCGACACGGCCACACCCCAACACACCGTCGGGCTCCGTGGTCCAGAAGACCGCGGGCTTGGCGGCGGCGGTGCTGGACAAGGTGCGGGATGCGGTCACCGGCCGCAAGGACGATCAACCGCCTCGGCCACCCCGGCCGTGACGTCGGCCGACATCCGATAACCAGTACACCCCCGGCGCCGTCTCGCCCATCCGTCGGTCCCCCGATGGCGTCGGGGGCACTACAACTTTCGAGGACCGCTTCGAAGATTCCGGTCGGGCCGATGAGTTCTCGTCTTACGGCACGTCAATACGGACATGACCACACACAAGCTCGATACCCCTGGCGCCACGCTCACCTACGACGTGCACGGTCCGCTCCCCACTGCTGATGGGCGGCCGCCGCTGCTGATGACCGGTCTTCCGATGGATGCCGGCGGGTTCGCCGCGCTGGCCGCATACTTCCCCGATCGCACGGTTGTCACCTACGACCCGCGTGGGCTCGGGCGCAGCGTCCGTTCCGACGGTGAGGTCGACAATGTCCCCGCCGTGCACGCCGAGGACGTACACGCTGTCATCGAGGCCCTCGGCGCGGGCCCGGTCGAGCTCTTCGCCAGCAGCGGTGGTGCCATCGTCGCGTTGGCACTGGTGACCGCCCACCCCGAGGACGTGACCACCCTGGTCGCGCACGAACCGCCGCTGCTGACCGTTCTTCCCGATGCCGCGGCCGCCGAACGCGCGGCCGACGGGTACCGCGCCGCGTACGCGGCCGGAGGGTTCGGTGCGGGCATGGCGACCTTCATCGCGATGACCTCCTGGCAGGGCGAGTTCACCGACGACTACTTCGCCGCACCCGCAGCCGATCCCGCGATGTTCGGCCTGCCGGTCGAGGACGACGGTGCCCGCGACCACCCGTTGCTGTCGGAGCGCTCCCGCCCGGTCCTGGCCTACCGGCCGGATATCGCCGCGCTCACCGCGGCACCGACCCGCATCGTCATCGGCTACGGCGAGGAATCTCGTGGCACGGTCACCGAACGCACCTCGACGGCGCTGGCCGAGCGACTCGGTGTGCAGCCGGTTGTCTTCCCCAGCCATCACGGTGGTTTCACCGGTCCCGAGTCCGGTTACCCGGGTCAGCCGGAGGCTTTCGCCAGCATTCTCCGGGAAGTCATCGACCCGCTCGGCTGAGCGACGACCTCACTCACCGCATCGGGCCGATACCCAACGACCCCTTCGACCAGGTCGCCGACTGTTCCTCCACCGCCTCCACATAACCTTCGGGATCCTTGTCGACGGGGCGCACGCCCGCGTAATGGCGCGCCTCGTACGCGGCGAATTCGACGGCGAGCCGGTGACGTTCGCCGAGGCCGGCGAGGCGGCGGAAATCGGTGAGTCCCTCGCGTTCCTCCTCGGCCATATGATCGCCGTTCGCGGTGTTCGCGGCCGCCACGGCGGCGAACCACTCGGGCGATCCGACCTTGTGCCGCGCCACCTCCCCCACCGCATCGCGGATGTCGTTGTGGTCACCGATCGCGTCGAGCGTTTCGTCCTCCACCCGGCGGGTGCGGCGTGCGGAAATTCCGACCCGCAGCAGTTCCGGGTAGAAGATCTCCTCCTCTGCCTGGGCATGGAGTTCGAGAAAGGCCGCGAGCCGTTCCCAGATCGCCGTGAGAACGTCGACGTCCTTCGGGTCTATCTGCTCGAGAATCGCGAACAACCGCCGTTGCTCGCGATGGTCGTCGAGGATCAATTCGGTGATATCCACGCATTCCTCCTGGCTCGAATCAGGCAGTCATCGCAGGTCACTGGGCTATCGAACGCGAAGGCGGTCAAGCACCGCCGCTGCCGCCAACAATAGCCAGGTTGCCTGCGTTCGGTGTCGGATAGCGTGGCAGCGGCCGTCCGGCGCGGACGTGCGCGATTTCTGGAGAGCTGTGCTGTGGTGTCCTTCGCCTTGCTCGTGGTCGCGGGTATCGAATTGTTGTGTGTCGGATTGCTGTGGATGCGTGCTGCGCGACGGATGCGCGTGCTCGTGCTGGGCGTGGTCGGTGTCGGAATCGCTTATGATTCGGCCGTTTTCGGACTCGGTGCGCTGCTCGGTGAAGGAGCGGTGCTGCACGGGCTGAGTGTCGGCCGGTTCATCGGTCACGCGCTGCTCACGCCGCTGCTGGTGTGGTGGGCCGTCGACCGCGTGGATGCCGGGGTCTTGTGGCGACGTGCCGCGCTTGTGCTCACCGGAGTACTGGTGGCGTGGGGTGTGTTCGGTGAGTTGGCGCATGTGCGGCTCGTGCCACGGGCATTCGCCGACACCCTGCGCTACGGCTCGCAACATCCGGCGATACCGATCCCCGCGCTCGTGGTCTCCGCCGTGCTGTTCGCCGCAACGGTGTCGTTGTGGCGCAACGAACGGTTGCGTTTCCCCCTGATCGGCATCGTCTTGCTGGTCGTGGCTTCCGGCGCGGCCACGGCATGTCCCCCGCTGGGGAACGTCGGCGAGGCGATCATGATCGCGGCACTGACCGGAGCCGAGGTGGTCTTGGTAGGCAGGGCGGGTGCCGACAGTCGGGCACTCGGCGGGCCCGCGCCGATTCGGACCCGACAGTGACGTGCCGCGGGCAGTGGCCGCCTTCGCCGCGCAGGCCGAGGTCGGTGGTCGGAACCGCCGAACCGCGATCGCCGAAGCGGCTGCTCGGTGGCGGCCTTCTTGCACTGAACGCATTGATGCGCGCAGTGCGAGCCGCCACCGGGATCAGCGGAAGGGCTGGTCTTCCAAGGAGGTCGGCAGGGCGACGGTGAGGATCGACTCCTGCTTCGCGTCGCCCAGGGTCTTCACCACGGATGCCGCGGGACTGACGAACACCTGCGGGTAGTCGATCTCGCCGAGCGTGGGGTCGACGGGCCAGGCCAGTCGTTCCTCGGTGAGGGAGAACTCGGCGGTGATGCCCTCCTTGTTGCCCCGCGGGTCCTGACGGTGCCAACCACCCTCGAGGTAGACGGCGACCAGGCCGTGGAGGACGTGGCCGTCGTCGTCCGCGAGCTTTTGATAGCACAGCCCGGTGGGGACGCCCGCGCTGCGCAGGATGGCGGTGAGGAGGTGGGCTTTCGCGTAGCAGAGGCCGACTCGTTCGCGGGCCACCTCCCCGGCGGTCAGGGTCACCCGCGGATCCTGGACGTCGTAGGAGTGGTCGACTTCGTCGCGGACCCAGTCGAAGGCCGCGCGGGCGAAGTCGACGTCGTCGGGGGCATTTCGTCGCAGGTCACGAGCGATGGCGGTCACCGCGTCATCGTCGAGTTGGATGATGGAGTCGCCGTCGAGGTAGGCCTGCGGGTTCTGCGCCTCAGGCACCCAGGATCGTTGTGTCACAGCGGAAATCTACTGCCCGCCGTTGTCTGTCGGCACCTCCATTGCGCGGCGGCGGGGATGGCGGTCGAGGCCGAGCGTGGTAGTCATCGACGCCGCAGGGTGGCGTCGAGGATCGACGGCGGCGTGTCGTACTTCTCCTCGGCCGCGAGATCGACTCCTGGAAAAACGATTTCGTCGATCTCGTCGAGGACATCGGCCGACAGGACGGTATCGGCGGCAGCGAGCTGCGAACGCAGATGCTCCATGGTTCGCGGGCCGATGATCGCGCTGGTCACCGCCCGGTGGGCGGTGACGAAACCGAGCGCCAGTTGAATCATCGTCAACCCGGCCTGGTCGGCGACCTTCGCCAGCCGCTCGACAGCCTCGAGTTTGGCCCGATTGGCGAGCACACCGAGGCCGTATTCCTCGGTCACCGGAAGCACATGGGATTCGATGCCGCGTTGCAGGATCGAATAACAGGGTTGCTCGGTGACGTAGCGGCTCAGGTGATGCTCGCGGGCCGACCATTGCGCCTGCACGATGCGGTAGGCGGGGAAGGTCGAGGAGCCGAAATAGCGGATCTTCCCGGCCCGCTGCAGGTCGGTGAGCGCCGAGAGCGTCTCCTCGTCACTGGTGTTCGGATCCCAGCGGTGGATCTGGTAGAGGTCCACGTGATCGACGTCGAGGCGGCGCAGGCTGTCTTCCAGCGCGGTCACCAGCCAGCGGCGTGAACTTCCCCGACGGTTGGGGTCCTCGCCCATCGGCAGGTAGGCCTTGGTCGCGACGACCAGGTCGTCGCGGCGACCGGCGATGGCCTTACCGACCATTTCCTCGGATCGGCCGTCGCTGTAGGCGTCGGCGGTGTCGATCAGGTTGAACAGTGTTCCGGTTTTCAAGCGATCCGATGGAGGGAACGCCACGTAGCAGGCAGGGACACCGGAACGGCGAAGACTCCGCGCAAGCGCGCCGATGCCGAGCGGAACGAAAGAACCCTCCTCGACGCGGCCGCCGCGACCTTCGTCGCCTCCGGCGTCGACGCCCCGGTGCGCGAGACCGCCACCGCGGCCGGTGCGATCCGCACCGACATCGACCCCTATCTGTTGCTGCGCGGCATCGGCAATGTGTGTATCGGCGCGGAAAGCGACCGACGCTACGACGCGCGGCGCGTCGTCGAGCTCATCGTCGCCGGACTACGACTGCCCCGGTGAACCCGTTTGCCGGGCAGCCGCGAGACACGGCAAAGGCCGTGTGGGGCGCCAGATCCGGCGCCCCACACGGCCTTCGAAACAGCTAGCGCGACAACGCGACTCGGTGCGCCTCGCCCATCAGGGTGGCCAGTTCGGCGCTCTCGGCCTCGGTGAGGACTGCGAAGAACGGGGAAACCAGTTCGTCGGTGAGTTTCTCGGCCGCCGCCCAGCGCTGCCGCATGTCGTCGGTGATCGGTTCGAACGGTTCGGTCCAGCCGAGCCGCTGCGCGTGGGTGGGACCGTCGGCGATCGGGGAACCGGCGATGAGGACGGCCTGCAGCGGGGTGAGTCCCTGGGCGAGGACGGCGACCAGGTGCAGGCCACCCCGCAGTTCACGCAGGACGTGGGTGAGCTGCAGGACCGCCGCGCGGCTGTCGTCGGGCAGGGGCATGGCCCGCCAGCCCGCGAACAGGGGAACGGCGGTGGGTTCGGCCGCGTCGGCTACTTTGCCGAGCAGTTCGGCGAGGCGTTCGGATCGGTCGAAGCCGGCGAGTTTGCGTCGGCCGAATTCGTGGCAGGCGGCGAGATAGCCGGTGGCCGCTTCGGCGGCGGGCAGGGGGACGGATTTCCATGCGGCACGGATACATTCGGGTTCGAAGAAGCCGAACGCGCCGACCACGACATCGGCGTCGACCTCCCCGAGTACCCCGCCGCGGCCACGTGTATAGGGGCCGTGGAATCCGGGCACCCCGACGTCGGTCCCGAACTGGCGCGCCTCGCGCGACATCATGAACGCCCCACCGAGTTCGAGGACCTGCTGCTTGACTGCCGACATGATCTGACACCTTCCGCTGTTTCTGCGATCACAGCAGACTTTAGTTTACAATAGTCAGCAAGGGAAGGGGTTTCGCGCGATGAGTTCGGTGTCCGGCTGCCGTCTGCACTGATAAAGCCGACGCGACCCGAGGAGCCCACCGTGAGCGCCACCTATACCTACGACGTCTTCTCCACCCTGGACGGCTTCGCCTCCACCAGCGGCGACTGGGGCGGATACTGGGGCAAGCAGGGCCCCGAACTGCTCGATCACCGCCTCGACCTCTACCGCGACGAGCAACGGATGATCTTCGGCGCCAACACCTATCGCGAGTTCACCGAGCTGGTGGCCGGGGCCACGGAGAACCCGGAGATCTTCGACCCGTGGGTCGTCCGGATGATGAACATGCCGCTGACCGTGGTGTCGAGCACGCTGCGCGAACCTCTCGACTGGCACGACGCGACCGTCGTCGCGGGCGACGCGGTCGATATCGTCGCCCGGCTCAAAGCCGAATCCGACATCCCACTGCGCTCGCACGGCAGCCTCTCGCTGAACCGGACGCTGATGGCAGCGGGCTTGGTCGACCGGGTGCAGGTGACGGTGTTCCCGGTCATCACCGGCAAGACCGGGCAGGCACCCATCTTCCAGAACGCCGCCGACTTCGACCTCGAACTGCTCGAGAGCCGCACCCTCGACGGCAACACCCAGGAACTCGTCTACGCGCCGACGCCGCACTCCTGAGCGGTTCGAGTTCGACAGGGTGTGAGCAGGCACTCACCGGTTGCTGATTGGTTCCCTGCCGACGGGGCATTCCGCCCTCAGGACTGTGTTGTCCCTGCGAAAGGATGCGCTCGATGAACCAGCTAGACCGCGATTTCCCGGATGAATCACGCACGATCAGGCCGCACGCGGGCGAATCTATCGAGGACACGAGGAACTGGCCCGGCCTGATCTTGATCGGGGTCGGGTTGGCGTTGCTCGGCATCACCCTCACCGCCGCCGGGTACGGCTTCGGCGGATGGGCGATCATCGGCGGCGTGGCGTGCGTGGCGTGCCTGCTCGCGGGGACTGCGCTGGTCGTGGCCGAGCACCGGCGAGTGAAGGCGCAGAAATGATGATTCTGCGGGCGCCGGGTGTGTACCGACCCCAGGCCGATACATGGATGCTCGCCGATGCGCTGCGTGCGGTTCCCCACCTGCGCAACGGTCGTGTTCTCGAACTCTGCGCGGGCACCGGCGTCGTCACGCTGGCCGCGGCGAAAGCGGGGGCCGCGAGCGTCACGGCCGTCGATCTGTCGCGACGGGCGCTGGCCTCGACCTGGCTGAACTGCCGTTTGCGTGGGGTGGCCGTACAGTTGCTGCACGGCGACTTCTCGACGGCGGCGCGATTGCCGCGTTTCGACGTGGTGCTGGCGAACCCGCCGTACGTGCCCGCCGAACGCGAGGTGGGACGCGGCCGGGCGCTCGCCTGGGACGCGGGCCCCACCGGACGCAGCGTGCTCGACCGGCTGTGTGCGACCCTGCCCGATCTGCTCACCGACAACGGAGTCGGCCTGATCGTGCACTCGGCGATCAGCGACCCCGACCGCAGCCTGGACCAGTTGCGGGCGGGCGGTGCCGAGGCGCAGGTGGTAGCGGTGGACAAGGTGCCCTTCGGGCCGGTGTTGCGGTCGCGGGCGCGGCGGTTGGCGGCGCGTGGGCTGATCACGAAGGACCAGCGTGACGAGGAATTGGTGGTGATCCGTGTCGAACGAAACTGCTGCCCCGCCGTCGGGGAACCCGCCTGATCGCAGGCGGGTCGTCCTCACCGACGGCCCGGCCCTGATCGAAGGCCCGGTCGACCTGGTGACCCGTGAGGGAACGGTGCTGCACTGTGACCGTTTCCAGGTCGCGCTGTGCCTGTGCAAGCGCTCGGCCACCTACCCGCTGTGCGATACCAGCCACCGGCGCCGCCGCCGGCGTACCAACGAAAGCAGCACCTGATGACCAGCACTGTCACCCTCGGGCGCGCCCTGCCCGCCCCCCGGGGCGAACTGTCGGCCGCCCTGGTCGAAACCCTCACGCACGCACCGGGTTCGGCTGTTCCCACCGACCCCGGCAGCGATCCCTACGGTGAGGACGCCGCCCTGGCGTTGCACACTTGCTACGAACTGCACTATCAGGGCTTCGCCGGAGTAGACGAGGACTGGGAGTGGGATCCGCGACTGTTGGGCCTGCGCCGAGGGCTCGAACAGCGCTTTCTCGCCGCCATGCGGGCCGATGTGCCCGGCGGTGACGATGTCGATGCCGAGCTCGACCGGTTGCTCGAGCCGTCGGCGCCCGGCGGGATCGCGGCCTATCTCGCCGAGCAGGGCACTCCCGGGCAGTTGCGTGAGTACTTCGTGCACCGCTCGATCTACCACCACATCGAGGCCGACCCCTACGCCTGGGTGATCCCCCGCCTGCGTGGGCAGGCGAAAGCCGCGCTGGTCGCCGTCGAATTCGACGAATACGGTAGCGGCCACGGCGACCGTGTGCACGCGCGCCTCTACGCGGATCTGCTCGCGGGCGCCGGTCTGGAACCCGGCTATCTGCACTATCTCGACGAGGTGCCCGCTCCCATGCTGGTGTTGGTGAACATGATGTCGCTGTTCGGTCTGCACCGTGGTCTGCGCGCCGCGTCGGTCGGCCATTTCGCGGCCAACGAGATCACTTCCTCACCGGCGTCGGCTCGCCTGGCGGAGCTGGCCCGCACCCTGCTCCCCCACCCCGCGTGTATCGGCTTCTACACCGAGCACGTCGAAGCCGACGCCGTGCACGAACAGGTGATGCGGCGCGACGTCATCGCCGAATTGCTGCGCACCGAACCCGACTCGGCCGCGAACATCGTTTTCGGGATCCAGGCCACCGACCTGCTCGAGGACCGGTTCGCCGATCAGGTGCTCGACTGCTGGCGCGCCGGGCGTAGTTCACTGCTCAGCGAACTGCCGGCACCCGCCGCACCCGGGTGAAGGTGATCGTCACCGGGAACCCGTCGAGCTCACCGCGATCACGGTCCGAACCGGTGGCCAAATGATCGGTGATGCTGTGCAGCACGTTCCAGCCGAAGGCGGTCTCGTCGACCGGGTCGGGCTCCACGCACAGTGCCTGCACAGCGATCCGCAGGCGGAAACCGTCGGCGGTGACATCGCAGTGCAGGCGGGTGTCGGGCACGGCGGCGAGGATCAGGCTGGTCGCCGCCTCGTCGACCGCGACCCGGATATCGGCGATTTCGTCGGGCGTGAACCCGGCCAGGTGGGCCGCGGTCTCGGCGACCGCCCGCACCATGACCAGTTGTCCGAGGTCGGCGTCGATCCGCAGGTGGGTCGAGGTCGCGTGGGTCGAATCCGCGACGGTCCGCTCGCTCGAAGCCACGACGTAGCCTCCTCACCGATGTCGGGTGGTTCCGGGTGGGTCGATCCCACTGCGCCTACCCGCCTGTCGGCCGGTCAAACATCTACGGGGTGTTCGGAGGCGTCGTCGACGCAGCTGTAGTGACGGAACAGGGGCCGCACCCCTGCCAGCTCCAGGGCGCGTTCCACCTCCAGGCTGCCGATGAGCAGCCGCAGCTCGACCCCGTGTTGCCAGGCGTTGGCTTTGGCAGGGCCGAGCAAGGCGGCCAGCCGGATACTGAGGAAATCGGTGCTGCGCAGGTCGAGCACCACCACCTGGGCTCCCGAACGCACCGCACGGCCGAGCAGGGCACAGAATTGCGGCTGCCTCGCAGCGTCCAGTTCGCTTCCCGCCCGCAGCACCCAGCAGCCTTGTCTGCCGGGATCGACGCGGAGCAGGGCTTCGTCGTGCGCCGCGGAGCCGCGGTACCAACGCAACCTGCTCGAGCGTCGCGGGTCCGTGACGACAGACATAGAACCTCCTGGACGACAGGGGATTCCGGATTTTCATGCCACCACGCAGCCGACGTTCCGGATGTGGATAGCACGAATACCGGGGTCGGCTGGAAGTCTCAACCTAAGGCAATTCTGGCACGCGCGGCCGCTGCTGTCACGGCACAGGTGTCGGCTCCGTGAGCGCCTGCTCGCGCAACGAGGTCAGGGTCCGCGACAGGATGCGCGAGACCTGCATCTGGGAGACGCCGAGGTGTTCGGCGATCTGGTTCTGGGTCTTGCACTCGAAGAACCGCATGATGAGCACGTCGCGTTCTTCCTCGGGCAGGGCAGCGATCAGCGGGCGCACCGCCATCGCGTCCTCGGTGAGCTCGTAGCAGTGTTCCTCGGCGCCGAGGGTCTCGGTGATCGGCTGCGAGGAGTTGTCGCGGTCGTCCTGGGTGACCCCGTCGATGGAGTTGGTCTGGTAGCCGTTGCCCGCGACCAGCGCGCGCGTGACCTCGACCAACTCGACCTCGAGCTCGTCGGCGAGTTCGCGGGCGTTGGGCACGCGGCCGAGGCGCTGCGAGAGTTCTTCGGTGGCCGGGCCGATCCGCAGCTGGATCTCCTTGAGCCTGCGCGGGACGCGAACGGCCCAGGTGTGGTCGCGGAAATGCCTGCGAACCTCGCCCATGATGGTGGGGATCGCGAAGGAGAGGAACGAGGAGCCGCGGCTGACGTCATAGCGGTCGACCGCGAGCACGAGCCCTACGCGGGCGGTCTGTTCGAGGTCGTCGAAGAGTTCACCGCGCCCGGCGAATTTCCGGGCGATGTGGTCGGCCAAGGGAAGGCACAGCCTGATCACCTCTTCGCGGAGGGGTTCACGCTGGGGGTCGTTCGGGGAAAGTGCCTGCAGCTTCTCGAACCACGGTTCGATGTTGTCGTAGCTGTCACCTTTTGAGTGGGAGCGTCGGACGATCGAGTCGTTGGCTGTTGTCGCTTGAGCAGTCGTCATCACATGTGCCTCCGATTCCGTGGGGTCGGATGCTTCTGGATTACCCGATCTGTATGCGATTTAAGCCTACGCTTTCGGTCCCGGTGTTCGCATCACCCACCGTTCGGCCCGTGCGACCGTCGGATCCAGCCGAATTCGACGGTCGTCGGATAGCCGTTGCGGGCCGCGTCGAACGGGCCGTATTCGGTGCGCAGCGCGTCGGTGAGGGTCGCGACGACATGCCAGCCGAAGGCGTCCTCGTCGATCGCTTCGTCGCTGCGCGCCACGGTCGAGACCCGTGCTCCGAGTGCCCCGCCGCCACCGGTGAAC
This sequence comes from Nocardia sp. NPDC050378, assembly GCF_040655675.1. Taxonomy (NCBI): domain Bacteria; kingdom Bacillati; phylum Actinomycetota; class Actinomycetes; order Mycobacteriales; family Nocardiaceae; genus Nocardia; species Nocardia sp. NPDC050378. The sequence goes on from NZ_JBFAKI010000005.1 coordinate 284,558, forward strand.
GCGCAATCGATCAGGGCCTCCGGTGTTGCGGCGAGGACGAGGGCGGTCACCACCTCGTCGAGCGCCAGCAGCAGATCAGTGACCTCGTCGAGCGCGAAACCGCCTACCAGCAAGACTGTTTCGGCCAGCGCGTGGACCATGGTGAGCTGCTCGAGCTCCGCCGGTACCTGAAACCCGACCGTTGTCGACCGGGGCGCGGTCTCGCGATCCTCTGCTCGCATGCCGCCTCCCTGTGTTGCCTGTCGTGGTCGCAGGTTACCCGACCGTGACGTCGTCTAGTCCGTGCCCTTCTCGTGCTGTTCGGCCCGTTCGTGAACGGTGAGCAGCAGATGATCGAAGCGGGTGCGCAGAACGCCGGACACCTCGGTGAGCGAACCGAGTTCGGCGACCAGGCGCCCGGCCAGCGCACGGAGCTTGGTGTTGGTTTCCTGTGAGCGCCAGGTGAGCACGTCGAACGCCTGCTCGGCGCTGATTCCGTAGACGAGCATCACCGCGCCCTTCGCCTGTTCGATCACGGCGCGCGACGCGTAGAGGCTCGGCAATTCGTCGTCGAGGGTTTCCTTGCGGCGCCGCTCGAGAGTATCGGTGACATCGATGTAATGGCCGGTGGTGCCGATGACGCTTCCGTGGTCGTCGACCATCTGATCGGCCACGACGATCACGTCGTGGACGACGCCGTTGGTGTCGATGATGCGGTGGGTACTGCAGAACGGTTCACCCTCGGTGACCGACTTCTCGATCATCGTGGCGACGTGGGCGCGGTCGTCGGGGTGCTTGTGCGACAACAACAGTGCGGTCGTGGGGTGGACGGTGCCCGGCTCGTATCCGTGGATGCGGGCGACCTCGTCGGACCATTCCCAACGCTGGTCGGCGAACCAGAACCTGAATCCGCCCGCGTCCTGCGCCCTGCCCCCGCCGAGCACGCGCCGCAGTGACTGCGCGCCGCCGGTCGAAAGACCCTCACTGTGCTTCATCCCTGAAGTATCTCGCGACCGGGACACGTGCACGCGCCCAGTGCCCGATCGTGTCCGCTCGCCCGGCGCGGCGCTCAACACGACGCCGCCGCGCCCGGTTCGGGAAGTGGTTCGCCCGGTGTGGGGATCGGGGGAAACGGGTCGGGTACATCCGGGGGTGGTTGTCCTGGGCCCGGTCCAGGTGGTGGGTCGCCGGGCAGCGGATGGCCGGGTTCCGGTGGCGGTGGTGGCCGTCCGGGATCCGGCGGGGGCGCGGGATCGGGGGTGGGCGCAATCGGGTCTCGCGGTTCGGGAATGGGTGGGCTGGTCGACATCGGGGTGGTCATCGCAGCCTCCTCACGGGGTCGGAAACGCGGGTCGTCGGGCGGATACCCCCCGTCGGGGCAGCTACACACCGTCGTTTCGGGTGCGACCGATCGGCTATTACCTGGGCATGGACCACAGCACAGCCCCGCTCGTCGCCGCGGTCGCCGACTACCGCAACAAGCACCGGTACGGGTTCACCCCGCCCGGGCACCGGCAGGGTCGCGGGGTGGACGACCGGGTTCTCGCGGCGCTCGGTGCCGATGCCTTCGCCGCCGATCTGCTGGCCAACGGCGGACTCGACGACCGGCTGGCACGCAACGGCTACCTCACCGAGGCCGAGGACCTGATGGCCGACGCAGTCGGCGCCGAAACGGCGTTCTTCTCCACCTGCGGCAGCTCGTTGTCGGTGAAGGCCGCCATGATGGCGGTGGCAGGCGGAAAGGACGGCGGCCTGCTGGTGGCGCGCGACAGCCACAAGTCGATCGTCGCCGGCCTGATCTTCTCCGGCGTCCAGCCGCATTGGATCAGCCCGCGCTGGGACGCCGAACGCCACTTCTCCCATCCGCCGTCACCGGAGCAGGTGGAACAGGCGTGGCAGGAGCATCCGGACGCGGCGGGCGCGGTGATCGTGTGCCCGAGCCCGTATGGCACCTGTGCGGATCTGCGTGGCATCACCGAGGTGTGCCATGCGCGCGGCAAACCGGTCATCGTCGACGAGGCGTGGGGTGCGCACCTGCCGTTCCATCCCGAATTGCCCACGTGGGCCATGGATGTGGGGGCCGATGTGTGCGTGGTGAGCGTGCACAAGATGGGCATGGGTTTCGAGCAGGGTTCGGTGTTCCACCTGCAGGGCGATCTCGTGGATCCGGGCCGGTTGCGCCGTTGCGCGGATCTGCTGATGACCACGAGCCCGAACGTGTTGATCTACGCCGCGCTCGACGGATGGCGAAGGCAGATGGTCGAATTCGGGCACGACCTGCTGGGGCAAACGCTCGACCTGGCCAAACGTACCCGCGTCGAGATCGACCGGATCGGCGGCCTGACGGTGATGCACGACGAGCTGCTCGGCGTGGAGGCCTCTCATGATCTCGATCTGCTGCAGGTGCTCGTCGATGTCTCCGAGACCGGCGCCACCGGCTACGAGGCGGCGGACTGGTTGCGCGAGCATCACCGTCTCGATGTGGGCCTCAGCGATCACCGCCGGATTCTGGCGACGATGTCGATGGCCGACGACGACACCTCCGCGGAGGCACTCATCGACGCGCTCGCGCTGTGGCGGCGGGCCGGTCTCGACAAGCCCACCCCGCACCACATCACGTTGCCCTCACCGGAGGATCTGCAGCTCGACACGGTGATGCTGCCACGTGACGCCTTCTTCGCCCCCACCGAGATGGTGCCCATCGACAAGGCGCCGGGCCGGATCGCCGCCGAACAGCTCACGCCGTACCCGCCCGGCATTCCCGCGATCGTGCCGGGTGAACGAATCGGTGACACGGTCGTGGAGTACCTGCGTTCCGGTGTCGAGGCGGGGATGAATGTGCCCGATGCAAGCGATCCGCAGTTGCACAACATCCGGGTCGTCCGCCAGTCCTGATCGTCGAGCGAGAGGAAGTGTTGTCGTGGCCGCCGAACAGTTGCGCGCAGTGGCGCTGGTCTGCACGTTGAAGCCGTCGCCCGCCGAATCCAGCAGTCAGCTCATGGCCGATCAGGTGCTGGCCGAGCTGGCCGCCAACGATGTGGCCGGGTCGACGGTGCGTATCGCCGATTTCGAGGTGCGGCCGGGGGTGAGTGCCGACGAGGGGGAGGGCGACGAGTGGCCGCAGATCCGGCGCCGCATCATCGACGCCGATATCGTCCTGCTCGCGACGCCCACCTGGTTGGGTCATCTGTCTTCGGTGGCCCAGCGCGCGCTGGAACGGCTGGATGCCGAACTGTCCGATACCGACGACGCGGGCAGGCCCGTCATGCTGGGCAAGGTCGGGATCGCGGCCGTTGTCGGGAACGAGGACGGCGCGCACAAGATCGTGGCCGACACCTTCCAGGCTCTCGACGACATCGGCTTCACCATTCCGGCCCAGGGCTGCACCTACTGGAACGGGGAAGCGATGGGCGGCACCGACTTCAAGGATCTGCCCGACACTCCGGAGGCGGTGCGCAAGACCACCGCGGCGATGGCGCGTAATGCCGCGCATCTGGCCCGGTTGTTGCGGGCGAACCAGTACCCGGCCTACCAGTGAGCGACCGGTAGGCCGGGCCGGGGTCAAAGGATCGGGCGTCCGCCGGTGACGGCGAGGCGGGCCCCGGAGATGTAGCTGCCGTCGTCGGCGGCGAGCAGCACATAGGCGGGTGCCAGTTCGGCGGGCTGACCGGCCCGCCCGAGTGGGGTGTCGTCACCGAACTTGCTCACCTTCTCCGCCGGGAAGGTCGACGGGATCAGCGGTGTCCAGATCGGGCCGGGAGCCACGCTGTTGACCCGGATTCCTTTCTCCCCCAGCATCTGCGCCAGGCTGGCCGAGAAGTTGGCGATGGCAGCCTTGGTGGCGGCATACGGTGCCAGCGTCGGGGATGGCATGTCGGAGTTCACCGACGAGCTGCCGATGATCGACGAGCCGGGACGCATATGGGGCAGCGCCGCCTTCACCAGGTGGAAGTAGGCACCGACATTGAGGGCGAACGTGTAGGCGAATTCCTCGTCGCTGATCTCGGTGATGTCGTCGTGCGACATCTGGAAGGCGGCATTGCTCACCAGCACGTCGATTCGACCGAACTCCTCGACGGCCTTGTCGATCACGGCACGACAGTGCGCGGCGTCGGAAAGGTCACCGGCCATCAGCACAGCCCGGCGGCCGGCCTGGGTGACCAGGTCGGCTACTTCTTTCGCGTCGTCGTGTTCGTCGAGATAGGAAATGAGGACATCGGCACCTTCACGGGCGTACGCGATGGCGACCGCACGTCCGATTCCGCTGTCGGCACCGGTGACGACAGCGGCTTTGCCCGTCAATTTGCCCGATCCCCGGTAACTGTTCTCGCCACAATCGGGCACGGGGTCCATTTTCGATTGGATGCCGGGAACCTGCTGCTGCTGTTCGGGAAATCCCATGATCGAAGTCCTCCTCGCCGGGAACGGGGTCTCCGATCGGACTACCTCCCATCAGCACCGGCAAACAGGTCAGTGCCCGCACGGGTCACGTAATCGCAACCCTTCACGGGCTTTGATCCGGCGGTGTTCGGCGAGCACGATACCCACGCCGCCGAGCAGACACACCACGCACAGAATTCCGGCGATCACCGCCCAACCTTCGAAGCCGTATCCGGCCGCGGTGAGGGTGAGTGCCAGCAACACGACACCGACGCCGATCAAGATCAGCCCGGGCCAGTTCCAAGCGTCTTCGATGGATTCGCCGACATGCGAGCGGGTAGTGCGTTCGGTGTCGGGAAATTTGTGATGATGAGGGAGAGCGGCATCGTTCATGGCCGGGCCGTCCTTTCGATGGGATCCGCTGGTCTGCGCGTACCCCTGATCCGACAGCCCAATCGTGTGGTTTGCCGACTCCTCGAGGCGGTATCCGCCAGTAGGTGTTCTCCCGATGCGAGCACGTCGATCCAGGACAGAAGGGTTGCGCATAGATGACAGAGCAGCAGCACATTCCCCCGGAGTTCACGCGCCCGCCGGTGCCGCCGGACGAAGACGGCGGGCAGTGCGAGCCGCCCGGTCCGAACCCGGACCAACAGGGCCCAGAGCTGCGCAGTCCCACCGGCGCACCCGTTCCGGGCGAGGCCAATATCCGGGCCCAGCAGGGTGACGCGCTCACCACCCCACAGGGCCTACGCCAAGCCGATACCGATCACCAACTCAAGGCCGGACCCCGTGGGCCGGTGCTGCTGCAGGACTTCCACCTGCGCGAGAAGATCACCCACTTCGACCACGAACGCATTCCGGAGCGGGCCGTGCACGCGCGTGGCGTCGGTGCGCACGGTGTGTTCGTGTCCAACGGTGCCGCCGCCTCGTTGACCCGCGCGAAATTCCTCGCCACCGACGCTCGCACGCCGGTGTTCGTGCGATTCTCCACGGTGCTCGGTTCCCGTGGTTCGGCCGACACCGTGCGCGATACTCGCGGTTTCGCGACGAAGTTCTACACCGAGGAAGGCGTGTACGACCTCGTCGGCAACAACATTCCGGTGTTCTTCATCCAGGAGGCGATCAAGTTTCCCGATGTGGTGCACGCGGCCAAACCGCACCCGGACCGCGAGATCCCGCAGGCGCAGTCCGCGCACGACACATTCTGGGATTTCGTCTCCCTGCATACCGAGGCCACCGCGCACACCTTCTGGAATATGTCCGACCGCGGGTTGCCCCGGTCGCTGCGGATGATGGAGGGATTCGGCGTCCACACCTTCCGGTTGGTCGCCGCCGACGGCGCCACGAGCCTGGTGAAGTTCCATTGGAAACCGCGCCTGGGTGTGCATTCGATGCTGTGGGAGGAAACGCAGCTCACCGCCGGATTCGACCCCGATTTCCATCGCCGCGATCTGGCGGACGCGATCGAGGCGGGCTATTTCCCGGAATGGGATCTGGGTGTTCAGGTCTTCCCCGATACCCCCGAGCAGGTGTTCGAAGACATCGATCTGCTCGATCCGACCAAGATCGTGCCGGAGGAATTGGTGCCGGTGCAGGTGATCGGCACCTTGCGGCTGACAGCGAATCCGGTGAATTTCTTCGCCGAGACCGAACAGGTGGCGTTCTGCCCGAGTCATCTGGTGCCCGGTATCGAGGTCACCGACGACCCGCTGTTGCAGGGCCGGTTGTTCTCCTACCTCGACACCCAGCTCAGCCGGCTCGGCGGACCGAATTTCGCGCAGCTGCCGATCAATACGCCGCACACCGCTGTCAACGACATGTTCCGCGACGGCATGCACCAGACCGCGGTGCACACCGGCATCGCACCTTACAAACCGAACTCGCTCGACGGCGGGTGCCCGTACGCGGCCAGTTTCGCCGGTGAGGCCTATGTCGAATCGCCGACCCCGATTCCGCCGCCGCAGGCGAAGCTGCGCACGTCGGCGAATACCGACAAGGCGCAGGTGTCGTTCGCCGATCACTTCTCGCAGCCGCGCATGTTCTACCACAGTCTCACCCACGGTGAGCAGCACCGCCTGGCCGATGCCTTCTCGTTCGAACTGGGCAAGTGCACGTCGGTGACGATTCGCGAACGTGCGGTGCAGATGCTGGTCAATGTCGACGAACAGCTGGCCGGGTATGTGGCGAATCAGCTCGGTGTCGATGTGCCCGCGCCGACGGCGAACACCGTCGAGCTGGCGCCGAGTCCGGCGTTGTCGCAGAAGCGCGGTGCGTTCCCGGTCGACGGACGGACTGTGGCGGTGCTGGTGGACGAGACCAGTTCCGGCGGGGCGGTGCAGCAGGTGTGCGCCGATCTGGAACAGGCCAAGGTGCGGCCGTTGCTGGTCGCCGCGCACGGTGGCGAGGTGGAGGGCCGCAAGGTCGACCGCACGTTCGCCACGATGCGCTCGATCGAGTTCGACGGGTTGATCGCGTTGGGCGCGCCGATCGATCCGAGGGTGGATGTGCTGGTCAACGAGATGTGGCGGCACGGGAAGGCGATCGCGGCGGTCGGTGCGGCGGCGAGTCTGCTGCAGCGCAACGGTGTCGATGCCGACGCGCCGGGGGTCACCGTGGCCGAGGCGCCGCAGACCGTGACGCAGGTGGTCACCGACCTGGCTGAGCACCGCGCGTGGGATCGGATCGAACCGCGCGGATGAGCGTGGCGCGCCCGGTCCGCACTGCGGCCGGGCGCGCCGGTGTCAGTCTCCGGGCACCTCGGTCCGCCGCTCGGGCGGGACCAGATAGGCGCGCAGGTCGTCGATCTTGGATTCGATGCGTTCGGCGTTCTCGGCATCGACCCGGAATATCCAGTGCTTGGCCCCCAGCAGCAGCACGGCCTGGAAGACCAGCTGGAACCATTCGCTCTGCCAGTTCTCGAAGGTGCTGGCCAGGAACTCCGGCCAATACCCCGACCACTGGAATGGTTGGCCCTGCTGTTGCTGAGTGTTGCGATACTCGATGAGCTGGAACACGAACTGCGCGCCCCACGAGCCGATGAACAGCAACATCAGCAGGTAGACAGCTCCCCAGCGACGAAAATGTGCCATGGACGGCAGATACCCGGCAAACCGGTGGCGACACACCCGGGCCGTCGGCCCCCGGGGCCGTGGCTACCGATGCACGGCGATCCGTGCCGTCGCGGACAGCGCGCTGTTAGGTTCGGATGATGGTGCCGATCCCCCATGTGATCGCCTTCGCCGGTGCGGCGTTGCTCATCATCGTGATCCCCGGCCCGAATGTGCTGTTCGCGATCGGGCGCGCGCTGACGCTGGGGCGCAGGCAGGCACTGCTGTCGGTCCTCGGCTCGGTCGCCGGTTCCGTCATCCCCCTGGCCGTGGTCGCTCTCGGACTCGGCGCTGTGCTGATGACCTCGACGATCCTGTTCACGGCGGTCAAGGTGATCGGCGCGTTTTATCTGATCTATCTGGGCGTCACGGCGATTCGTGACCGCAAGAAGCTGGTGCTCACCGCGAGCGCCGACGGCGGTGGCCGGTCGATGCGGCAAGGTTTCATCGTCGGCGCGACCAACCCGAAGACCGCGGTGTTCTTCGGCGCGGTGCTGCCGCAGTTCACCGCCGCCGACGCCGGACCGCTGCCGGTACAGATGCTGATTCTCGGCGCGATCTTCCTCCTCATCCAAATGACCTGCGACGGTGTGTGGGCCGTCGTCGCGGCGACCGCGCGGGGGTGGTTCGCGCGGTCACCGCGCCGGCTCGAGGCGGTGGGCGGTGTCGGTGGGGCGATGGTCGTCGGTGTCGGGGCCGGTGTGGCGTTCGCGCGCTGACCTGCGCGGTCAGTCGCGGGTGAGGATGAAGAAGTACGGGTCCGGGAGGCGGCGGTAGTCCATGATGCCCAGGACCGTGGTGGGGTCGACGCGGCGGAAGGTGTCGATGATGGGCAGATGGTCGTAGATCATCGCGGTGGTGACGGTGCCCCGATGGTCGATTCCTCGCAGGCGGGCGCGGTGCCGGGCGGTGCGTAGCGTCGGTGCCAGCAGGTCGAGGCGTTTGCGGGTCTGCTCGACGAGGGCGGTGGGGATCTTGTCGACCAGTCCCAGGGGGATGCGTTTCGGGTCGACCGGAAAGATGTCGCCCTTGGGGGTCGCGAACAGCAGCGGGTGAACGTTGTCGGGGCCGTCGAATTGTTTGCCGTACCAACCGGAGGCCGCGAGCAGGCCGTCGAGCCGGTGGCCGGTGGCCAGCTCGCGGCCGTGCCAGCGGCCGGTGAGGTCGGTGGGCGCGACGGGTGGGAGGCTGTCGAACAGGGCGAGCGCGTCGTCGCGGCGGCAGGCGGGTTCGAGGGCGGCCAGACGGTCGGCGGCGGACATGCGGGTTCCTCTCAGACGGGCAGGCGCAGGGCACCGGGAGCGTCCGCGGGGACGACCGGACGGCGTGGCGCGACGGGGGTGATGCGCCGGTAGGCGGCCCCGAGCTCGGGGCGTGGGTCGGGCTCACCTTTGTTGGGCCAGAACGCCATGGCGCGTTCGGCCTGGGCGGTGATGGTCAATGACGGGTTCACGCCGAGGTTGGCGGTGATGGCGCTGCCGTCGGCGATGTGCAGCCCCGGATACCCGTACACGCGCTGGTAGGGGTCGATGACACCGGTGTCGCGGGAATCGCCGATGGTGCAGCCGCCGATGTAGTGGGCGGTGGCGGGGATATTGAAGATGTCGGTGGCGATATTGCCCGTGATGGCGTCGGATTTGCCGGCGTAGCGGCGGGCGATGTCGTGGGCGAGCGGGATCCACTCCGGGTTGGGTTCTCCCGCACCTTGTTTGGTGACCAGCCGTCGCCCCTTCAGGTACGAGGTGAGCGAATTGTCCAGGGACTGCATCACCAGCAGGATCACCGATCGCTCCGACGCACCGCGCGCGTTCTGCGAGCGCAAGAACTGCACCGGGTGCAGCAGCATGGTCAGCAGCAGTCGCAGGAACCGGAATGCCCCACCGTCGACCATCGGCACCGTCTGCACGAACAGCGCGTTCTGCCCCTTGCCGTAGGTGCAGACCTCCACGTGGGTCTGTGGTTCGGGGTGGATCGAGGACGTGATGGCCACGCCCTGGGCGAAGTCGCGCCGGGTCTTGCTGGTGACGCCGATGATCGCCTCGGAATTGCTGCGCGTCAGTTCGCCGACGCGCGAAGACAATTCGGGCAGGGTGCCGTCGCGGCGCAGGGTGTGCAGCAGCTTCTGGGTGCCGAGCGCGGCGGCCGCGAACACCACCTGTTCGGCGGTGAAGGTGCGGCGGTCCTTGCGCAGCAGCCCGTTGGAGCGCACGGTCTCCACCCGGTATCCACCGTTGCCGTCGGGGGCCACCGAGGTGACCGTCGTCAGCGGATGCACTTGCGCGCCCCGGCTTTCGGCCAGGTGCAGGTAGTTCAGGGTGGTGGTGTTCTTGGCGTTGTGTTTGCAGCCGGTGAAGCATTCCGAGCAGTGGATGCAGCCCGCGCGACGCGGTCCGGCGCCACCGAAGTACGGGTCCTCGACCTCCACCCCCTCGGCGCCTTCATTGAAGAACACGCCCACGTGGGTGCGGTGGAAGGTGTCGGCCACGCCTAGATCGGTGGCGACCTGCAGCAGCACGTCGTCCTTGGGCCCCAGTTTCGGGTTCTCGACCACGCCGAGCATCCGTTTGGCCTGGTCGTAGTAGGGGGCGAGTTCGGATTTCCAGTCGGTGATGTGTGACCAGGCGCGGTCGCGGTAGAACTCGGGCAGCGGCTCGTAGAGGGTGTTGCCGTAGATGAGCGAACCACCGCCCACACCGGAACCACTGAAGACCAGGCACTTGCCGAGCGCACTGATGCGCTGCGGCCCGGTCAGCCCGAGACGCGGCGCCCAGATCGCTTTGGGCACATTCCAGTTCGTCTTCGGGTAGTCCTCGGCGTTCCAGCGGCGACCGGATTCGAGCACACCCACCCGGTAGCCCTTCTCGGTCAGGCGCAGGGCGGTCACACTGCCGCCGAATCCGGAGCCGACGACGATCACGTCGTAGTCGTAGCTGGTCATGGAACCATCACCTCGTAGTCGGCGGGATCGAACCGCGCCTGTGTGCGGTATTGGACTCCCAGCAGGGGCCAGTTGGTGGTGATGCGGCCGTCGGCCTGGCGGTACCAGGACGAACACCGGCTCCACACACTGTCTGCCAGGAGTTCCTGAATGCGGGCGTCGTAGGCCTTCTCCACCTCGGGGCGCACGGCGAGGGGGCGACCGGTCGCCGCGAGATGGGCGACGTAGCGGCCCAGGTATTTCGCCTGCGCTTCGAGGAAGTAGATGATCGAGCCGCCACCGGTGTTGGTGTTGGGCCCGTACATGATGAACAGATTCGGGAACCGGGGCACGGTGACGCCGTAGTAGGCGCGCGCTCCCGCCTGCCATTCCTGGTCGAGCGTGCGGCCGCCCGCTCCGGTGATCGTCATGGGCGCCAGGAACTCGGTGGTCTTGAAACCGGTCCCCCAGATGATGACGTCCACCGCGTGCTCACCTCCGTCGACGGTGCGTACACCGGTGGGCGTGATCTCGCTGATCGCCTCGGTGCACAGTTCCACGTTCGGCTGGGTGAGCGCGGGAAGGTAGTTGTCCGAGAACAGGATTCGCTTGCAACCGACGTCGTAGCCGGGCCACACCTTCTCGAACAAGCCCGGCATCGCGCGGGTCTGGCGGCGCATGTGCCACCTCGACCAGGCCCGGACGGCGCGGGCCAGGGGCCGGGCGTAGACCCAGGCCAGGCTGAGTCCCTCGACGACGCCGTACCAGGTGCCGCGTTCGGCCAGCTCGGTGGCGGGCACCTTCTCGAACATCCGGTGGTGCAGGCGCCCGAATTCGCGGTCCGGTCGCGGGATGATGTAGGGCGCGGTCCGCTGGAAGACGGTCAGGCTGCCGACGCGCGGCTGGATCTCGGGGACGAATTGGATCGCACTGGCACCGGTACCGATCACCGCGACGCGTTTGCCGGTGAGGTCGACGTCGTGGTTCCACTGCGCGGAATGGAAGCTGCTGCCCGCGAAGGTCTCACATCCCGGGATGTCGGGCAGGGCCGGGCGCGAGAGCTGCCCGACGGCGGAGACCACGACGTCGACGACCACGGTCTCACCGCCGGCGAGTGACACCGTCCACTTGCCGGTCGCGTCGTCGTAGGCGGCGCCGAGCACCTCGGTGCCCAGGCGCAGGTGGCGGCGCACATCGTAGGTGTCCACGATCCCGCGGATGTAGTCGAGGATCGCGGGTTGCCGCGAGAACCGGTGCGGCCAGCGCGGATTGGGTGCGAAGGAGAACGAGTAGAACGGCGACGGCACGTCACAGGCGGCACCGGGATAGGTGTTGTCGCGCCAGACCCCACCCACCTCGTCGGCCTTCTCGAAGACGACGATGTCGTCGAAACCCCGCTTCTTCAGTTCGATGACGGCGGCCAGGCCGCCGAAACCGCTGCCGATGACCGCGATGGACGGTGTCATGCGTTCCTCTCGAGGATCAGCCGCGCGCAGTCGCGCGGCGCGTCGCTGAACGGCAGGTGCCCGCAGCCTGGCAGGTCGACGTGCCGGGCGAACGGCAGCGCGGCGCGGGCACGGGCGCTCTGGGTGCGGTGCACGAGGACGACATCGCGGGTACCCCAGGCGATCGTCACCGGGATGTCGGTGAGCGCGCCGAAGTCCTGGTCCGGTGTCAGCACGTAGTTGTCGAAGTCGTCGCGGGCGGCGGTGAACGCGCTCGCCCCGGCGATTCCGGCGAGGTCGAGCCGCGCGGCGGCCGGGGTGACCAGGGCCGGACGGCCGAACATGGCCGAGAGCAGCAGCCTCCGTCCCGCCCGGTGATCCACCGATCGAGCCAGGACCGGGCCCGCTGCCCGCGCGGCGCCACGCATGCCGGTGAGTAGCGTCTTGGTCCATCGCAGTCCGGCTCGGTCGTAGAAACCGATCGGGGAGAACGCGGTGACCGCCGAGGCGATACCGGTGCGTCCCAGTTCCAGCGCGATCCCGCCACCCATCGAACTGCCCACCAGGTGCGGACGCTCGATCTCGTTGTCGGACAACCATTGCGCGAGCCAGGTCGCGTACCCGCGTGGTCCCGGTACCACGCCGGGAACGAGCGGGGACTCGCCGAAGCCGGGCAGGTCGAGCGCGATCACCTCGTGGTCGGCGGCCAGCGTGTCGATGATCGGGGCGAACACCTGCCATCGGCTGCCGAGACCGTGGACCAGCACGATCGGTGCGCCGGTTCCCCGGCGGTGGTGGGAAATCTGCGTCATCGCAGCCCTTCGTGCAGGAAACAGTTACTGCGTACGGTTTCTTGATTTCACCAGCCCGGGACTCCCCCGTCAATAGCGAGTTACATCCGGGTGTGTCGGAGACCGCGCTCACAATATCGCGCAACTATTCGGCAGGGCGTACGATTTCTTGCGTGACCGAGCAACGCCCCCGCCGCACCCAGGCCCAGCGCCGCGCCTCGACCCGGGCCCGCATTCTGGCCTGCACCGCCGAGTGCCTGCTCGAAAGCGGCTACGCGGCAACGACGGTGAGCGCCGTGCAGGAACGCGCCGGATTGGCGCGCGGCACCGTGCAGCACCACTTCCCCACTCGCGCCGAACTGCTCGTAGCCGCCACCACCCAGGTGGTCGACCAGCGGCTCGAGCAGTTCCGTCGCGAGGCCGAGCTGCTCCCGCCGGGCCGCGACCGGCTGCAGTCGGTGGTCGATCTGGCCTGGCGCGACCTGAACAGCCCGGCCTTCTTCACCGCCCTGGACCTGTGGGTGGCCGCGCGCACCGACGCCGAGCTGCGCGACCGGCTCGTACACGAGGAACAGCGGGTGTTCACCGAGATGCGCAGGCTCTACCTGGAGGTGCTCGGCGAGCCCTATGCCGCCGACCCGCGCGCGGAGCTGCTGGTGGAGTTCACCATCGACCTGCTCACCGGCCTGTCGATGACGGCCATGCTCACCGGCACCCTCGGCGAACGCGAGGCCGTGGTCCGTCGCTGGAAACGCGCGCTCGCGGTGCTGGTCGGGCAGTTGCCCAGCGACGAACTGCTCGACGGCAGCCCGTTGCCGCTCACCGCGTCAGCGGGCTGAGCCCAAGGCGCCGCGGTTGACGACGCCCACCGACGACAGCCCGTGCCAGCACAGCGTCACGGTCATCTCGACGGCCTCGTGTTTGGGGATCGGGCGGCCCGCGTCGAGCCAGTGCCGTGCGGTGGAGTGGCTGGCGCCCACGAGGCTGAACGCGCAGGCGAAGGCGCGCACGTCGTCCATGCCCGCGGCGCGCAGCTCGGCGCTGACCAGGACCGCGCAGGTGTTCATGGCATCGCGCACCCGCCACTGCACGCACGGTTCGCTCGGCACCGGTGATTCGAAGACCAGCGTGTGCCCGCCCGCGTCCTCGTCGACGAAATCGAAGTAGGCGCCGACCGCGCGCCGCACCTTCTGTTCGCCCTTGGTGCCTGCCAGCGCGTTGCGCACACCCTCGACCATGCGGTCGAGGTAGCGCTGCAGGACCGCCAGGTAGAGGTCGAGTTTGCTCGCGTAATGGGTGTAGAGGACCGGTTTGCTCATGCCCGCGCGGCTGCCGATGTCCTCCATGCTCGTGCCGTGGTAACCGTAGGCGACGAACACGTCACGGGCGGCGTCGAGCACCACCTGGCGCCGTTGGGCACGGGCGGCGTCCACACTCGCTGCGGGTTCGGTCGCGAGGTCTTCGCTGTGGAGAATCGTCATGCGTTGTCCTCGGTCTCGCGGGTCGGGCCGTTCACCATGTCAGCACCGGCTTGATGACCTTACCGGTGCGCTGATCGTGCAGAGCGGCGGCAATGTCGGAAGCGGGATAGCGGCTGACGAGTCGATCGACCGGGAAGCGGCCCTGCGCGTGCAGGTCCAGCAGGTGGGGAATGAAGGTGGCGGCGACGCTGTCGCCTTCGAGGCAGCCGCGAATCGTCTTGCCCTGCAAGACGATCTCGCCGACATCGATGGGCGGGGCACCACGGCCGAGACCGACGGCGACCACCGTGGCGCCGATGCCGAGGGCGGCGACCGCGTCGCCGAGCACGGCCGGTATTCCCGTGGTGTCCACGGCGTGGGTCGCGCCGCCGCCGGTGAGCTCACGCACCCGTGCCGCGGTCGCTTCCCCGGCCGGGTCGACGGCGGCACGGGCACCGAGCGCGAGCGCGAGTTCCCTACGCGACGAGGATGTTTCGACGACGACTACCTCCACGTCGGGCACCGTGCGTGCGGCGAGCAGGGCGGCCATGCCGACCGCACCCGCGCCGTACACGACGAGGCGGGCGCCGGAATCGGGGCGAAGCACGTTGAGGACCGCGCCCGCTCCGGTCTGGAACCCACACCCGAACGGTGCGGCCAGGGCCGGGTCGACGGCGGGGTCGACGACCACGGTGTTGTCCTCGCTGCTCAGCGCGTAGCCGGCCAGACTGGATTGCCCGAAGAATCCGGACAGCACCGGTGACCCGTCGACCAGTACCCGGGGCGCGACGTGGGCGCGGCGGCCGAAGTTGTTCAGCGTGGTCGCGTGCAGGCAGTAGGCGGGTCGGCCCGCGCGACAGTTGGCGCAGTCGCCGCAGTGGCGGAAGGTGAGCACGACGTGGTCTCCCGGCCGCACGGCGCGCACTCCCGGCCCGACGGCCTCGACCACCCCGGCACCTTCGTGCCCGAGCAGGATCGGCCGGTCCGCCGCACCGGCGCGCCGGGTGGCCAGGTCGGTGTGGCAGATGCCGGTGGCGGCCATCCGGACCAGGATCTCCCCGGCGCGCGGCTCGTCGATCTCGATCGCCTCGACGGAGAAGTCCGCCGACGGGTCGCGCGACAGCACGGCCGTGGTGCGCATCAGTTGTCCCGTTCCAACAGGAAGTAGAAGTACTGCCCGGCCGCGAGAACCAGTCCGGGACGGCCGTTCATGATGCCCATCAGGGTGTTGTCGTCGAGCCATTTGAAGTGGTCGAACACCGGGCGGCCGTCGTAGACCATCGTGGCGGTGACCTCACCGCGGAACTCGATGTTCCACAGCGTCGCCTCGCCCTGCCCCATCTCGACATTGGAGAACAGGGTGCCGTCCTCGGCGCGGCAGATCAGCGGTTTGGCGTCGTCGAGAGCCAGGAAATTCTTGCCGTACCAGCGACTGGCGGGCAGAGCTTTGCACAGCCGGTGACCGGTCTGGAAGGCGTCGCCGCGCCACTGCCCGAGGATGTCCTCGGCGCGCGCCGGGCGCAGCCGCGTCCAGATCTCGTCGAGTTCGGCGGTCGGCACACCCTCGTTCTGTGCCCGGAGTTGTTGCCAGCGTGGCTGTTCGGCCATGGGTGTCCTCGTCTCGCCGTTACCCGAACCAGGTGGTTCGGGATTGACCATAGTTCCGAACCAGATGGTTCGGCAAGGGGTAACATCCAGCGCATGCGAGCGGCAGGTGAGGCAACACGGGAGCGAATTCTCGCCGCGGCCAAGGCGGAATTCGCCGAGTTCGGGATCGCGGGCGCGCGGATCAACCGGATCGCCGAGGCCGCGCACGCCAGCAAGGACCGCCTCTACGCCTATTTCCCGGGCAAAAAGGAGCTCTACGCCGCCGTCACCGAACGCTGGGCCAGCGAAGCCTCCGCCCGCACGGCCATGCGTGCCGAGGATCTGCCCGGGTACGTCGGACGCCTCTTCGATCATTTCCTGGCCAATCCCGAAGATGCCCGCTTGCAGGCCTGGGCCGATCTGGAACCGGCCGAGGAAGAGGTGGCGCGCGCGTTGCGCGAGATGGTGGCGAGCAAGCTGGCCGAGTTGCGGCGCGGGCAGCGCGAGGGGCTGGTGACCCCCGATATCCCGGCGGCGTTGCTGCTGCGCATGCTCACCGATCTGGCCCGCACCACCGCTGTCCATGCCGCTCAGGCCGGTGGGGAGCATGTGGCGACCCAGCGTGCGGCGACCGTGCTCGCGGCCGCGCGCATGGTCGCCCCCTGAGACTAGGCGCCGGTGACGGATTCGGCCTGCAGCAATTGGCGGGCGATCAGGTCGGTGAGATGGGCTCGGGTGGTGTCGAATTCGCCGCGCAACCAGGCCGCGACGAGTTCGAGGGTGCCGCTGACCACCACGTAGGCGGCCATGTCGGTGTCGAGCGGGGCCACGGGTGTCGGGTGCAGTTCGCGGCTGACGGTGGCCATGGCCCGGGCGATGGCGTGCTGGGTGGTGAGGCGGGCGCGCTGCAGGGCCTCGGTGCTGTGGGCGTTGAGCAGCAGGGCGTGGCGGCGCGGGTCGTCGAGCAGGAAGCCGAGCGCGGCGTCGGCGGCGGCGTGGACCTGGCTGTGGGTATCGGGTTCGGCGGCGTGGGTGGCGGCGACCACGGTAGCGATGCCCGCGCCGGTGTGTTCTTCGACGAGGGTGGTGAGCAGGGCGTCGCGGTCGGTGAACTGTTCGTAGAAGTAGCGGTCGTTGAGTTTGGCCCTGGCGCAGACCGCGCGCTTGGTGACCGCGGCGGACCCCTCTTCGGCCAGCAGGTCGAGGGCGGCGTCCAGCAGGGCCGCGCGACGACGGGCGCGCCGTTCGCCTGAGGGCACTCCCCCGTATGCGCGCGGCGTCGTCGCGGTGTCCTCGCCCGGGCTCTTGACCATCCCCCCATTCTGGTGCACGCTGACACCACACGAGTTTCTGGTGTCGTGCGGCACCAGAATTGCGAAGGGGTGCCGACCGGACGACGCGGTCCCGGCGCTGGAACAAAGGAGTTCACCCATGACCTGTCCCGTGTCTCATCAGCCCACATCCACCTCGGAATACGCTCTGCCCCACGATGTTTCGGCTGCGGTCGAGCGCTTCGAACGGGTCGGCGGATCCGTGCTGTTCGGGCTGTTCGGCGTCGGCCTGTTCGACCAGCCGATGCTGCCACCGGTCTCGGCGGCGCTCGAAGCGACGGGGCGGTCCCGGTATCAGCCGTGGGCACGGGCGGTGCGCACCGCCGCCGCCGACCAGCTCATCTATCACGGCACCGACGCCGACGCGGCCGCCGAGACCGAGCGGCTGATGCTGCTGCACCGCGATGTCAAGGGCGTCGGCCCCGACGGGCAACGGTATTCGGCGCTCGAACCCCAGGCGTGGAACTGGATCCTGTACTCGACCTTCTTCGTCCAGCGCGGCGCATACATCGCCTTGACCGGCGTCGAGCCCACCGCCGCGCAGAATCAGGCCATCTGGGATCACTACCGTCGCAAAACCGCGGGCCTGCACCTGCGTGGCCGCAACACCCCGATCGCGGACTACACCGAACTGGTCGCGCACTACGAACGCATGGCCGCCGAACAATTGCGCGTCACCCCGGCACTCGAGGCGGCCACCAGCTCGGTCCGGCAGGCACCGCGCCCGGATTTCCTGCCGTGGCTCGCGGCACCGCTGTGGCGGGCCGGTTCGCCGGTGCTCAGCCATGTGGTGATGGTGCTCGGATGCGGGATCATGCATCCGAGCGTGCGTGCCCGGATGCCGATCACCTGGACGCGCCGCCACGACACCGAGTTCCGGGTACTCACCGCGCTGCTGCGCACCGCGTTCGACCGGTTGCCCGCCACCGTCACCGATTCGCCGATGGCTCGTAACCGGCGCCGCTATGAACGGCTCGCCGCCAGGTACCGCGGAGTCGGGCTCACCTCGTTCGCCCCCGACCCGGCGCTTGCGCCCGCCGTCTACGCCGAACCCGTGTCGAGCAGCCCGAGCTGAATCAGGTCGCTGACGTACTTGCCGATCAGGTCGCGCCCCAGATGCGGAATGTCCGGGGCGCCGACGATTTCGGCGGCGCGCACGGCGGCACGGAATCCCTCGGCCGGTAACGCCGAGCCCGCGCGTGCGCGCGCCGGGTACCGGTGCGCGTGCAACAGCGGCAGCAGCGAGTGCTTGCGTCGCGATTCGGGCAGGGCGCGCAGGGCTTTTCCGAAGCGGTCGAACCATTCGTCGTAGTCCTCGACACGGACGACGTGGCGACCGGCTTCGATCAGCCAGTCGACGAAGTCGTCGAGGCAGATCCCGTCGTCGTGGGGGTTGACCACATCGTAGGTGCGGTATCCGCCGGTCGGGGCCAGTGCGGTGACGGCGGCGGCGACGAAGTCGACGGGCAGCCCGTCGTAGTGCGCGCGACGGCGCAGACCGTCGGAGTCGGTGCGGTAGAACGACTTCGGCGCCAGACCCGTGACGAGCACACTGAGCAGCAACCGGGTGAACACGTCGGGCACGTTGAGCTGACCACGGTAGCGGCTGTGGGCGAGGATCATGTCCGACCGAAAGACCGCGACCGCAAGCCCGAAGCGGTCGGCAGCCTCCCGCAGCAGCACCTCACCAGCCCATTTGCTGTTGCCGTAGCCGTTGGCGTAGCCGGTGCCCAGGCGGCGCACGGGGCTCATGGTCCGCACGTCGCCGTCCTCGGTGAAGTCGGCGATCCGGTCGGCGACGGCCACCGTCGACAGGTAGCTGACCGGCTTGCGGGTGGTGGTCGCGGCCAACCGGATGATCTCGGCGGTGCCGACCACGTTGGGTCCGAACAGCTGGTGGTAGGGCAGCATGTGATTGACCAGGGCCGCCGAGTGCACGATCAGGTCCACGTCGCGGGCCAGTCGCTGCCACACCTCGTGGGACAGGCCGAGTTCCGGAGCGCCGATGTCGCCGGGCACGACCTCGAGGGCTGGAGCGGCGAGGGCCGCGAAGTGTTCGGCGAGGGCGGGGTCGCTGTCGTAGGCCGCGGCGAGGCGGGCTCGGGCAGCGTCGGGGTCGGCGCCACGCACCACACAGATCACGGTGCCACCGAGCGGGACGACGCGTTCGAGCAGCTCCAGCAGCAGGAATCGGCCGAGATACCCGTTGGCGCCGGTGAGCAGCACAGTGCGCGCGGGCGTCGCGGCTCTCGGCAGGCCGGGGGCGGCGGTGACGGTGGCGGTGGCGAGGAACTTGTCCAGGGTCAGGTCCGCTGCCCGGATCTCGGTGGCGCCGGGACCGTGGACCGTGTCGGCATCGAGTGTCGCGACGCCCGCGGTGATGTAGGTGACGAGGGCGGCCAGGGTGGCATCGGGGCCGAGTAGGACGTTGACCGGAACCTCGACGTCGAGCAGTTCGCGCAGCAGCGTCGAATACGACAGTGCGGCAAGCGAATCACCGCCCAGGTCGGAGAATCGGGTGTCGGCGCGCAGGGCGGCGGGATCGCAGCCGAGTATCGCCCCCGCGGCCCGGGTGACGACCTCGGACACCGCGAGGCCGGGAGCATCGGCACGTAACCGGCGCAGTTCGTGGTCCTGGCGTCCGGCCAGCTCGTCGTAGAGCCGTTCCAGGCGCTGCCCGTAGCGCTCTTTCAGCTTGGGGCGCAACAACTTTCCCACTCCGGAGAGCAGGCCGTTGTCGACGGTGAACGGTTCGGGTTCGACGAGGAAGGCGCGCGGGATCTCGTACGGTTCCAGTTGTGCCCGCACCGCGGCCCGGTGCAGTGCGGCGCTGATCGCGGCGTGGGCCTGTTCGACGGGCAGCGGGCGGGTGGGGACGACGACGGCGAGCAGGAACGCGCGATCGCTGCTGCCGTAGACATAGATCTGATGGATCGGATCCTCGCCGGCGAACACCGCTTCCAGGCGCGAGACCGTCACGAACTCACCCTGGGACAGCTTGATGACGTTGTTGCGCCGGTCGACATAGGTCAGCCGGTCCGGTGCGAGTTCGGCGACGATGTCGCCGGTGCGGCAGAAACCGTCGGCGTCGAACACCTCGGCGGTGGCCTCGGGGCGCCGGTAGTAACCGGCGATCATGGTGGTGGTCTTGAGCAGCAGTTCACCACGCGGGTAAGGCTTGTCGGTGCCGAAGTAGCCGAGTTCGGGGACGTCGAGGAGCTTGTAGTCCAGCACCGGCGGGCGCATGACCCGGGTGTCGAAGATGACGCCACCACCGGTCTCGGTCGACCCGTAGCCGTCGTGCAGCCGCAACTCGAGCACCGATTCGACGAACGCGCGCAGTTCCGGTGCGATGGGGGCGCTGCCACACGACACCGTCAGCAGGCGACCGCCCAGGAGTTGTTCGCGCAGTGACGTTTTCACCTGGTCGTCGCTGAGTTCGGGGTGGCGTTCGCGGGCGCGACGGTAGTGCTGCTGGATCATCTCGCACACGCGCGGGACGAGGAAGATCTCGGTGGGCCGCACCAGGGCGATGTCGTCGAAGAGTGTCGAAGTATCCGGTGCGGCGGTGAAGTAGGCGGTGCCACCCCGGGCGAGGGCGGCGTCGAGGGTGAGTCTGGCCGCGATGTGGCTCATCGGCAGGAAGTTCAGGTTGATGACCGCGTACGGGCGCACCGGCTGCCAGCCGGCGGCGACGAGGCGGCGGGTGTACATC
Organism: Nocardia sp. NPDC050378; assembly: GCF_040655675.1. Classification (NCBI taxonomy): domain Bacteria; kingdom Bacillati; phylum Actinomycetota; class Actinomycetes; order Mycobacteriales; family Nocardiaceae; genus Nocardia; species Nocardia sp. NPDC050378. The sequence goes on from NZ_JBFAKI010000005.1 coordinate 305,270, forward strand.
GCGCCCTTGGGTGTTCCCGTGCTGCCGGAGGTGTAGATCAGCAGGGCCAGCGCGTCGTCGTCGGGTTCCACGCGAGGGGCAGGCTCGGCGGTCAGTCCTTGTTCGACAGTGTCGGCGAGAGTGCGTATTCCGGGGAAATCGTGGCGCGCTCGGTCGAGTAGCTCGCGATGCCGGTGGTCGTCGGCGAAGAAGTCGAACACCACCAGTGTCGGCGGGGCGACACCCGGGGAGACCACCTCCACAGCTGTGCCGAGATACGCGACGTCGACCGCGAGGACCTTCGGTGTGGTCTCGTCGAGAATCGAACGCAGCTGGGTCGAGCTCGCCCCCGACTGCAGCGGCACGGCCACCGCTCCGAGATGGATCACGGCCAGGTCGAGCACCGTGTAGTCGACCCCGGTGAATCCGAGCATCGCCACGAAGTCCCCGGCGCGCACCCCGTCGGCGTACCACGCCGCCGCCACCGCGCGCGCCCGGTCCCACAGTGTGCGGTAGGTGATCGTCTCGAAGTCGGGGACGATCCGCCGCACCGCTCCTCCCCCGTGGGCGTCGGGCACGAGCTCGGTGCGCCGGAACCCGAGCGCGGGCCGGTCGGCGTACCCGGTCATCGCCGCCTCGACGATCTCACCGAGCGGCCGTCCGGGTGTGGTGACGATGGCGTGCACCTCGTCCGCGGGGCGCGCGGCCCTGACCTGTGGGTCCTCGGTGAGCAGTGTGGTGAGTCGCCGCGCACCGGTGTCCTGGTCGAGGGTCATCCGGCGTTCTCCGTCCTGGTCTGCCCGCCGGGGCTGGTGATGCGTACGCCTTGCCACGCACGGCGGATGGCCGGGTCGGGATCGATCAGGACGCGGGTGGGGTGGTCGAAGATCTGGGTGGCGCGGTGGTCGGCGGTGTAGGCGGGCCAGGCGGGCAGGGGGCTGCCGGTGCGGGCGAAACTGAGCCAGTTGTCCTGCATGGCGCGCTGGACGGCCAGGAACGCCCGGTACCCGCCGGCCGCGGTCATCATGCGCCCGACCGGGGTGTTCACCCAGCCGAAGACGGGGATCAGGTCCAGGGCGTGGGTGGCGCCGAAACCGCCCAATCGCAGTGCGCGCGGGGCGAAGTCGAACCGGTAGGCGTAGGTGGGCGCGTGGGGGCTGTGTCCTTCGAGGACCTCGAGGGTGGGGCGCAGGAACATGAAGTCGCCGCCGATGCGGACGGCGGTCGCCGGGCTCGGGTAGCCGGGATAGCAGGCGGCGACACGTTCGAGGGCACCGGCTTCGCAGCGGGCGAAGGTGGTGGCCAGTTGGTCTTCGGTGTGCGGCACCGATTTCACGAAACGCTGGAACAGGGTCGCCTCGTCGCGATTGGTGCCGATGATCAGCGGCACCCGATGCGCACGGCCCGCGACGATCGCGTCCAGGGGCGCCTCGGGCAGGAACTCGCCATCAGCGACGGGGGCGTAGGCGAAGCTGCCGGGTTCCTCGCGCATGGCCCGGCCCAGGGCGCGGTCGGTGGCCCGGCACAGCGCGCTGGCCGAGGTGGTGGTGAGGGCGGTGACGGCGTAGGCCGGGTCGGCGCCCAGTCGCTCGAGGCAGCGGCGGGCGAAACGGTGCGCGTCCTGGCGGGTCATCGTCCAGTCGGCGGGGGCGCTCTGGGCGATGGCGCGGTGGAACAGGCCGCGCGCGGCGGGGGTGGCCATCAGGCTCACCACGGCGTGCGCGCCCGCCGATTCGCCGAAGATCGTCACATTGCCGGGGTCGCCACCGAAGGCGGCGATATTGCGCTGCACCCATTCCAGCGCGGCCACCTGGTCGCGGAGCCCGAGATTCACGTCGAAAGGGCGTTCCGGCGTGGAGAATTCGCTGAAGTCGACATAGCCGAGACCGCCGAGCCGGTAGTTCACCGACACCACGATCACGTCGCCGCGGACCGCGAGGCGAGCGCCGGAGTACATGCTCGAGGTGCCGATGACATATCCGCCGCCGTGGATGAACACCATCACCGGGCGCGGTGTGCCCGATGATGCCGCCGGGGCGGTGACGTTCAGGGTGAGGCAGTCCTCGCCCACCGGTTGCCAGGTGCGCGGGCCGATGCGGGCACCGCTGGGGTGCTGGGTCGCCGCGAAACGGAAACGGTCGGCCGCGCGCACGCCGGTCCAGGGACGCACCGGCTGGGGTGCGCGCAGGCGCAGGTCGCCGACAGGAGGGGCCGCGTACGGTAGGGCGCGCCAGCGCACGACACTGCGGCCCGCTCGACCGCGCACGACTCCGTCGGCGGTCACGATCTCGATGGGCATCATCCCTTCACAGTACGTGGTACCGCCGGTACCGCGCGGGTGGTTCGGTACGACGGGTTTCCGGATTTCCCACGACCTAGGATGGGATGATGGCCGCCGAACCGAGCGACCCGGAGCAGGCGCCACTCGCGGCGGGCGATGCGGGCACCCTCGCCGAACTCGACGCGCTGGTGTCCTCGTGCCGGGCTTGTCCCCGTCTGGTCGCCTGGCGCGAGCAGGTGGCGCGGGAGAAACGGGCCGCGTTCCGCGACGAGGACTATTGGGGCAGGCCGGTGCCCGGTTTCGGGCCCGCCGATGCCCGGATCCTGGTGGTCGGGTTGGCACCGGCCGCGCACGGCGGCAACCGGACCGGGCGCATGTTCACCGGCGACGAGAGCGGCAATGTCCTGTTCGCGGCCATGCACGCGGTCGGCCTGTCGACCGGTTCGCACCCGGTCCGCGCCGACGACGGCATCGAACTCCTCGACCTGCGCGTCACCGCTCCCGTGCACTGCGCGCCGCCGCAGAACAAGCCGACCCGCGACGAAACGCTGCGCTGCGCACCGTATCTGAGCCGGGAGATGGAATTGCTCGCCACCACCTTGACGGTGATCGTCGTTCTCGGCGCCTTCGGGTGGCAGGCGTTGTTCACCGTCCTCGCCGAAGGCGGCTGGACCATCCCCCGCCCGCGCCCCCGTTTCGGCCACGGCGCCCAGGTGGTCCTCACCCACCCGGACGGGCGAACGGTGACGGTACTCGGCTGCTACCACGTGAGCCAGCGCAACACCTTCACCGGCATGCTGACCCCCGCCATGGTGCGGGACGTGCTGCGGCAGGCCAAGGCGATCGCCTGCTCCTGACCGGCCACGGCACGAAATCCGGTCGGGGTGGTTCGGGTGGGGAAGGCCGGGTATGCGCGCGGTGTGAACAGCATTCGAGAGATCGCGGAAAGGCGCGGGCCCTTCGCTGTCGTGTACATGGATGCCTCACACGACACCGAGGACGCCGCGCATCAACTGGAGCTGCGACGACGGTCCATCAGCGGTCGCCTGCGGGAAGCGGGAGCGAGCGCGGAGATGATCGGGCTGTTCGATCGGGCCGTCGCCGAGGGTCCGCCCGGTCGTGGGCGGGCCGGACGGGTGTTGATCATCGACGATCACACCGTCCATGCCGACGAACTGCTGCCCGAACCACCGGCTCGAGAGGTGGTGCGGGTATCGCCGCTGCCCTATCTGCTGCCGTTGCTGCGCCACCACGAGGAACTGATCCCGCATGTGGTCGCCGTGGTCGACAAGGTCGGCTGCGACCTGACCGTCGTGGACCAGAACGGTTCGGTCACCGAACGCAGCGTCGACCAGGACCCGTATCCGGTGCACAAAACCGGTGGCGGGGCATGGGCGCACCGTTCCATGCAGCAACGCGTCGAGGAGACGACCCGGCGGACCATCGACGACCTCGCCGAGCAGGTGCGCAACGAGGCCGAGCAGGTGCATGCCGAGGTGATCGTGGTCGCCGGTGAGGTGAGCGCCCGCAACGCCCTGCACCACGCACTGCCCGAACACGGGCCGACGGTGGTCGAGGTCGAGACGGGAGCACGCGCCGCGGGCGGCGACCCGGGTGAGCTCGACGCCGCCGTCCACCGGGTGGTCGCCGAACAGGCCCGCCACGACATCGAAGAGGTCCTCGACACCGTCGCCGCCGAGATCGCCCGCCCCGAAGGCCTGGCGGTCTCCGGTCTCGACGCGACCGCCGAGGCATTGCGGATGGCGCGCGTCGACCGGTTGCTCATCGACCCGGACCGGCTCGGTGACCGCACCGTGCTGGTCGGCGCCGATCGGGCACAGGTGAGCGTCGACCTGCACGCCCCGGCCGGCTGGACCGGCAGCACCGCCCCACGACAGTCCTGCCGCGCCGACGAGGCACTGCCCGTCGCGGCGATCCTGACCGGTGCCGAGGTCATCGTCACCGGCGGTGTGCCGTCCGAGGACGGTGTCGCCGCACTGGTCCGGCACCGCTGACAACCACAAGGAGGCACGATGGTCATCGAACGAGGCAACACCAAGCACGGTCCGGCCCACGACGAGGAACTCGCGCACGAGCTGGACGGCACGATCAAGGGCAACCGGTCGAGCCGGGCCGAGGAGTGGCGAGACCCCGAGCCACCCGCCGACGACGACCCCGACACCCGAACCCGGTGACCTGGATCGAGGACCGGGTCGGGCAGCTGCTGCGCAAGGTCGCGCCCACGGCAGGGGTCGGCGTGCACGCGGTGACGATCGCGCGCCCCCGCGCGGACGTCGAACAGTTCTGGCTCGATCCGGCGAACCTGTCCGCCGCGCTGGACGGCATCGCCCACGTGGAATCGACCGGCCCGGACCGGTTGACGTGGTCGTTCGTCGAACACACCGCCGCCGCCGCGCAGTGGGTGAGCCGCACCGTGCGCGCCCCCGGCGAGGTCCGATTCGTCGGCGGCCGCGACCCGGCGGGCCGGTCCCAGATCCGGTTGACCTTCGCCGACGCCCCCGGTGATCTGGGTACGGAGGTGACGATCCGGGTCACCAGTCCGCTGCCCGAACAGCTCACCGGGCATGCCGCGTTCACCGCCCTCTACCGGGCGCGCGCGATCCTGCAGACCGGGGAGGCCCCGACACTGACCCACAATCCGAGCGGACGCGAGCAGGAGGACTGATGCGAGCACTGTGCTGGAACGGCGTGAACGATCTGGCCGTGGAGACGGTGCCCGATCCGCGCCTGGTCAACCCGCACGATGTGATCGTGGCGGTCCGGTTGAGCACCACCTGCGGTTCGGATCTGCATTTCATCGACGGCTACCTGCCCGGTATGCGCGAAGGTGACGTGATCGGGCACGAATTCATGGGTGAGGTGCTCGAGGTCGGCCGCGCGGTGGAGCGGATCGCCGTCGGTGACCGGGTGGTCGTGCCGTCGTTCATCGGGTGCGGCGCGTGCTGGTACTGCGGGGCAGGGCGGTATTCCGCCTGTGACACCACCAACCCGAATGCCGCGGTGCAACAACCGATCCTGGGTTTCCCATCCGGCGGGATCTACGGCTACACCCATCCCTTCGGCGGCTATCAGGGCTCACACGCCGAATACATCCGGGTGCCATTCGGCGATGTGAACTGTTTCCCGATTCCCGAGTCGATCACCGACGAGCAGGCCCTGTTCTGTTCCGACGCCCTGCCGACCGGGCTGATGGGCGCCGACTTCTGCGACATCTCCCCCGGCGACACCGTCGCGGTCTGGGGCAGCGGCGGCGTCGGGTTGATGGCCGCCCACACCAGCCGCCTGCTCGGCGCGGGCCGGGTGATCGTGATCGACCGCGTCCCCGAACGCCTCGAGCTGGCGCGCCGGCACGCGGGCGCCGACACCATCGACTACACCAGTGTCGACAGCGTGCCCGCGACCCTGCGCGAGATGACGGGCGGACGCGGACCCGACGCCTGCATCGACGCGGTCGGGATGGAAGCGCACGGCACCGGCATACAGCACCTCTACGACCGGGCCAAACAGTTGCTGCGGCTGGAAACCGATCGGGCCACCGCGTTGCGCGAGGCGATGATGTCGTGCCGCAAGACCGGGGTGGTGTCGGTGCTCGGCGTGTACGGCGTGACCGACAAATTCCCGATGGGTGTGCTCACCAACAAGGGGCTGACCCTGCGCACCGCCCAGCAGTCCGGTCAGCGCGATGTCTCCCGCATGTTCGAGTTCATCGCCGGCGGTCAGCTCGACCCCTCGTATCTGATCACCCATGATCTGCCGCTGTCGGACGCGGTCGCCGGCTACGACATATTCAAGAACGACAAGAGCGAATGCGTGCGCGCGGTCTTCCGGCCGTGACGTTCACCGGTGGGCGTGCCGGGTGAGCTGGTCGACCGGGTCGTGTCCGCCGACACCGGAGGCGAATTCGCGGTAGCGCAACGTGCCACCGGCGTCGGCGGCCAGCGGTGGGGTGTCACCGCCCGCGCCGTCGCCGAATCCGTGCAGCACCTCGGTGAGCGCGTCGGCGGCGCTGATCCTCGGCGTCCAGCCGAGTTCGGTACGGGCGCGGGTGGTGTCGAGCAGCGGTAGATGCATCATCGCGTCGAACAGTTCGGGAGTGGCCGGAACCAGCCGCAACCACCAGCCCACCGTGAGCGCGGCTTTCACCGCGCGCGGTGGGACGGGAAACGTCCTGGTGCGCAGGATGCGGGTGATGGCGTCGCGGTCGACGACATCATCGGCGGCCAGGTTGAACGCACCACGCACCTGTTTCGTCACCGCCAGCGCGTAGGCGCGTCCCACGTCGCTGCTGTGCAACGCCTGGAACCGCATGCCCCACGGGTACGGCAGCACGGGCAGCACCCCCGGCCGGATCAACCGGTTGGGCAGCAGCGGTCCGGCGAACAGGCGGCGTTGTTCGCTGGCCGAGTCGTACTGGAAGGTGAACGCCGGCCGCATCCGCACCACCCGGACGTCGCGGTTGTCGCGTTCGAAGATGTCGAGCAGCCGCTCGACATAGGATTTTTCGGCCATGTAGGCGGCGGCGGGCCAGCCTTCGGTCGGCCAGCTCTCGGTGACGGGTTCGTCGTCCTCGCGCGGCGCGTACGCTCCGACCGAGGACGCGTAGATCAGCGCGGGCACCTGCGCCTCGGCGACAGCGGCCAGCACCCGTTCGGTGCCGTCGACATTGGTGTGCCAGGTGTCGAGCGGCCGGTGCGTGGGCTGGAACACCCAGGCCAGGTGCACCACCGCATCGGCGCCACGAAACAACGAGACCAGATCGGCGTCGCGCACGTCGGCGCCGACCCAGTCAACCCCGGCGAGCCCACGGTCTGGTTTGCGCCGCGCCACTCCCAGCACCGACGTCACCGCCGGTGTGGTGGTCAGTGCGTCGACCACTGCCGTGCCGACATTGCCTGTCGCTCCCATCACGACCACACGCATCGCACACCTCCTCGGCTCGGTTCGCATCCTCGCCATACCCGCGTCGGTGCGGCCGACACCGATCCGCCCGGATCTGTTTGACCCGCCGCGCACGTGGAATCGCTTCGACGACGACCACCGCCCGAGGGAGGACGCTCATGCCGTTCGATCAGACCGATCCAGGCTTCCGCGGACCAGGCCCCGAATCCGTCGATCACGTCGTCGCGCGCCGCCCGCGTGTCGTCGTCCTGGGTGATGCCGTCCTCGACGTGTGGAAATGGGGACGCTGCCACCGGCTGTGCCGGGAGGGCCCGGTGCCGGTGGTCGATGTCGCCGAGACCGCGAAAGTTCCTGGGGCGGCCGCGAATACAGCGGTCAACCTCGCCGCACTCGGTGCGCAGGTGCAGATGGTCGCCACGGTGGGCGACGACGACGCCGGCCACGACCTGCGCGACTCGTTGCGCCGCGCGGGAGTGGTAACCGACACCGTGGTCGCCGATCCGACCCGGCACACCGAGGTGAAGGTACGGGTGATGGCCGACGAGCAGATCCTGCTGCGCTACGACGAGGACTGTGCCCCGGTCTCCACCGACACCACCGCCCTGCTCGCCGCGCTCGACACCGCCCTCACCGATGCCGACGCGCTGCTGATCTGTGATTACGGCATCACCCTCGACGACACGATCCGCGACGCCCTGTGCGCGCGCCGCGACAGCCTGCCGCTGCTGGTGCTCGACGCGCACGCACCGGCCCGCTGGCAGCCGCTGCGGCCCGACCTGGTGACACCCAACGCCGAGGAGGCCGCGGACCTGCTCGACGCCCCGCTCGACACAAGGGCGCACAGCGATCACGCGCAACTGTTCATCGACCACCGCGACGAACTGATGGTCCGGACCGGAGCGGCCGCGGTGGTGGTGACCCTCGACAAGGACGGCACCGTCCTGCTCGTGGACGGCAAGCCCGCGCACCGGACCTGGGCGGTGGCGGTGCCGGAGAACCGGTCGGCCGGTGCCGGTGACACCTTCGTCGCCGCCCTCACCGCCGCCGTGCTCGACGCGATGCCGCTGACCGGGGCGGTCGAATTCGCCCAAGCCGCCGCGGATGTGGTGTTGCGCAGCCCCGGTACCTCGGTGTGCCGGTGCCCCGATCTGCGTGCCCGCCTCGGCGGCGAGGGCTCCGGAGTCCTCTCGCGCGACCGGTTCGTCGCGACCGTGCGCCGCGAACGCGCCGAGGGCGCGCGGGTGGTGTTCACCAACGGCTGCTTCGACGTGCTGCACGCCGGTCACATCGCCTGCCTCAACGAGGCCAAGAGCCTGGGCGACATCCTGGTGGTCGCCGTGAACTCCGACAGCAGTGTGCGCCGCCTCAAAGGCCCTGAGCGGCCCGTGAACACCGCCGGCGACCGATGCGCGGTGCTGGCCGCCCTGAGCTGTGTGGACCATGTGACCGTCTTCGACGAGGACACCCCCGCCGAGCTGCTGCGCGCCACCCAGCCCCAGCTCTATGTCAAAGGCGGCGACTACAGCCCCGACATGCTGCCCGAGACCGCTGTCGTCACCGCATACGGCGGCCAGGTCCGGGTCCTGAACTACCTCGCCGACCACTCCACGACAACGATGATCGACCGCATCCGCGGCCGCGTGGGAGAACGATGAGCGATGCCGACGCCCGTACCGATCCACACCCGGCGCGCGATGCACCCGGAGTCATCGACGACGGTCCCCGACCGTGGCGTCGAGGCCTACGACGTCGTGCCACCGCCGTTGTGGCCGCAGTGCGGTGACAACATCGGCGGGGGCGAGGAATTCGTCGATCTCACGGCACACCTCCTCGACGGTGACCGAGGCGACGATCGAGTTGTCGTGTTCGCAGCGTGGGGCGCCCTCGTCGGTGAGGGTGGCACCGCAGAGCCGGCAGCGCGTGGTCCACGCGGTCAGCACCCGGTCGTTGGCGCGGTTGAGTGGTCCGGCGTTGACGAGGTTGCCGATCCAGAAGATCCCGATTGTCGGGACGCCGATGGCTTTGGCCAGATGCCGTGGCCCGCTGTCGTTGCCGACGAAAACCGTTGTCCGCGTGAGCAAACCGCACAGCTCGGTCATGTCGGCATCGACGAGGCAGTGCACGTGGCGGGTGTCGCAACCGCCCACCCGGTCGAGGATCTCGCGCAACAGCGGACGGTCGTCGTGGGTGCCGATCACATGAACGGTGGCCCCACCGCGCACACAATGCTCGATGACCTCCGCGAATTTGCGTACAGGCCACCGCCTTCGGGGATCGGTCGCCGAGGGGTGAACGGTGACAACGGACCCCGTAGCCTGCCCGACGAGCCGTTCGGCGGCGGCCTCGTCGTCGGGGGTGACGGTGATCCGCGGTTCGAGAGTGACCGGTGCGGCCCCGGCCAACCCGACCACCTCGAGCGCACGGATCATCTCGTGCTGGTAGTACCGGAACGGAGTGGTCCTGGTCAGTTCGATGGCACCGTCGGCGCGGGAACCGACCGTCCACCGAGCTCCCGTGCGGCGCAGGAACCGGTTCGACCAGGCACCGCCGCCATGCAACTGAACCCCCAGATCGACACGTTCCCTTGCCATTTCGTAGAGCAGCGCGCCCTCGGCAGGTGAGTCCTGCGGTGGGAGCACCCGCACGTCGTGCACCGGTCCCGGCCGTGATCGCAGCAGCGCGGCATGCAGGGCCGAACCGAGCAGGGTGATCCGCGCCGACGGGTAGGTCGCGGCGAGCGCCTCGATCGCCGGCAGGGCGAGCAGCAAATCGCCCAGGCCGCCGCCGCGCAACACCACGATGCGTTCGACATCGGGAAACGGACGCGCGATCGGCCCGAACATGCTGTCGCCGGACACGGTCGTCATCTCGGCACTCCTTACCCGATGTTCCTCGGTGGCGGTGATCGGCAACGGCCGCAGTACCCCGCCGCCCGTCGCCGAAACAGTTACGGCGAAACCGGCACGCCGCTGTTTGACCTGGTTCCCGTCGGGCATAGCGCCCAGCGAGAACCGGTCACCCCGCAAGCGGTGCGTTCCCCGGCCGCCGCTCGCCCGACGAACGGAGTCCGCGTTGAAGATCGCCATGGTTTCCGAACACGCGAGTCCGCTGGCGCCGCTCGGTGGCACCGATGCCGGGGGTCAGAACGTTCACGTCGCCGCCCTCTCGGCCACCCTCGCCCAGCGCGGGCACGAGGTGATCGTCTACACCAGACACGACGGAACCCACTGCGAACGCACGGTCGACACCGACGACGGCTACCGCGTCGTGCACGTCCCCGCCGGCCCACCGCGCCCCATCCCCAAGGACGAAATCCTGCCTCACCTGGGCGAATTCGCCGCATTCCTGCGTGATGACTGGGCCCGCGAGCATCCGGACGTGGTGCACGCCCACTTCTGGATGTCGGGCATGGCCGCCGAACTCGCCGCCCACGGCACCGGAATCCCCGTTCTGGTCACCTTCCACGCGCTCGGCACCGTCAAACAGCGGTACCAGGGCCGCGCCGACACCAGCCCACCCGCGCGTATCCGCATCGAACGACTCGTCGCGTCCCGGTCGGCGCGGGTCGTCGCCACCTGCTCCGACGAGGTCGGCGAACTCACCAAGATGGGTGTGCCACCGCATCACGTGTCGGTGGTTCCGTGCGGTGTGGACCTCGACCTGTTCGCCCCCGACGGCCCGGTCGCCGAACGCACCGCACCGCACCGCATCCTGTCGGTCGGGCGGATGGTGCCACGCAAAGGCTACGACCTGGCCATCGCCGCACTGCGCGAGTTACCCGACACCGAACTGGTCATCGCGGGCGGCGCCGACGACAAGGGCAAAACGCACGCCGAGGCGCGACGGCTGCGCGGCTGCGCGCAACGCATCGGCGTCGGCGACCGGGTGCACCTGCTCGGGTCGGTCGCGCACACCGCCATGCCGGAATTGATCCGCTCCGCCGATGTCGTGGCCTGCACACCGTGGTACGAGCCGTTCGGCATCGTGCCACTCGAGGCGATGGGCTGCGCGCGACCCGTGGTCGCCACCGCTGTCGGCGGCATGCTCGACACCGTCGTCGACGGAGCCACCGGCGCACTGGTGCCACCGAACTCCCCCGAGGCGCTGGCCGCCGCCATTCGCCCGCTGCTCGACAACCCGCACCTGGCTGCCTCGCGAGGCGCGGCCGGGCGTCGTCGAGCCGAGAACTCCTACTCCTGGGAGCGGGTCGGCACCCGAACCCTCACCGCCTACCGCAAGGTATCCGCGCGCCGCCTCGACCGGGCCGCGATGTCGGCATGACCCCGCTGAAAGGAGTTCCATCCCCGTGAACCCGTCAACCCGCCCGCTCGGCACCGTCCTCGTCACCGGCGGATCCTCAGGTCTCGGCGCCGCGACCGTCGCCGCGATCCGCGCCGCGGGCGGCACGCCCGTGGTGCTCGACCGCAACGCCCCCACCGACGGAATCGACTGGGAACAAACAGATCTCGCCGACACCGCCGCCGCGACGGCCGCTGTCGAACGTGTACTCGACCGCACCGGCGGCCACCTCGACGCGGTGTTCACCGCAGCGGGCACCGACGCCTGCGGCCCGCTCGACAGCGTGTCGGCCGAGAAGTGGGAAAACGTGGTCAAGGTGAATCTGTTCGGCACCGCCGCCGTCGTCCGTGCGGCACTGCCCGCCCTGCGCGCGAGCAAGGGCACCGTCGTCACCTGCGCCTCCACCCTCGGCATGCGCGCGCTGCCCGACGCCACCGCCTACTGCGCGTCGAAATTCGGCGTCGTCGGCTTCACCCGCGCCCTGGCCGCCGAGACAGCGGGCGAGGTCGGCGTGACCCTGCTGGTGCCCGGCGGCATGGACACCGCGTTCTTCGACGACCGGACCCCGCAGTACCAGCCACCGGCCGACGCGAAACTCAACCGGCCGGAAGACGTCGCCGCCGCGGTCGTTTTCGCGCTCTCCCAACCACCGGGCTGTCAGGTGCGCGAACTGATGGTGTGCCCGTCGACGGAGCCGTCGTGGCCGTGACGACGATCCTCGCCTGGCATGTGCACGGGTCCTGGATGAGTTCGTTCGTCCAGGGACCCCACCGCTACCTGATCCCGCACGACCCACGCTGGGGCGGGTGGGCGCTCGGCCGGTGCGGGCGACCGTGGCCGACCGGCGCCGAGGAGATCGCCCCCGAGGCGCTCGCCGACGAACACGTGGATGTCGTTGTGGCCCAACGCCCCCGCGAACTGGAACTGGCCCAACGCTGGCTCGGTCGCACCCCCGGTGTCGATGTCCCCCTGATCTACGTCGAACACAACACCCCGTCCGGACACGCCGCGACCACCCGGCACCCCATGGCCGACCGCGACGACCTCACCCTGGTCCACGTCACCGAGTTCAACCGGTTGATGTGGGACAACGGGCATACCAGGGTGCGCGTCGTCCCCCACGGGGTCCTCGATCCCGGCCCCCTCTACACCGGCGAACTCGAGCGGGCGGCCACCATCGTCAACGAACCGGTGCGCCGCTGGCGGGTCACCGGCACCGATCTGCTCGCCGAACTCTCCGATACCACCCCGATCGATGTGTTCGGAATGGAAACCGACCACGTCCATACCGCCGTCGACCGGCCGAAGGATCGGGTGTGTGGGCACGGCGACCTGCGCCAGGACCACCTGCACGCCGAAGTCGCGCGCCGCCGCGTATTCGTCCACACCCCACGCTGGACCTCGCTCGGCCTGTCGGTGCTCGAGGCCATGCATCTGGGCATGCCGGTCGTCGCCGTCGCCACCACCGAGGCGGCGGCCGCGGTCCCGCCCGAGGCCGGAGTGGTGTCCACCGATGTGTCGGTCCTGGCCCGAGCACTGCACCGTTTCGTGGCCGAACCTGATCTGGCCCAGCTCGCCGGCAAAACCGCACGGCAGTGGGCGCAGACCAATTTCGGCATCGACCAGTTCGTCGAACGCTGGAACGAACTGCTCACCGACACCGTGGAGGGTGGGCGGCGATGAGGCATGTGCTGGTGGCCCGACTCGACAGCGCGGGCGATGTGCTGCTCACCGGGCCCGCCGTCCGGGCGGTCGCGGCGGGCGCCGACAAGGTCACCTTCCTGGCCGGGCCGCGCGGTGCGGCAGCGGCCCGCCTGCTGCCGGGGGTGGACGAAGTCGTCGAATTCCACGCCGGGTGGGTCGATTTCGACGCGCCCCCGGTCACCGGCGACGTCATCGACGCGCTGCTCGACACTCTGCACGCCGTCGCACCGACCGAAGCCGTCATCTTCACCTCCTTCCACCAGTCGCCCCTGCCGTTGGCCCTGGTGCTGCGCATGGCCGGGGTCGGTCGTATCGCGGGCATCAGCACCGACTACCCCGGCTCACTGCTCGATCTGCGCGACACCCGCGACGAGGACCGGCCCGAACAGATCCGAAATCTGGCCCTGGCCGAAGCCGCCGGGTTCCCCGGTGACTCCGATCAGCTCCGGATCCGCGAGGACCTGCTGCCCGATGTCGGTGCCCGCACCGGCGGACCCGGCTACATCGTCGTCCATCCCGGCGCCGCCGTACCGGCCCGCCGCCCGGCACCGGAACGGATGAGAACCCATGTGGCAGCCCTGGTCCGGGCCGGGTACCGGGTACTGGTCACCGGTGGTGCCGACGAGCACACCGCTTTCGTCGCCGACGGGCTGGCCACCGACCTCGGCGGCCGTACCGACCTCGCGACGCTGGCAGCGATACTGCGCGACGCCGATGTCGTCGTCGCCCCCAACACCGGGCCCGCGCACCTGGCCGTCGCGGTCGGCACACCCGTGGTCTCGCTGTTCGCACCGGTCGTCCCGGCCGCGCGGTGGGCGCCCTACGGTGTGCCGGTCGTGGTGCTCGGCCGGTCCGCGGCGTGCGAGGGCACCCGAGCCCGCACCTGCCCGGTACCGGGGCACCCGTGCCTCGACACCATCACCTCCGCGGAGATCGTCGACGCGGTGGACACACTGTGCGCCCGACCGGCCGACACGAGGCGGCCCGCATGAACACCCGGTCACTGCCCGCCACCCGAACGAACGGGTCCGCTCGAAACGGCCGATCGCCTTCCGCCGCTCCTGCGGCGGTGCTCTTCGATCGCGATGCGACCCTGATCGAGGACGTCCCCTACCTCGGCGATCCGGCCCTCGTGCGTCCCGTACCCGGAGCCGCCGACGCACTGGCCCGGCTGCGTGCCGAAGGGATCCCGATCGGGGTGGTGAGCAACCAGTCCGGCATCGCCCGCGGTCTCATCACCCACGCCCAGGTCCGTGCGGTCAACGCCGCCGTCGAACAGCTACTCGGACCGTTCGGCACCTGGCAGATCTGCCCGCACGGTCCCGACGACGGCTGCGAATGCCGCAAACCCGCCCCGGGCATGGTCTTTCGCGCCACCGAAGAACTCGGCGTCGCGCCCACCGAGTGTGTCCTGATCGGTGATATCGGCGCCGATATCGAGGCCGCTCAGGCCGCCGGATGCGCCGCGATCCTGGTGCCGACCCCCATCACCCGGCGAGCGGAGATCGAGCACGCGCGCGCCACCGCCCTCCTCGCCCAGGACCTGCCGACCGCCGTCGCCCTCGCCATGACGGGCGCCGCACGAAAGGAATTCGCGCCATGAACAATCCACCCGGCACCCGCCACCTGGTCGCCGAGACCGGTGCGAACCTGGAACACCACTTCGGCGCGCTCGGCGCCGCACTGGAACGCAACCGGGGCGCCTCGATCCGCCGCATCTGGTCCTGGGGCGAACAACTGGCCGACATCTACCAGCACGACGGGCGGCTGTTCACCTGCGGAAACGGTGGCAGCGCCGCCGAAGCCCAGCACCTCAGCGCCGAACTCACCGGCCGGTTCCGCACCGAACGCCGGCCGTTGGCCGCGATCGCCCTGCACTGCGACACCTCCGCGACCACCGCCATCGTCAACGACTACGGCATCGAGGAGATGTTCGCCCGCCAGCTGCGCGCCCACGGCCGCCCCGGCGACGCCCTCGTCGTGCTCTCCACCAGCGGCAGCAGCCCCAACGTCGTCGCCACCGCCAAAGCCGCCCACGAAATGGGCATCACCACCTGGGCGCTGACCGGCCCACCACCGAACACCCTCGCCTCGGTCTGCGACGACGCGATCGCGGTCGAAGCCGACAGCGTCGCCACCGTCCAGGAAATGCATCTCGTGCTCGTCCACGCCCTGTGCACCGCCCTCGATGCCGCATTGGAGGCACTGTGACCGCCCACCCAGGACCGATCGTCGTGCTCGGTGACGTCTTCCTCGACATCGACGTCGACGGTCACTGCGAACGCTACAGCCAGGACGACGCCCCGATCGTCGACGTCACCACCACCCACTACCGCCCCGGCGGGGCAGGGCTGGCCGCCCGCCTCGCCGCGGGCGACGCCGACGAGGTGGTCCTCGTCGGCGGGTTCGCCAACGACCACGCCGGGCACCAGCTGCGCGCCCTGCTCGAACCATACGTGCAGGTCATCGGTGTGCCGCTGCACGGGTCGACGGTGTGCAAGCAGCGGGTGCGCGCCGACGGACGCTGCACCGACGGCGAGGAGCCCGTGGTGATCGCCCGCTGCGATTCGGGCACCGGCAAGGTGGCACCGGGGCCGATCCCCACCGATATCGACAGCGTCCTGGCCCGCGCCTCGGGTGTGCTGGTGTCCGACTACGGCCGCGGCATGACCTCCCACCCACAGATCCGTGGGCTGCTGCGCACCCTCGCCCCACGAATCCCGGTGGTGTGGGACCCGCACCCGCTGGGTTCGCTGCCGATTCCCGACACCGCCATCGTCACCCCGAACCGCAGCGAGGCACTGCGGTTGCTCGATTCGGCCTCCTCGATCCGCGACACGAACACCCTGGCCCGCCTGTGGTCGGCGCACGCGGTCGCGGTCACCCTCGGGCCCGAGGGCGCCTATCTGTGCGGTGCGGAATTTCCGGCCGGGATGCGTATCCAGGTGCCGCCGGGGCGCCGTGCGCCCGAGGGCGTCGATATCTGCGGGGCCGGTGACCGGTTCGCCGCCGCGGTCACCGTGGTGCTGGCCGAAGGCGAGTCGACCGAGCCCGCGGTCCGCCACGCCGTGAGCGCGGCCGCCGAATTCGTGTGCAACGGTGCGGCGTCCTCGCTCGCCGAACCCGAACCGGCCGTGGCCGACGCGATGGCCGAGGTGGTCGGGTGGCCGTGATCCTGCCACCGCGCGCGACTGAACGCGGGTTTACCACCCAGCTCAGCGGGCATGCGCCCGTCATCCAGGCAAGCGGGCCGGGCACACCCGGCCCATCCGAAAGGAGCACGCCGTGTCCACACGTGTAGGCAGAACGGGTTCGGCCCGGTCACCGATCCAACTGGCCTCGCTGGCCGTCGGCGCGGTATTCCTGCTGGTCGGTATCCTCGGATTCATCCCCGGCATCACCACCGACTACGACCACCTGCAGTGGGCGGGCCACGAATCGCACGCGAAGCTGTTCGGCGTGTTCGCCGTGTCGGTGCTGCACAACATCGTGCACCTCGTCTTCGGTGTCCTCGGCCTGCTCGCCGCCGCGAGCGCCGCGACCGCACGGACGTTCCTGATCGGTGGCGGTGTCGTCTATCTGGTCCTGTGGCTCTACGGATTGCTGATCGACGAGCACAGCGACGCCAACTTCGTCCCGCTCAACGACGCCGACAACTGGCTGCACCTCGGCCTCGGGCTCGGCATGATCGCCCTGGGCGCCCTGCTGCCCCGCACCGTCGCGACCACCGTGGACCGCCGCCGATGATCGACAAAGCGACCCTCACCGACATCCCGAACACCGTGGTACGCACCGCTTTCCAGGCCGGTGCCAAGGTCAGGCACGCGCGGGTGTTCCATCCGCGCGGCCTGCGCCTGGCCGGACGCTTCCACGCCGCCGCCGACTTCGTGCCCTGGTTCGGGCCGGGCGAACGCGCCGTCATCGGCAGACTGTCCAAAGGTATCGGCACCCCCACCGGCATCCCCGACGTACTCGGCTTGGCCTTCCGTGTCCTCGACCGAGACGATCACCCCTGGGACTTCGCCCTCGCCACCACCGGACGCGGCACCCTCGGCCGATTCGTCATCACCGCCGCACGCGGCTGGGACCGCGCCTGCTTCGGTTCGCTGATGCCCTACCGCTTCGGCGACGACTCACCGGTCTGGCTGTTCGCCGAACCCCTAGACGAACTGCCCGGCACCGCTTCCCTGCAAGCACTGCGCGACCACCTCGACAGCGATCACCTCCTGCGGTTCTCCCTCACCGCCGAATCCCTCGGCGGCGAACCGATCCCCGTCGGCGAACTCGACCTGCGCCGCGCCGAACCCGGCGAATACCGCACCGATTTCTTCGACCCGATCCTCAACCGTCCGGCCGGTGTCGCCCTGGTCCCGCACGCGCTCGACCGATTCCGCGAAAGCGCCTACACCGGAAGCCGGCGCGGCCGAACAGACGAAACCAACCATCCCCCAACATGATTCCTGTTTCCTCGCCGCCTACCGGGTATGCCGACCACATGACCACAACCACCGCACCCCCCACCACCTCCCCAGAGGACATCGCCGACGCGGTGCGCTCCACGCGCGCCGCCCAACGCGGCTGGGCAAGCGTCCCACCCGCCGACCGCGCCGAGACGCTCCGCGCCGCGGCGGCGGCCGTGCGCGCCCATGCCGACGACCTCGCCACCACCCTCGAATCCGAAACCGGGCGCCCCGCCACCTCCGGACGCGAGGGAGTCCTCGCGGGTGCGTCCACCCTCGACCAGTACGCCGAACTGGGCCCCCTGCATCGCGGCAAAGCACTGCAGGGTTCCCCCGAGGCCACCGACTTCATGATCCCGGAACCACGCGGTGTGGTCATCGCTCTCACCCCGTGGAACGACCCGGTCGCCATCGCCTGCGGGCTGCTCGGCGCCGCCGTCGTCACCGGAAACACGGTGCTGCACAAGCCGAGTGAACGTTGTCCCCGCACCGGCGAACTCCTCGGGCAGATCATGTCGCCCCACTTCCCCGACGCGGTCCTCGCCACCGTCACCGGCGGTGCCGACATCGGTGCCCTGCTCGCGTCCTCCCCCGAGGTCGACGTGATCGCCCATGTCGGCAGCAGCGAAACCGGGCAGCGCATCGCCGCCGCGGCCGCCCGCACCGGTGCCAAGGTGCTGCTCGAGAACGGCGGCAACGACCCACTGCTCATCGACGCCGACGTCGACCCCGAATGGGCCGCCGAACAGGCCGCGCTCGGCGCGTTCGCCAACGCGGGCCAGATCTGCACCTCGGTCGAACGCATCTACGTCCACACCGCCGTCGCCCCCCGCTTCCTCGAGGCACTGTGCGCCCGCGCCGCCACATGGAACGAACACCCGCAACCACTCGTCGACGCCCGCCAACGCGCCCACGTCCACGATCACGTCGCCGACGCCGTCGACCACGGCGCCCGCGTCCTCGCCGGCGGCTACATCCCCGACGGGCCCGGCGCGACCTACCCGGCCACCGTCCTCACCGACTGCCTGCCCCAGATGCGGGTACTGCGCGAGGAAACCTTCGGCCCGGTCGCCCCGGTCCGGGTGGTCCCCGACTTCGACACCGGGCTCGACGAAGCCGCCACCGGTGAATACGGTCTCGCCGCCACGGTCCTCACCGGTTCCATGGACCACGCCCAAAGAGCCTGGCGCACTTTGCCCGTCGCGACCGTGAAGATCAACGCCGTCTTCGGTGGCGCGCCCGGCGGAGCCGCCCAACCCCGCGGCCGTTCCGGCAACGGCTTCGGCTACGGCCCCGAACTGCTCGACGAAATGACCACCGTGAAAGTCGTCCACGTGAGGAGTGCCCCATGCCCCAGCAGCCACTGACCGGCAAGCGCGTCGCCATCCTGGCAACCGACGGCGTCGAACAGGTCGAACTCGTGCAACCCCGCGCCGCCGTCGAAGAAGCGGGCGCGACCACCACCCTGCTCTCCCTGGAATCGGGCAGCATCCAGGCCATGAACCACGACGTCGAGAAGGCCGACACCTTCACCGTGGACCAGGTCGTCAGCCAGGCCAGCCCCGACGACTACGACGCCCTCATCCTGCCCGGCGGCACCACCAACCCCGACAAACTCCGCCAGGACTCCTCGGCCGTCGGCTTCGTGAAACAGTTCGCCGCGACCGGCAAACCGATCGGCGTCATCTGCCACGGCCCGTGGACCCTCGTCGAGGCCGACGCGGTACGCGGCCGCACCCTCACCGGCTACCCCAGTGTGCGCACCGACATCCGCAACGCGGGCGGCACCGTCGTCGACGAGGAGGTCGTCACCGACAACGGGCTCGTCTCGAGTCGCAACCCCGACGACCTGCCGGCCTTCTGCGCCAAGATCGTGGAGGAGTTCGCCGAAGGCCGACACTGACCGACACCCAGGGTGGACCCGGGCCGAGGTCTTTCACGCGGTAGCGTGGACATCAGGAGATCGGAGGGCTCGGTGGAGGGCGCGTTCCGGGACCGGCCCGGGGACCCGTACAACCCCGACCGGCACGACGTCGGCAGCGATGGTTCGTTGTTCGGCGGCGTCGGCGCGCTCTGCGCCGCCGCGGTCCGGCTGACCGGCGCCGACGGCGCCGCCCTCGCCCTCCTCGGCCGCACCTCCCAGGCCCGCGAACTCGTCTACGCCACCGACGCCACCGCCCAGCAACTCGACGAACTCCAGTTCGTCATCGGCGAAGGCCCCTGCATCGACACCTACCGGCGCGGTGAACGTCAACTGTGGCCCGACCTCACTGCCACTCCCGCGACCACCCGCTGGCCCGTCTTCACCGCCGAACTCCTGACACTCGGCGTACGGGCTCTGTTCGCCTTCCCCGTACCGAGTGGCGATGCCACTGTCGGTGTGCTGGAACTGTATCGGATGAGCAGTGGCCGCCTCAGCGCCGTCGAACAGGATTCGGGTCTCGCGTGCGCCGCCGCCGTCGGCCACATGATCGGCGCCGATCTGGACCGGCTCGCCGACACCGAAGCTCTGGCCGCCACCGATCCCGCGGGCGAGGAGTTCTCCCGCGCCGTGATCTTCAACGCGGCAGGCATGGTTGCGGTGCAGTTGGCCGTCTCCGCCGACGAAGCCCTGGCGCGCCTGCGTGCGTACTGTTATGCCAACGGCCGCTCGATCAGCGCGGTCGCCGCCGATATCGTGGCTCGCAGGTTGTCGCTGCACGACCAGCGCGACTCCAGTGAAGGGCAGGGACGATGAACAGCGCGCAGACCCGCCTCGCCATCGCGGATCTGACCGCGACACTGGCCACCGACTTCGACGTGCCCGCCCTGCTGAACGCCGTCGCCGAACACGCCCGCCAGTGCTTCGATGCTGTCTCGGCCGCCGTGATCCTGCTCGACCAGCGGTCGGTCGGCGCCGGCATCCAGATCGTCGCCGAAGCGACCAGCGAAGACGCGGTCACCGACCCGCGCCTGCACATCAGCGGCCCGGGTCTGGCCAGCGCACGCGACGGTGCCGTCGCCATGATCACCGACATCGATCGGCGCGACGAAGGCTCCCGCTGGCCCGACTACCACGACCGCGCCCGCCTGGCCGGTATGCGGTCGGTGCGCGCGTTCCCGGTCAAAGCCATGACAGTGCCCCTCGGCTCGGTCGTCGTCCACGCGAACGAACCCTGGGGATCCGAGCGTCCCAACGATTTCGGGCAGATCCTGGCCGACCTCACCGCGGTCGCCCTGTCCATGGGAACCGAACACGGTCGCGCGAACACCACCGCCGACACGGTGGCCGCCGTTCTCGACGGCACCACCGCCATCGCCACCGCCGTCGGCATCCTCGCCGAACACTACGACCTCGACCTCGAGGCCGCCCGCGACCGGCTACGCAAACTCGCCCGCGCGCATCGGACCACCCCCACCGCACAAGCAGCGGCCGTCGTCGAGGCTCAGAACGCCAACCCCGCCGATCCGGGCGTCGCATCCGCCCTGCATCTCCCCGACGAACCCGCGCCACCGCCACACATCGACCGATAAGTCCGGTCTCGGTCTAGTGCTTCACAGTGTCCGGCATGTGCGCGGTGAGCAGCACATGGTCCAGCCTGCTGCGCAACTTCACCTCGTCACCGGCCACTTTCGGCAGCTCGGCGACCACCCGCTCGGCAATCGTGCGCAACTTGACATTGGTTTCCTGCGACCGCCACCGCAACACCCGGAACGCCTGTTCGGCGGTGATCGCGTACACCAGCATCAACGCGCCCTTGGCCTGCTCGATCACCGTCCGCGCCTCGAGCACACCCGGCAACGTCGTGTCGAGCGCCTCCCGCCGGAACACCTCGGCGGTCTCGGTGACATCGACGTAATAGCCCGAGGTACCGATCACCGCACCGCGCTCGTCGCGCCACGGTTCCGACACCACGAGCACATCCCTGACCTGACCATGGGTGTCGACGATGCGGTGATGACTCGAGTACGCACCACCGTCCTCGACCGAGGTGATCATCGCCTCGAGCCGGTCACGGTCACGCGGATGCTTGTGGGACAGGAGCAAGTCCGTCGTAGGCATGGTCCCCGGCGGGTAACCGTGCATCGCGGCGACCTCGTCGGACCACTCCCACCGATGCGTGCCGAACCGGTACCGGAACCACCCCACCCGCAGCGGGTCGCCGACGCCGACGACCCGTTCCACGAGGAGACGCTCGTCGGCCGACACGTCTTCCCGATCGGTCATAGCCCTCAGTATTCACCGCTCGCCCGGACGCGTCGTCGCCTCACAGGTCACGGCTACGTCCCGAATTTCGGCATCGAGTCGGTCACAGTCCATGACAGCGGCGTACCCACGTGCTCAAATGGGTAGTACCAGCCGATCTTGAGGATCCAGGACCGGTCGGCGCAGCGCGCGAGGCCTGCCGGTGCCGAGGAAATCGAGTACTCGTGAACACCCATTTCAGCCACGTAGGACGATACGAACTACCCGCCTTCGACGGCGAACCACCGGATGTGTCGGCGCGCGTGAGTGCCGACATCGAGACCCGATCGAATGCGATCGTCCTGTACGTGCGCGGCGACATCGACGCCTACACCATCACACGCTGGCGCCGCGTCCTCGACGACGCCTTCCAGCGAGCATCGGATGGCAGGCAGTTGGTCGTCGACCTCGACGAGGTCACCTTCATGTCGTGCCGATCGATCATCGATCTGGCCTGTCGCGCCCAGCAACACGACACCATCCGGGTGAGCGTGGTCAAGGCCGCGCCTTCGGTCCTCGACCGCATCATCACCGCCGCCGGACTCGCCCAGTGGCTGACCCTGCACACAGACCTGGCCGACGTCATCTCGACGTCGACCGATCCGCCCCGACCGAACCTGCGCGTGTGGACACACCGCGAAACCGACCGGGGCACCCCAACACATCAGTGAAGAAGCAGTTCAGTTCTCTCGAGGAAGTTGTGCAATGCGCTATTCCGATCATCCTGTCTTCGACACCACCGAACCGGCGACCGAGCCGGACGCCACCGTTGTCAGCTGGCCCGAACCGAGCCCACTGCAGTCGTGGTGGAACGACATCATGCAGGGCGTGAAGCCGCCGCGCACCCGAACCGGCGGCCAGAAATCCTCACATCTGCCGCAGAACTAGCCCGATCGGTGCCGCAGGGCCGTCCGCCCTGCGGTGCCGTCCGGGCTGGTTCACCCGGTCACCGTGGTACCAGCGGAAATCATCAGATAAGCGGTCATCAGGATGAACAAGAACCAACCTGCCCCCTGCCACACCCGCCACGACCGACCGTCGCGATAACGCTGATAGGTGTGCACGAAAGCACCGATCCCGCCGGCCAGCAGCACCAGCGACGGACCGATCATCACGGCGGCCTGCGCCGGGGTATCGCACAGACGAGTCTGCGCGCCCGCACAGTTCGTACGTGTCGCGGCCCAGAAGTTCACCGCGGCGAAGACGATCGCCGCGACACCGATCACGCACACGCCGTAGAGCACGGCGCGGCCGTATGCCTGGTCGTCACCACCGCCGCGGGCGGTCATCTCATGACCGAGCCCGTGCGGTCGCACGCCGGTTGGCCTTCGCGATCGCCTCGACCAGTTCCTCCTTGGTCATCCGCCACCTGCCGGTGATCGACAACCGCCCCGCGACATCGATGAGGTGACTCTTGGTCGCATTCGCGTTCACCCCTTCGGCGCTCTCGCCGCGCGGCGTCGGACCGCCGGAAGCAGCCCGCGAATCCGACGGCCCCCGGGTGCCTTTCGGCTCCCAGTGGTCCCCCACCTTCTCGAAACTGTGCTTCAGAGCGCTGTAGGCGACCCGGTTGGCGCGTTCCTCGGTGCCGTACTCGTCCAGCGCCGCGTCGTGCGCCTTGGCGAACGTCCGCTGCGCCTTGGCGCTGGAACGCTGCAACGTACTCGGCAGCTCCGATGTCCGCGCCCGGCCCGAGCTCGTGGTCTTCGGCATCTCGACAGCCTTTCTCTCGCGTCACAGTGGCGCTACCCAGGCCGGAGCAGCCGAAACCCGCACATCGAACCGAAAATAACGGTTTAGTAACCGCGATTCCTGGCAACTATGAAGATATGACCCACTCACGTAATCGGACACCGAATACGACGAGTACGGATCTGACCAGCACCGCCATCATGTTGGCCACCTGCGTGTTCTTCTTGTTCGGTCTCACGACCCTTACCGGATCCCTAGCCGTCGCCGCCCTCGGCGCACTCGGCCTGGCCGCCGCCATGGCCACCGCGACCAAGATGGTCGGCCTCAACCACCTCTGACCCGCGCGCCTACTCGATCAGATTCGCACTCTTCAACCACTCGTAGGCGACATCGGCCGGGTCCTCCCCGTCGATGTCCACGCGACCGTTGAGCTCACGCATGAGATCGTCGGTGAGTCGCTCGGAGATGGCGCCGAGCAGCGAACGCAGCTGCGGATGCGCCTCGATCACCGCACCACGCACCACAGCGGTCCCGCTGTAGGGCAGAAAGAACTTCTTGTCGTCTTCCAGCACAACCAGATTCAGGTTCTTCACCCGGCCGTCAGTGGTGTAGACCATGCCGAACCGGCACGGCTCACCCTTGGCGGTCGCGGTGTAGACGACCCCCGCGTCCATCCTGGTGACATTGCCCGCGGGCACCCCGTCGGGATCGTTGTAGGGAATGCCGTACTTCGCCAGCATCGGGATGAAACCGTCCGAACGACTGAAGAATTCGTCGTCGACACAGAATGTCCGCTCCGCCACCGGCAGCTGCGCGACCTCCGACAACGACCGCACCCTCAGCCGTTCGGCCGTCGGCGTCGAGGCCGCGAAAGCATACGTGTCGTTGAAATTCGCGGGCGCCAACCACTCCAGATCGTGGTCAAGCTTCTCCACATCGTGCACCCGCTGCCACAATTCCTGTGGGTCGACGATCGTCTCGGTCTCGTTGTGGTAGTTCACCCACCCCGTACCCGTGTACTCCCACAGCACGTCCGCGTCACCGTTGAGCTGCGCCTGCCGCGACGACGCCGACCCCGGCGCACCCGTCAGATCCGTGATCGACGCGCCCGCCGCGGCCAGATACGTGGCGGTGATCTTGCCGAGCAGCACGCCCTCGGTGAAACTCTTCGATGTCACCGTCAGCTTAGCGCCCTCGAGCGGCCGATCGCCGCCGGGCAGACTCGCGTCGTGGAACGTCCCCGACGAACTCACCAGCCCACACCCGGCGACCAGCGAAACACTCGCCACCAGCGCGCACACCAGCCGTCTCATGAGATACCTCGCGGGGTCGCGGCCAGCTCCACGAGCCGGCCGAGCCAGTCGATGATCAAGGCGAGCAACCCGACGAGCACCGCACCGGAGATGAGCAACTTCGGCAGGAACAAGGTGACACCGGTCGTGATGAGCGTCCCGAGACTGGTCGCACCGATGAACGTGCTCAAGGTCGCGGTACCGACCAGGATCACCAGCGCCGTGCGCACGCCGTTGAGGATCACCGGCACCGCGAGTGGCAACTCCACCTGCACCAACGTCCGCAGCCCGGAGAACCCGATCCCCCGCGACGCCTCGATCGTGCGCTGATCAACCTGCCGCAGCCCGACGATCGTGTTCTGCAGAATCGGCAGGATCGCGTAGACCACCAAACCGACCACCGCCGTGCGGAACCCGGTCCCCAACCAAAACGTGAAGAGCACGAGCAGACCCACCGCCGGGGCGGCCTGCCCGATATTGGCGATGTTCACCGCCAGCGGCTCGAGCCTGCGCAACGCAGGCCGGGTCAGCGCGATGCCGAGCGGAATCGCGACCACGACCACGATCAGCGTCGCCACCACGGTGAGCCGCACGTGCTCGACGATCGTCGTCTGCAGATTCGCCCAGCCCAGCGACGCCTGCTCGGTCGCGGTGAACGTCGACGCCCGATACCACAGCAGGTACCCGATACCGATCACCGCGATGATCAACGGTTCGAACCACACGTCGATCGGCAACGCGCGCAGCCGCTTCACGCCGGATCACCCGGCCCCGGCTCGGCGGCGACCACCGGCGTCGGCGTCGGATCCGAACCATCGACATAGGTCTCGTAGGACGTCTCGCCCTCGGCATTGTGCGCCTCGGCCAGCTTGGTCTGGATCACGTCGGTCACCGCACCGATACTGAGCGAACCGACCACCCTGCCCCGCCCGTCGGTGACCAGCGTGGCGCCCTGGCTCGCCGCGAGCATCGCATCGAGGGCGTCGTTGAGCGTGGACGACTGCGCGACCACCGGCAGCCGCCGATCCAGATAGTCCGACACCTCCGGCTTGCTCGACACCTCACGCAGTGACGGCCACGAACGGGGTCGCCCCGCCGAATCGACCACGACCACCCAGGTGTGGCCGGCACGGGTCGCCCGGCCGATCACCTCTTTGGCGGGCTCGCCGATCCGCGCGGTCGTCACCGGATCGACCTCGACATCACCCACCCGGGACACCGTCAGATACGCCAGTTTGGCCCCCGATCCCACGAATTCCTCCACGAACGGTGTCGCCGGATCGGTAAGGATCTCCTCGGGCCGCGCGTACTGCTCCACATGCCCACCCTCGGACAGGATCAGCACCCGGTCGCCGAGCTTGGTCGCCTCCTCGAAATCGTGGGTGACGACGACGATGGTCTTACCCAGCTCGTGCTGAATCGCGATCAGGCTGTCCTGCAGGCGAACTCGCGTGATCGGATCGACGGCGCCGAAGGGTTCGTCCATCAGCAACACCGGCGGATCCGCGGCTAGCGCCCGCGCCACACCCACGCGCTGCTGCTGGCCGCCGGACATATCCTTGGGCAGCCGGTCGGCAAAGGTCGCCGAGTCCAGACCCACCAGATCCAGCAGATACTCGGTGCGCTCGGCGATGCGCTTCTTGTCCCAGCCCAGCACCCGGGGAATCGCCCCGATGTTCTTGGCCACCGACCAGTGCGGGAACAACCCACCGGACTGGATGACGTAACCGATGGACTGACGCAGCTTGTCGGGATCCTCCCTGGTCACATCGCGTCCACCGATGAAGATCCGACCCTCCGTCGGCTCGATCAACCGGTTGATCATCTTCAGGGTCGTCGTCTTCCCGCACCCCGACGGCCCGACGAACGCGACGATCTCACCCGCCTCGATCTCGAGGTCCAGCCGCTCGACGGCCGGCTTGTCCTGCCCCTTGTACCGCTTCACGACCGAGTCGAGGACGATGGACGCGCCGGTCACGTCGCGTTCGGACGGGGTGGTCACCGTGTTCATGAGAGCCCCTTGGCAATGGTGAGTCGTCCGAGCAGGACGAGCAGCGCGTCGAACACCAACGCGACGACGACGATGAGAATGGTTCCGGTGAGCGCCATTTCGAGCGCGTTCGCACCGCCGAGCCGTGACAGCCCGTTGAAGATGAGCGATCCGAGTCCCGGACCGAGCACATAGGCGACGATGGCGGCGACGCCCACGATCATCTGGGTCGACACCCTGATGCCGGTGAGGATCACCGGCCAGGCGATCGGCAGCTCGACGGTGAGCAGAATCCGCCACCGCGACAACCCGATCCCCCGCGCCGACTCCACCACCGAGGCAGGTACCGAGCGCAGGCCGACGATCGCATTACCGATCACCGGCAGCGCCGCGAAGAAGGCCAACATCAGAAACGACGGAACGACCCCGAGCCCGAACGGCACGAGCAGCAGGGCCAACAGCGCCAGCGACGGAATCGTCAACGCCACCCGGCTCGACGTGAGCGTCAATGCCGACGCCAGCGGCAGCCGGTACACCGCCACCGCGATCAGCACCGCGACAACGGTTCCCACCAGCACGGTCTGGAAAGCCAGCGACGCGTGCTGATAGGTGAGAAAGGTCAGCACCTCGCCCCGACCCTGGATATAGCTCCACAAATTCACGGCATTCCCATCGTCGGGCTGGACCGATTCGCGCGCGATCGCCGGATAAACCTGCGGTCGCAGACTAACCGATACCGCCCGCTCGACGGCGGATTCGCGTCAGGCCGCACGGTGGGGCGCAGTGACATAGTCGCGCGCGTCGCCCGCGATCACCGTGCTCGGCCGCCCGTCGACACCGACCGGGACCGGTCCGCCGAGGGTGATCCGGGTGAGCCTGCGATGCGCGCCGTCGTAATCGTCGACGGCGTAGTGCTGGGTGGCCCGGTTGTCCCAGATCGCGACATCGCCGAGCGACCAGTTCCAGCGGGTCGTGTGCTCGAGGCGCGTCACCCGATCCTGGAAAAGCCGGAACAACGCCCGCGATTCGCTACTGGAGACGCCGACGATCTCCTTCACGAAGCAACCGAGCAGCAGGGCACGCTCACCGGTTTCCGGGTGGACCTCCACCACCGGATGCTCGGTCTCGAAATACGTCGACTCGAATTCGCGCCGATACGCGCGTTCGAAATCATCGGATCGGTCCACGACGTCGGCCGCGTAGTCGTAACGATTGGTGTGCCTGGCGCGCAGATTCTCCGCGAGCAATTTCAGCGAGGCAGGCAGCGAGTTGTACGCCGCGACGGTGGACGCCCAGGTGGTCGTGCCGCCGTACTCGGGTAGCGTCACCGCCCGCAGGATCGAGGCCTTCGGCACCCGGTCGACGAACGTGACATCGGTGTGCCACACATTCGACCTGGTCTGATGCGAGTCGATCGCCAGACTCTTGGCCCCCGCCGAAGTCAGCGTGGGGTGCGGGGTGGTCGGTGCACCGAGGAGCTCGGCGAATTCGTACTGCCCGTCCTCGCTCAGATGCTCCTGGCCGCGGAAGAAGATCACCTTGTGTTCGGCGAGTGCGGCGCGAACGGTATCGACCGAACGCGCGTCGAGGTCACCACCGAGGCGGATGCCGTCGACGCGGGCACCGATGTGGGCACCGAGCTTCACCACACGCACTGCGTCGGCTGGAACGGACATTCGAGGGCCTTTCGATCGAACCTGCGCGAACAGGACCTACGAAACCAGTCGGCGGATACAGCGAACAGCATTCTGTTCACGCTGAGCCGAAAGCGCTTCCGCCCCCTTCGTCTGAAGAAGGCCGGCGTAGCCGGTCATTTTGTTATGGCGTGGAAGGTTATACATAGATAGATGCGCATATCGCGCTATCTGCATGTTGTTTACGAACTCAAGTCTGTCCGAGGCATGCACTGCCCCGGCAAGTCCATCGACCGTCGGGTCTTCATCGATCGAATTACCCTGCCCCCCAGTGGATTCGATTGCCCTCCCGATATCCACTCCCCTCCCCCACCTCATGACTGGCAGGATCGGGACGTGACTACCGCCAACCTGACCCGCTCCGAGACCGCCGCGCGATCCGCCACGGTCATCGTGCGCGACTACCGTGTCGAACTCGACCTGTCCGGCGCACCCGACCACACTCGCCCGGGGTTCACCACCACGACGACGGTCACCTTCGACGCCACGGTGACCGAGACGTGGCTCGACTTCCTCGGTCTCGCAGTCGAATCGGTGACCGTGAACGGACGGGAAGTGGCGGTCGACTACGACGGCGCACGGATCACCGTGACCGGCCTGTCGGCATCGAACGTCGTCGTTGTGCGGGCGATCGGTGAGTACAGCCGCTCGGGTGAGGGACTGCACCGGTTCCTCGATCCGGCCGACGGCAGCACCTACCTCTACAGCCAGTACGAGCCGGCGGACGCGCGCCGGGTATTCGCGTGCTTCGAGCAGCCCGATATGAAGGCGCCGTTCACCTTTGCCGTCACGGCGCCCGACGGTTGGGAGGTGGTGTCGAATCGGCCCGCCGATACCGTGACTGTCGACGGCTCGGATCAGACGGTGCAGTTCTCACCGACACTGCCGATTTCCACCTACATCACCGTGGTCGCGGCCGGCCCGTATCGCCGCGTCGAATCCTCGTGGAGCCGAGGGGAACTGACGATTCCGCTCGGCGTCCTGTGCCGCGCCTCGCTGGCCGACCACCTGGACGCGGACACGATTCTCGAGGTGACCCGCCAGGGGCTCGACTTCTTCGCCGACCATTTCGCCTACCCGTTCCCCTGGGGCAAGTACGACCAGGTGTTCGTGCCCGAGTACAACCTCGGCGCCATGGAGAACCCGGGCCTGGTCACCTTCACCGAGGCCTACGTGTTTCGTGGTGCGGCGACGGCCGCGCAGTACGAGGGCCGTGCGAACACGATCCTGCACGAGATGGCGCACATGTGGTTCGGCGATCTCGTCACCATGGTGTGGTGGGACGACCTGTGGCTCAAGGAGTCCTTCGCCGACTACATGGGCGCGCTGGCCAGCGCGGAGGCCACCGAGTGGACCGACGCCTGGGTGGCGTTCGCCAACCGCCGTAAGGCGTGGGCGTACCTGCAGGATCAGTTACCGACGACGCATCCGATCGTCGCTGACATCACCGATCTCGAGGCGGCCAAGCTCAATTTCGACGGCATCACCTACGCCAAGGGCGCGAGCGTGCTCAAGCAGCTCGTCGCCTATGTCGGCCGGGAGGCGTTCTTCGCGGGCGCCCGCCGCTACTTCCGGGCCCACGCGTTCGGCAACACGACACTCGATGACCTGCTGACGGAGTTGTCCGCCGAGTCCGGTCGCGACCTCGACGAGTGGGCGCGGGCCTGGCTGCAGACCACCGGCGTCTCCACCGTGACCCTCGACGACGACCACATCGTGCAGACCGATCCGCGCCCGCACCGGCTGGCGGTCGGACTCTACGACTTCGACGCCGACGGCGACCTCGTCCGCCGTGACCGCGTGGAGGTCGACATCGTCGAGGAGCGCAACCCGATCGCCCTCTCCCCCGCTCCCCTGCGGCTGCTCAACGACAGCGATCTCACCTATGCGAAGGTTCGTCTCGACGCCGATTCCCTGGCGACCGTGGAGCGGTCACTCGACCGCGTGGTCGACCCGCTGGCACGCGGGCTGATCTGGTCGGCGCTGTGGAATGCCACGCGCGACGGCGAACTCGCCGTAGGCCGCTATCTGACGATGGTCCGCGATTTCACTCCCGCCGAGTCCAATACGGCCCTGCTCACGGCAGCGCTCTCGAACGCCTCCTTCGCCATCGGCCACTACCTGCCGACCGCCGAGCGCGACAGGTGGCGGCAGGAATGGCTCGAATCATGCTGGGCGGCACTGCATTGCGCTGCGCCCGGTTCCGGCGAGCAGCTGGCGTTCGCCCGCGCGACCGCGGCCGCCGCCACCGTCGACGCGGGGCGGGCCGCTGATATCCGCGCCATGTTGCTCGGTGGAACTCCCGCTCCGAAGGGTCTGGCCCTGGATCCCGACCTGCGGTGGTCCCTCTGGGCGGCACTGGCCGCGACCGGCGCCGCGACAGCCGATGATCTGGACACCGAACTCGCCCGCGACGACACCGCCTCGGGCCGCACCGCCCACCTGCATGCCCTGGCCGCCCGCCCGGAACGGGAGGTGAAAGCCGACGCGTGGACGCGCGTCTTCGACGACACCGCGCTCACCAACGACCACCTCGACGCCGTGATCGACGGCTTCCGCGCAGGCGACCGCCGCGACCTGATCGGCTCCTACGACGAGGAGTACTTCACCCGACTGCGTCCGACCTGGGAGCAGCGCAGCATCGAGATCGCCCGCCGTATCGTCGTCGGCCTCTTTCCCGCCACCGATTCCCTGGCAGCTGTCGACACCTGGCTCGCGACGAATTCCGACGCACCCGCTGCCCTGCGCCGCCTGGTCGTCGAGCAACGCGATCATCTCGCCCGCGCATCGAGGGTCCGCGCGCTCGGATGAACTCGACCGCCAAGAAGGTTGCAGCGGACCTCCGAGAGTGCGGTCGGCACCCGGACTAGTCGTCGAGGAACTGGTCGGCGTTGGCTTCGGCCCAGTCGCGGAAGGTGGTCGCCGGGCGGCCGGTGATGTCCTGGACGCTGGTGATCGGGAGCGTATCGGTCGGTGGGCTGTAGCCGAGCAGGACGTTGTCGACATACCACTCGGTGTTGTCGCCCATGCTCGGCGCCAGGGCGGCAATGGTTTCGGCCCGATCGGATCGGCGGAAAGTGAGTTCGCGGCCGATGGCGGCGGCGATCTGGGCGAGCTGCTCGGCGCGGGTGAGGACTTCGGGTCCTGCCAGCGGGTAGGCACGCCCGAGGTGGTCGTCGTCGAGCAGAGCGGTAGCGGCTACCGCAGCGATATCGTCCATCGCGACGGGTGCGGTGGCCGTCTCGGGCCGCGGTTCGCGAACCGTACCCGTAGCGCGGATCTGCTGCGACCAGCTGACGCTGTTCTCCATGAAGTCGGCGGGCCACAGGTGCGTCCACGCCAGCCCACTGGCCTCGACGGCGTTGCTCACGGTCCCCCACCAGCTGTCGGGTTCCCCCGACAGGTCGACGACGTGGCGGACGCCTGCCGCTGCCGCGCGCGCGAGCACCTCGCCGACAACGTCGGGTGCCGGCGCGAGATAGATCCGGTCCACGCCGTCGAACACCCCGTCCAAGCTGTCCGGCTTACGCAGATTGCCGCGCACCGGCACCACCCCGGCGGGCAGCGCCGCCCGGTCCGGATTCACCGTCAACGCCCGGATATCGGAGACCCCCCGCGCGATCAGTTGGTCCACGACCTTGCGTCCGACACTGCCCGTTGCTCCTGTCACCAGGATCGTCATGACGTTCCTTCCGCTCGATTCCCTGAATCCTCATCCTGCCCAGAAAATCCGGATCCGGCATATAGGAATTTCGACGGCATAGCGAAACCTACGGTGTGGCAATCTCATTCGGTGAATGCGTCCATTCGGTGATGTTTTTCCGGTATGACCGCTGGTGGGTTCACATCCGGTGGGGACAGTGTGAAGATGATCTCGGGCCGAGATCCGGTCCGGCAGAGGATGTTCCGCCGGAATCCGGCGGGCAGACTGGAGGGGCAAGATGAAGAAATTCTGCGCGGTCGCTGTCCTCGCGGTCGGGGCCGTCGGCCTCACCGCCACCACCAACGCTCACGCCGCACCGACGGCGGCCCCGGTCGTTCAGGGCACCGAAAACGGGGTGGCGTTCACCGCGGGCCCCTCGGCTGACGGGGCAGGGCTCACCACCTCGGTGGTCGACGGCACCTTCACCCTCACGGGCGGCACCGTGACCCTCACCGATCGCGAGGGCCGTGCGGTCGCGTCCATTCCGACCCGAATCGCCTCGACCGCGGGCACCTTCGACCTGGCAGCGGCGATCGCGGCCGACGGCCGCTCGCTCACCCTGACTCCGGTGGGCGCACCGGCCGCCGTCACGGCCCATACGGCCGAGTTCGTCGACGAGGCCGCCGAGACCCAGGCCCGTAAGCAGCACAATGCGGGGATCGGCGCACTCATCGGCGCCGGAATCGGTGCTGTTCTGGGCTTCTTCCTCGGCGGTGTCGGTGCGCTGGTGACCATCCCGATCGGTGCGGGCATCGGCGCGCTGATCGGCTACTCGACGCCGTAGCGAGGCGGTGGTGGCCGGCCGTCGGGCCGGCCACCACGCTCAGCGGCGCAGTTCCTGCGCCTTCGACTTCACTCCCTGCACGAGCAGCCGCCACGCGCCTGGGTCACCTTGCAGCACAGCCCGCCCCAGGTCCTTGACCTGGTCGGCGGTCGCGTGCGGCGGCAGGGGCGGCACCTCGGGATCGCAGCGGATGTCGAGCAGCACCGGGCGATCCGCCGCCAGCGCACGGTCCCAGGCCGGGCCGATGTCCTCGGACCTGTCCACGCTGATGCCGACCATGCCCGCGCAGCGAGCGATATCGGCGTAGGAGACATCCGGAAGTGTTTGCGATTCCTCGAATTTCGGCGCACCACCCATGGCGCGCAGTTCCCAGGTGACCATATTGAGGTCGTTGTTGTGGAACACGCACACGATCAGCCGCTGATCAGGCCACAGGTCCTGGTAGCGCTGGATGGTGAGCAGTTCGTTCAGCCCGTTCATCTGCATGGCACCGTCACCGACGATGGCGATCACCGGCCGGTCCGGGTGCGCGAATTTGGCACCGATCGCGTACGGCACGCCCGCGCCCATGCTCGCCAGCGTGCCCGACAGCGAGCCCCGCATGGTGCCGCGCATGCGAAGGCAACGGGCGTACCAGGTGGTGGAGGAACCCGAGTCGGCGGTGACGATCGCGTCGTCGGGGATGCGCTGCGAGAGTTCCCACACGATGCGCATGGGATTGGCCGGTTCGGCATCGAGCATGGACTGGTTCTCCACGGTCTGCCACCACCGCGCCACATTCGCTTCTATCGTCTCACGCCAGGAGCGGTCGGCCTTGCGATGCAGCAAGGGAATGAGCTGGCGCAGTGTGGCTTTCGCGTCGCCCACCAAGTTCACCTCGGTCGGGTACCGCATGCCGATCAGGGCGCCGTCGAGGTCGATCTGCACCGCGCGGGCCTGATCGTATTCGGGCAGGAACTGGCTGTAGGGGAAGTTGGAGCCGACGATGAGCAGGGTGTCGCAGTCGCGCATCATCTCGTAGCTGGGGCGGGTGCCGAGCAAGCCGATCGAGCCGGTGACGAACGGCAATTCGTCGCTGAGTACGTCTTTGCCGAGCAGTGCTTTGGCGATGCCCGCACCGGTCAGTTCCGCGATCTCGACTACCTCGTCCGCCGCGTCGCGCGCACCCTGCCCGATCAGCATGGCCACCTTGGTGCCCGCATCGAGCACGGCCGCCGCCCGTTCCAGCTCGGATCGCACCGGTACCGAGGTGGTCAGCGGTGCGCTCGGCGGGCTGGACGGCACCTCCTTGAAGGCATGCGCGGGTGGCTCGTAGGGTTCCTCCTGCAGATCGGCCGGAATGATGACCGCTGTCGGCGCGCGCCGGGCGAGGGCAGTGCGAAATGCTCGATCCAAGGCGTTGGGCAGCTGGTCGGCCACATTGACCTCGACCAGATATTCGGACGCCACGTCCTTGAACAGCGCCTGCAGATCCACTTCCTGCTGATAGTTGCCCCCCATGGCGCTGCGCGCGGTCTGCCCGACGATCGCCACCACCGGCACGTGGTCGAGCTTGGCGTCGTAGAGGCCGTTGAGCAGATGGATGGCGCCGGGGCCCGACGTCGCCGCGCACACGCCGACCCGGCCGCTGAACTTGGCATAACCAACAGCCTGGAACGCCGACATCTCCTCGTGCCTGCTCTGCACGAAACGCGGTGTGTTGTCGGCCCGTCCGAAGGCGGCGATCAGACCGTTGATGCCGTCGCCGGGGTATCCGAAGACCTGTTCGACGCCCCATTCCCGCAACCGGCGCAGCAAGTAATCGCCTACCTGTTCCGACATGGTTCTCCTGTTCTCGTCAGTCGGGCCATGTTCCGGTGAGCGACTTGTAGCCCGTGGCGCCCGCCCGGTCGACAGCGGCTTTCACGAGGCCGAAGATGGCGCCCTGGAGAGCGGCGGCCAGCAGCACCTCCCGCCAGGTCGCGTTGCGGGTGGTCGAGGTCGGCGGGTCGCCACCGTCGGCCACCGCGCCCCAGACTCGATTGAACACCGCGCTCGCGGCGATCCCGCCGAGCACGCCGACGACCATGCCGAGTGGTTTGTACAGCGTCTTCATGCGCGCCGCCGCCGGGCGAGGAACCAGACCAGCAGGGCTGCGAACACCGCGGCCGCCGCGACCGGAACCTGGGGTTTGCGGGCGGCCAGGTCCGCCGCCTGCCTGCCTCGGTCGACCACGGGGTCGGGCACCGAGGACTCGACCTTGCCGACCACCTGTCCGGCCTTGTCCCGTGCCTTGTCGGCGGTGTAGAGCGCCTGGTACTTGGCGTCGGTGACGCGGTGCTTGGCCGCTTCGGTGGTCTCGTGGACCTTGTCCTTGGTCCGGGCGGGGACGTCGAATTTGTCGGTCAGCTCGGCGACGGTCTCGCCGAGTTCCCGGCGGGCCTGGTCACGGTCCCGGCGCAGTGCCTCCGGGTCGTCGGTCATCGTCTGCTCCCGTCCTTGATGGTGTCGATGTCGTCCTTGATGCCGTGCGCGGCTTCCCGCGGTACGGGCGGTGCGGCCGAGCTGACGTTCTTCTTCCCGACGAGCGCCAGGATCGCGCCGATCACGAGCAGGGCGGCGCCGACGATCAATGCGGCCGCCCATTCGGGCAGTACCAGCGCCAGCGCGAAGATCGCCGCGACGGTCAGCGCGATGCCGCCGTAGAACGCGACGAGTCCGCCCGCTCCGGCGATGCCCGCTCCGCGGGCGATTCCCTTTGTGCGGTCCTGCATTTCGACGCGTGCCAGCTGCAGTTCGTCGCGCACCAGGCGGGTGATCTGTTCGGTGGCGTCGTCGACGAGTTCGGTGACCGACCGGGTGTGCTGCGTGGGCGGGCCGGTCTGCGTGTGCGCCATCGCGTTACCTCCTGTCCGGGTTCTCCCGATCGTGGGCCGCTTACCCGGCACCCGGGCCGGTAAACAGTGGTTGTCGGACCCTGCTGACAGACTCTGCGCATGCGGTGGGCGGTGGCGGAGACGGGTGACGGTGGCGCTCGCCTGTGTCCGCTCGGCCCGGACGGGCGTCCGGCCGGTCCAGTTGTCACGGAGCCGTCGCTGGTCGAGGCGATCCGCGCGCGTCCGCACGTGGGGCGGTGGGTGTGGCGGTCGACCGCCGAGATCTACCGGCCGCTGCTCGCGGCGGGCGTGCGCGTGGAACGCTGCTACGACGTGCAGGCGGCCGAGGCATTGCTGATCGGGTACGAGCAGGGGCAATCCGGTCAGCCTCGGTCCTTGGCGGCGGCTTGGGCGCGGCTACGGAACCTGCCCGTCCCACCCGACGCGCCCGCGCGCAGCGCCGAGACGCAACCCTCGCTGTTCGATTCGGGTCCGGTGCCGTTGCCGCCCGGCACCGACGAGCTCACCGCGCTGGTCGAGGTGTACGCGGGGCAGCTCGCAAGGACCGAGCGGACCGAGCATCCTGATCGGATGCGGTTGCTGATCGCGGCCGAATCGGCGGGCATGCTGGTGGCCACCGAGATGTCGCGCGCGGGCATTCCCTGGCGGACCGACGTGCACCGCGAACTGCTCGACACCATGCTCGGTGAACGTTTCGCCGGCGGGGCGGAACCCCGGCGGATGGCAGAACTCGCCGACGAGGTGTCACGCGCCTTCGGGACCCGTGTGCGGCCCGATCTTCCCCAGGACATCATCCGGGCGTTCGCGCGGGCGGGCGTCGCGCTGTCCTCCACGCGGAAGTGGGAATTGCAGCGCGTCGACCATCCGGCCGTCGCGCCGCTGTTGGCGTACAAGACGCTATACCGCCTGCACACCGCACACGGCTGGGCCTGGCTCGAGCAATGGGTGCACGGTGGCCGATTCCGGCCCGAATATCTGCCGGGTGGAACGGTGTCGGGCCGATGGACGACCAATGGTGGTGGCGCCCTGCAGATTCCGAAGGTGATCCGGCAGGCGATCCGCGCCGATCCCGGTTGGTGTCTGGTCGTGGCCGATGCCGACCAGATGGAGCCGCGGGTGCTGGCCGCCATCTCCCGTGATCGCGGTCTGATGGAGGTGGCCGGTCGCGGCGAGGATTTGTATGCGGATCTGGCGGCTCGTGGTTTCGGTGGCGACCGGGCCCAGGCCAAGCTCGCGCTGCTCGGCGCCATCTACGGCCAGACCTCCGGCGACGCGCTCACCCATCTCGCCGGTCTGCGGCGCCGGTATCCGGCCGCGGTGGCTTATGTGGACGACGCGGCCTACGCCGGGGAGGAGGGCCGGCTGGTACGTACGTGGTTGGGCCGGACCTGCCCGCCGGTGTCGGCTACTCCCGACGAGATCGATGCGCCCCCTGCCGAGCGCAGCGGTTCGGCGGCGCGCGCCAGGGGCCGCTTCACCCGGAATTTCGTGGTGCAGGGCAGCGCGGCCGACTGGGCCCTGCTTGTGCTTGCCGCGTTACGGCAGGCGATCGCGCCGATGCGCGCCGAGCTGGTGTTCTTCCAGCACGACGAGGTGATCGTGCACTGCCCGGCCGAGGAGGCGCCGGTGGTTGCCGAAGCGATCGCGGCGGCGGCCGACCTGGCGGGCAGGCTCACGTTCGGGGAGACTCCGGTGCGGTTCCCCTTCACCACGGCAGTGGTGCAGTGCTACGGCGATGCCAAATAGTCAGGTCATTGGCTCGGTTCGGGCAGTTGGCATTCGCCGACCTTGGGGTTCATGCCGAGATAGTTCAGCGGACCCGCCGCCACGGTGAGCGCGATGGTCCCCCAGTCGCCGCAGTTGGTCGGGGTGTCGGTGAAGTAGTCCCGCTGGAACGCCGCGACCAGCCCGGCCAGCAGCCAGGCGAGTAGCAGCAGCGAGAACAGTGACTTGACGGTCTGATGAGGTGGTCGGGCCTGGATTTCTCGTACTTCGCGTACTTCTCGATCACGTCGGTTACGTCGTCCGCGCATCGTCATCGCATCCTTCCCACTCAGGGGTACCACGCGGATACCCGGTGTGATCAGCGCCAACCCTGCACGTCACACCGATCGCAGGCGTGGCGGAAGAACTCGATCTGATCGGCGACGACGCGGGTGCGCAGCGCCGGTTCGGTGTAGAAGGTGAAGTGAGTACCAGGGTAGACGCGCAATCGGCCGTCGGGTGCTCGTTCTGCCAGCTCGCGGCTGGTGTCGAGGGGTGTCTCCCGGTCGTCGGCGGCGGCGCAGACGAGCAGCGGGCAGGTGAGGCGTGCGGCGGACTCAGCCGGGCGGTATCGCATCATCGACAGCAGGGCGCGTGGGGCGATGCTGTTGCGCCAGAGTGTTTCGCCGCCGCCGGTGAGGGCGGCGATGTGCCGCTCGGCGTCGGCGGAGGCGGTGACGGCGAGTTCGCCCGGTGCGCCGACCATGCGGATGTAGTAGGGCCGCATACGGAGTTTGCCGCGCACGGTGTCCCAGATGATGGCGGCGAGCAGTGCCAGGTTGTCGGCGGCCGAGCGGCCCTCGACCTTCTCGGGAAATCCGTTGAACGGGATCTGGGCGACAACCGCGGCGATGCGCGGGTCGGTGGCGGCGACGGTGATCGCGTGGGCGCCGCCGAGCGAGTTGCCCCACAGCAGGATGCGCTCGGGGTCGATGCGGTCGTGCGCGCGGGCGAAGGCGACCGCGGCGCGCAGATCGTCGAGTTGTCCGCCGATGTCGGGGACCTGCCGCGGCTCGCCCTCGCTCTCACCGAAGCTTCGGTAGTCGAAAACCAGTGTGGCCCAGCCTGCTTCGGCGAATTGCCGTGCGTGGTCGAACAGGCGGTCCATCGTCCCACTGAATCCGTGGCACAGGACGACACAGGGCAGCGATCTCCCGCCCTCGGGAAACTCCAGGTAGCCGACGCACCGGCTGTCGCCGGATGGGAAAGACACTCGGGTTCGCACAGGACTTGCTCCCACCTCACTAGACTGACTCCTGGTAAGCAATCGTAGCGTCCGAACTGACCCGAGGTAAGTTGTGCGATGACATCCGAGCGAATTCTTGCGGCCGCGCGTTCCCTGTTCGCCGCGCGCGGCTACCGGGCGACCTCGATGCAGGCCATCGCCGACGAGGTGGGCATCACCAAGGCCGCCCTCTACTACCACTTCGACTCCAAAGAGGCGATCCTGCACCAGCTCACCGTCCCCCTGCTGGACGAGCTGGAAGCGACCCTGGCCGAGTCGGAGGCCGGCACGGGTACCGAGGACGTGCGGTGGCGGACCATCGAGGGGTATGTCGATGTGCATCTGCGGCACCGGCAGACACTCACCATGCTCGTCAAAGACATGAGCCTGCTCGTCCAGGCGCCGATCGCCGACCGTTTCCGGGCGGCGATCGCGCTGGCCAACGACCTGGTCGCGGGGCCGGGAGCCGGACTGGAACAGCGCGTACGGGCGTGTCAGGTGGTGGCCGGGCTCGCCGATCCGGTGGTGCTGTTCCGCGACGCACCGATCGAACGGCTGCGCGCCCTGATCCTGGACGGGGCGCGGGCTCTGCTCGGCGAATCCGCCGTTCGACGGGCACGTGGACCGGCTCGGGGGCGCAACGGAGGACGCCCAGCGGCGCTCACGGCGGAGCAGGTCGAGCTGGCACGGGAACTCCGCCGCTCCGGAGTCGGCGCCGAGGAACTCGCCCACCGGTTCGCGGTATCCCGAGCAACCGTCTATCGGATTCTCAAAACCTGATATTCTGAGAATTGATTATGAGACACGCTATACCCCATCGCGTAGAAGGCGGAGTTCAGTGCGCAGGACCGCGCCCACGCGGCAGCCGAGGCCGGCGGCAGACCGGACTCGATCAAGGCGGCGGTGACATTGTCCACGGCCTCTGCGATCAGATCGCCGGCTGGGACAGCGGTGCTCGCGCGCGGAATGCGCGTCGTCCCATGCCGATTCAACGGCGACGACAGCGTTGGCCCGCGCACGGTCGTCGGCGCCGGAATCCATCGCCCCGAAAGGTCTCCGCGCACCCGGCGACGGATGCGGCGCGAACCGACGCCGCAGCCACGAAGGCGAGCTTCCCCACTCGCTAGGCTTGGGGCCGACCCGCGCCGTACCCGTGCGCGATCCGATTTGCGAGGAGCACCATGTGGCCGTCCGATTGGCCGTCGTCGGCTCGCACGATCGCGGCTACTGTCGCGGCATCCGTCGAGGCCGCGCGAACCCGGGAAGAATGCGCCTTCCGCGAACACATCGGTAATCTCGCAGACCTCCCGACCGACCAGGTGACCGTCGTCTTGTCTGCCGTGATTCGCGAACTTCTCGAGGCAGCCCATCCCGACGGTCTCGCCGCCGATGACATCCGCTCCGTCTTGACCGACGTGATCCGCCAGTCGATCCCCTGGCTTCCCGGCCTCGACCCCACCACCGTCGCCACCGCCCTCACCGGTGCCCTCGGGATCGACGAACATCCCGACCACCCACCGGCCGACCCTCACCCCGCCGCCGTCCTCCTGATCTCCCACCTCGCCGAAGCAACGCGCGTCCCCACGCGCGACAGCATCATCCGTGCCATCGGCGAGATCGCCCGGGCGGAAACCGTCGAAATGCCCTGAGACTCGGAAGCTCGGAGGAGCAGCAGGAAACGCACCGGGACCGCGTGGCTGGCCCCGGTGCGTTGCGAATCAGAGGTTGACGCCGAAATCGCGGGCGATGCCCTCGAGGCCGGAGGCGTAGCCCTGGCCGATGGCACGGAATTTCCATTCGGCGCCGTTGCGGTACAGCTCACCGAAGACCATGGCGGTTTCGGTCGAGGCGTCCTCGGACAGGTCGTAGCGGGCCAGTTCCTCGCCGTTGGCCTGGTCGACCACGCGGATGTAGGCGTTGCGGACCTGGCCGAAGGACTGGTTGCGGGTGAGGCCGTCGTAGATCGAGACCGGGAAGACGATGCTCTCGATGGTCGGCGGGGTGTTGGCCAGGTCGACGTTGACGACCTCGTCATCGCCCTCGCCCTCACCGGTGCGGTTGTCACCGATGTGCTCGATCGCGCCCTCGGGGGACTTCAGGTTGTTGAAGAACACGAAGTGCTTGTCGGACACGACCTTCTTGTCGGCGCCGAGCGCGATGGCGCTGGCGTCGAGGTCGAAGTCCGTGCCGGTGGTGGTCCGCAGATCCCAGCCGAGACCGACCGCCACGGCGGTGAGGTTCGGCGCCGCCTTGGTCA
The DNA here is from genome assembly GCF_040655675.1 of Nocardia sp. NPDC050378. Classification (NCBI taxonomy): domain Bacteria; kingdom Bacillati; phylum Actinomycetota; class Actinomycetes; order Mycobacteriales; family Nocardiaceae; genus Nocardia; species Nocardia sp. NPDC050378. The sequence continues at coordinate 346,415 of NZ_JBFAKI010000005.1, forward strand.
GCGAGACGTTGCCACCCTTGGACAAACTGACACCCATACCGATTACTCCCATCGATCAACGCGGCACAGAGGGCGCCGACGATTCGCACACTAGCACTGCGAGGCGACGCGGCGACGGCTCGCCGGGAACCCGAAAAAGTCTGGTATACAGCCGGATTCCGCTACCGGATCAGGCCTGATCGACCCGTTCGTGCGCGGTCAGCAGCAGGTGGTCGAAGCGGGTCCGGCAACCCGGCACCTGGGGCTCGAGGCCGCGGACGTCCTCGACCAGCTGGGCGGCGAGGTCGCGGAGTTTGGTATTCGTCTCCTGGGAGCGCCAGCGCAGCACTTTGAACGCCTGGTCGGGGCCGACGCCGTACATGAGGACGAGCACCCCCTTGGCCTGTTCGATGGCGGCGCGCGCCTCGATCAGTTCGGGCAGGGTCTCGTCGAGGGTCTCCTTGCGTTCCTCTTCCAGACGGTGGGTGACGTCGATGTAGTAGCCGGTGGTGCCGATCACCGTGCCGTCGTCGTCGGTGAGATGGTCGCCGACGATGATCACCTCGTGCTCCGCGCCTCGGGTGTCGATGATGCGGTGCCTGCCGCAGACCGGTTCACCCGCGTCGATGGCGCAGGTGATCGCGGTGCCGAGATCCTGCTGGTCGTCGGGATGCTTGTGGGACAGCAGCAGCTCGGTGGTCGGCTCGACCTCACCGGGGCCGTAGCCGTAGATCTCGGCGAGCTCGTCGGACCATACCCAGCGCCCGTCGGCGAACCAGAACTGGAACGAACCGATGCCCGAGCAGGCCTCGGCGCCGATCACCTGGCTGATCGCGGTGACCGCGTCCGGTACTGATTCTTCACTCAACGTCACCTGCGAAGTATCCCCTATCGCACCCGGTCAGGGAGCTATCGGGCTCGAATCCGCAAGTTGGATACCTATACCCCCTAGGGGTTTACTTTCCGGTCGCGGAGTCGTACCTTCAGAGCATGATCACCTCGCTGTTCGCCAACCGCGACTATCTCCGGCTCTTCACCGCCCAGATGACGGCGCTGTTCGGCACCGGGTTGACCACGGTCGCACTCGGTCTGCTCGCCTACGAACTGGCGGGCGCCGAGGCAGGCGCCGTGCTCGGCACCGCGCTCACCATCAAAATGCTCGTGTACGTGACCGTCGCCCCGATCGTCGCCGCTTATGCCGATCGGTTCCCACGCAGGCTCTTCCTCGTCTCGCTCAATGCGGTGCGCGGTGCCGTGGTGCTCGCGTTGCCGTTCATCGACCAGATCTGGCACATCTACGTACTCATCGCCGTGCTGCAGACCGCCTCGGCGGCCTTCACTCCCACATATCAGGCGGTGATCCCCGACATCCTGCCCGACGAACGCGACTACACCCGGGCGCTGTCGGCGGCCCAGCTGGCCGCGACCATGGAGACGCTGCTCAGCCCCATGCTCGCGGCGGCGGCACTCACCCTGATCAGCTTCCACTGGCTGTTCGTCGGCACCGCCGTCGGCTTCGTGGTCTCGGCCGTCCTCGTGGTCGCCACCAGGATCCCCGACGCGGGGGCGAGCACCGGTGGCAGTTTCGCGCAGCGGATCGCGGTGGGAATGCGGATATTCGCCGCGACGCCCCGGCTACGTGGGCTGCTCGGGTTGAACCTGGTGGTCGCGGCGGCCGGGTCGGTCATCATGGTCAACACCGTCAACTATGTGCGCGACACGCTCGGCGGTTCGCAGACCGGTGTCGCGATCCTGCTGGCCGCCAACGGTTTCGGCACCATGGTGGTGGCGTTGTCGTTGCCGCGGGTGCTCGATCGGGTCGGTCCGCGGCCGGTGATGCTGAGCGGTGCGGCCACCCTGATGACCGGCCTCGGTGCGGCCGTCGCGCTGTCGAACGCCGCGGCGGGACAGTGGCGCTGGATCGCGGCAGGCGCCGTGTGGGCCGTGATCGGGGCGGGCACTGCCGCCGTCCTGACCCCGACCGGGCAGATTCTGCGGCGGTCCTCGCAACCCGCCGACCGGGCCGCGTTGTTCGCCGCGCAGTTCTCGCTGTCGCACCTGGCGTGGTTGCTCACCTATCCGATCGCCGGATGGCTCACCACCGCAGCCGGTTTCACGACCACCTGGCTGGTGCTGCTCGGCCTGGCCGCCCTCGGTACCACGGTCGCGCTGCGGTCCTGGCCCCGCCGCGACCCGGCCGAGATCACCCACCTGCACGAGATCGGCACCATCGACCCCACACGCCTGGCCGACGCGGTACGCATCACCGACCGGCTCTACCAGCACACCCATCCCTACGTCATCGACGCAGCACATCGACGGTGGCCGCGCGACGCCGACGCCCTCGCCGCCTGAGACCCGCACACGGACCATCGCCACATCGCTGTCCGACGCTGCCCGGCTCGGGTTCGCTCGAACAGCGGTGTGGCGAAAGCTGTTGCCGCATAAGGTAGGGGTTCCGCGACGATCGGTGGTGCATGAATTCCTCGTTTCTTTCCACGGCTCTGCCGCCGGCGCTGGCCGTCATCATGTTCGGGCTCGGTCTGTCGCTGACCGGGGCCGACTTCACGCGGGTCGCCCGGGCGCCCAAGGCCGTCGCGGTGGCCCTGGTGTGTCAGGTGGTCGTGTTGCCCGCGGTGGCATTCGGGCTGGTGATGCTGTTCGACCTCGAGCCGTTGCTCGCGGTGGGGATGATGCTGCTCGCCGCCTCGCCGGGTGGGGCGACCGCGAATCTGTTCAGTCACCTGTTCCGTGGTGACGTGGCACTGAATGTGACGCTCACCGCGGTCAATTCCATGCTGTGTGTGGTGACCGTGCCGGTGGTCACCAATCTGGCCGTCCACCAATTCGCCGACAACGAGACCGGTCAGCTGGGGTTGCAGTTCGGCAAGACCGTGCAGGTGATCGCGATCGTGCTGATCCCGGTGCTGATCGGCATGCAGGTGCGGCGACGGGCGCCGGGGTTCGCGGCCCGGATGGACCTACCGGTACGCATCGCGTCGGTGCTGATCCTCGCGGTGATCGTGGCGGTCACGATGATCGCGGACCGGGCGGCGATCGGCGGCTACTTCCTCGATGTCGGCGCGATCACCATGGTGTTCTGTGTCATCAGCCTCGTTACCGGTTACCTGGTGCCCTTGGCGTTCGGGGTGAGCGCGCCGCAAGCGATCGCGTCGTCGATGGAGGTCGGTGTGCACAACAGCGCGATCGCCATCACGCTGGCGATCACCGTCCTCGACAGTGCGCGCATCGCGGTGCCCGCCGCCGTGTACGCCGTGCTGATGACGCCCCTGGCCACACTGTTCGGCGCGCTCATCAGCCGCCGGGCGGTGCACCGGGAACCCGCGCCGGTCACGGCGTAGTCAGCGCAGGTCGCGGGGCAGCACCACGGTGAACGTGGCGCCCCGACCGGGCGTGCTCTCGACGCCGACGTGCCCGCCGTGGGCCGCCACCAGTGCCGCGACGATCGACAATCCGAGACCTGAGCCCCCGCTGGAGCGTGTGCGCGAGTCGTCGGTGCGATAGAACCGTTCGAACACGCGCGACGCGGCCTCGGGCGGCAGACCGGGCCCCTCGTCGACGACATCGATGGCGACTTCGTCCTCACCGGGGCGCAGACGCACGGTGACCGGCGTTCCGGGCGGAGTATGCGTGAGTGCGTTGCCCAGCAGGTTCGCCATGACCTGCCGCAGTCTTGCCTCGTCCCCGATCACGACCATGGCTCCGTCACCGGCGACTTCCAGCTCGATCGCGCGGGTGACGGGCTGTCCGGCGTCGCGGGCGTGGGCGTCGCCCACCGCGTCGCGCGCCAGGGCGAGCAGGTCGACGGGGGTCCGCTCGAGGGGCCGGTTGGCGTCGAGATCGGCGAGCATCAGCAGGTCACCGACCAGGCCGCCCATCCGGATGGACTCGGCCTCGATCCGGCCGAAGAGGATTTCGGGGTCGGTGCGGTGCCCGTGCCGGTACAGCTCGGCGAATCCCCGGATGGTGGTGAGCGGGGTGCGCAATTCGTGGCTGGCGTCGGCGACGAACTCACGCATCCTCGCCTCGGAGCGACGCGCCGCCGCCTCCGAGGCCTCGGTCGCGGCGACACCGTCCTGGATCCGGGTGAGCATCACGTTCAGTGAGCGGGCGAGATGATCGACCTCGGTGTCGACACCGCGCACCGGAACACGGCGGTGCAGATCACCGTCGGCGATGGCGGCCGCTGTCTCCTCCACCGCACGCAACGGGCGAAGGCTCCACTGCACCACCAGATAGCCGACGACGCCGAGCAGCAGCAACGCGGCGACGCCCGCGACGACCTGCACCAGAAGCAGGCCCGTGATCGTCTGCCGGGTTTCCGACAGCGACAGCCCGACGGTGACCGAGCCGTGGCCGTTCGTGGTGGTCAGCACCCGCCAGCTGGTGTCGGGACCGCTGCGGGGTCCGACCGTGCGCGGGCCGCGCTCGTCACCAGTGACGTCGGGCAGTCCGGACGAGCCGTCGGTGGCGCCGGGCGACTCGAGATAGACCTCGCCGTCGGGCCCGGTGCGGATCTCGGCGAACCGGCGCGGCTGCTCCCCTTCCATCGGTACGACATCCGGTGCGTCGGCGGGTACCCAGCGGGTGTTGCCCGCCGAGTCGATGATCTGCTTCATCGCTCTCGGCTGCGCCCAGGTGCGCGCGGCATCGATGAGCTGTTCGTCGACCCGGTCGGTGAGCGAGTTCGACATCACCGAGGTGACCACCACCCCCACCGCGGTGAGCACCACCGTCGCGAGCGCGAGCAGCACGAGCACCAGCCCGACACGCAGCGGCACAGCGGCGAAACGCCGTGCGACCCGAGCCGAGACGCTCACCTGGGTTCCCGCAGCACGTATCCGACGCTGCGCAGCGTGTGGATGAGTTTGGGTTCGGTGGTGTCGATCTTGCGTCGCAGATACGACACATACGACTCGACGATGTTCGCGTCACCGCCGAAGTCGTAGTGCCACACGTGATCCAGGATCATCGGCTTGCTCAGCACCTTGCCCGCGTTGACCATGAAGTAGCGCAGGAGCGTGAATTCGGTCGGCGACAAGCTCACCGGCTCCCCCGCCTTCCACACTTCGTGACTCTCGTCGTCGAGCTCGATGTCGGCGACGCGCAACCGGGGAGTCCGTTGCGGAGCGACCGTGCCCGCACGGCGCAGGATCACCCGGATGCGGGCGATCACCTCCTCGAGACTGAACGGTTTGGTCACGTAGTCGTCGGCGCCGAGACCGAGACCGGTCAGTTTGGCCTCGGTCTGGTCGCGGGCGGTCAGGAACAGCACGGGTGCCTGGACGCCGTCGGCACGCAACCTGCGCAGCAGGGTGAAACCGTCCATGCCCGGCATCATCACGTCCACCACCAGGGCATCGGGACGGAAGCGGCGCGCGGTGTCGAGCGCGGCCGCACCGTCGGCGGCGGTCACCACCTCGAAGCCCTGGAATCGCAGGCTGGTGCTGAGCAGCTCGACGATCATCGGCTCGTCGTCGACGACGAGGATGCGGGCTTCGGGTGGTTCGGCGGTCATGGATTCAGCATGGCTGGCCCACCGCACACGGACCTGGAAGGAAACTGGGCGTTTCCTGTGAACGCCGGTCAGCTGGTCAGGTCGTAGACGGTGACGCCGTCGACCTGCTCGGCGGCGAAGTTCGCCGCCACCCAGGCGGCGATCGCATCGTCGCCCCGCGCCCCTGGACCGCCGCCCGCGATGAAGTAGTGGATCCGGCCGTCGGCCACGTACTGCTGGAACAGAGCGAGCGTCGGGAACGGGTCGCTGCCGTTGAACCCGCCCAGCGACATCACCGGCAGTTCGGTGGCCAGCTGGTAGGTGGCGGCGGAGTTCGAGCCGGTGGCCGCCGCGACCCAGGTGTAGTTGTCCGCGTCGTCGGTGAGCAGCGCGATCACCTTGTCACTCACCTGGCTCGCACCACCGAGGAAGCCGCCGCCGTTCGGCACAGTGCTACCGGAAGCACCTCCATCGAGCGCAGTTGTCTCGACCGTCGAGCTCGGAACATTCCGACCGGAATCCTTGCCGGGAGCTCCGTCCGCAGGCACGGTACCGGCCATCGGCGCATCGGCGCGGCCCCCCATTCCTCCTCTACCGTCCGGCATTTCGCCACCGGGCCCGGGCATGCCCCGTCCGCCACGGACTTGCGGGCCCGCACTGGGAATGGATCCGGCGTTGACCGAGGCGATGGTCTCAGCGGTGTAGGCGGCGGGTCCGCTCAGCGCGACGGTCCCGGCGAGCAGCGCCGCGAACGCCGACCGTTTCGGTGCGGGCGGCAACAGCAGCGCGAACACCGCGCCGAGGCCGCCGACCAGGATCACCCATCGCAGCCAGGGCACGAAATCGCTGGTGCGCGAGAGCAGTACCCAGGCGGTGGCCGTGGTCACGCCCATCGTCGCGGCGGCGCATATGCGAGCCGTCATCCGGTCGCGATGCTGCCAGAGCAGGACAGCGCCGATCGCGGTCAGCGCTGCGACCGCGGGTGCGAGGGCGACCGTGTAGTACTGGTGGAAGATCCCCTTCATGAAGCTGAAGACCAGCCCGGTCACGAGCAGCCAACCGCCCCAGAGCATTACCGATGCCCGTGGCATATCTGTGCGCGGTACACGGCCGTAGCAGATCAGGGCCACGACGGTGAGGATCAGCGCGGCAGGCAGCAGCCACGCGATCTGCCCGCCCTGAGCGGAATCGAACAAGCGGGTGATGCCGGTCTGCCCCCACATGCCGTTGCCACCGGCGGGGAGTTCACCACCGGGGCCGACGCTGCCCGTCTCGTCACCACTGAGCCGACCGAGACCGTTGTAGCCGAGGGTCAGCTCGATGATCGAATTGTTCTGGGAGCCACCGAAGTACGGTCTCGAGTCCACCGGCCACAGCTGGGCGATCAGCACCCACCAGCCCGCACCCACCACCATCGCCACACCGGCGGCGAACAGTTGCAGCAGCCGGGTACCCAGCTTCGGCGGCCCCGCGAACAGGTACACCAGAGCCAGCGCCGGGAGAACGAGCAACACCTGTAGCTGCTTGGCCAGGAAGCCGAATCCCATGAACAGCCCACACAGCACCAGCCAGCGCCAACGCCCGGATTCGGTGGCGCGCAACATGGCCCAGGCCGCGGCGATCATCAGGAACACCAGCAGTGCATCGGGGTTGTTGAAGCGGAACATCAACGCGGCCACCGGAGTCAGGGCAAGGACCAGACCGGCGAGCAGACCGGCCGTCGCACCGTGGTAGCGGCGAACCGTCGCCCACAACAGCGCCACCGACGCGACACCGAGCAGCACCTGCGGTGCCAGCATGCTCCAGCTGCTGAATCCGAATACCCGCGCCGACAATTCCATCGGCCACAGCGCGGCCGGTGTCTTGTCGACCGTGATCGCGTTCGCCGCGTCCGACGATCCGAAGAAGAACGCCTTCCACGACACCGAGCCGGCCTGCACGGCGGCGGCGTAGAACGAGTTGGCCCAGCCGCCGGCGGTCAGGTTGCACAGGTAGGCCACCGCGGTGCCGATCAGCAGCGCGGCGAGAGGGGGGAACTCCCATCGTGGTCGGGTCGAGAGGTTGTCGACTACCGGTTCGGCCGCCGGCTTCGTCATCAGCGCGGTCATCGGCGATCACCCGCACCACGGAACACCCAGCGCAGCCCGACGAAACGAGCAAGCGTGGCCACGCAATTCGCGACGACCAGCACAGCCAGCTCGACCTGCACCGACGCGCCCACCGCCCACCGATGCAGCGCGAACAACGACCCACTGGTGATCAGGAGACCGAACAGGAAGATCAGCAGCCCCTGAACATGGTGCGCCGCACGCCTTCGCGGGTCACGGATGCCGAAGGTGAAGGCGCGGTTGGTCGCGGTGTTCGCCACCGCGGTCACCAGCAGGGCGAGCAGATTCGCCGCCTGCGCACCGACGGCCGGTTGCATCAGCAGATACAGCACCACATAGGCCAGAGTCGACAGCACACCGACGAAGGCGAAACGCACCAGCTGCCCCACCATGCCCACCGGCACACCGGGGACCAGTGGTTCTCGCCCGATCGCGGCCCGCAGCTCCGCGACCGGCAGGCGCCCGCTCACCATCTCCCGGCCGACCCGCCACATCCCCAGCAGATCCTTGCGCGCGGTGTCGACGATGTCGACGCGGCTGTCGGGATCATCGATCCAGTCGACGGGCACCTCGTGGATGCGCAGCCCCGCCCGCTCGGCGAGCACGAGCACCTCGGTGTCGAAGAACCATTCACGATCGCGCACCAATGGCAGCAGCTCGCGGGCCACCTCGGCACGCATCGCCTTGAAGCCGCATTGAGCGTCGGAGAACCGCACCTGCAGGCAGGTGCGCAGCAGCAGGTTGTAGCTGCGCGAGATCAGCTCTCGTTTCGGTCCGCGCACCACCCGGGCCGACGTGGCGAGCCGGGAACCGATCGCGATGTCGGAATGCCCCGACATCAGCGGCGCGACGAGCGGCAGCAGGGCGTTGAGATCGGTCGACAGGTCGACATCCATATAGGCGACCACCTGGGCATCGGAGCCGCTCCACACCGAGTGCAGCGCCCGTCCCCGGCCCTTGCGGTCCAGGTGCACCACCCGCACGCCGTCGAGTTCGGCGGCCAGGTGTTCGGCGATCAACAGCGTGTTGTCGGTGGAGGCGTTGTCGGCGATGGTGATGCGTGCGCTGAACGGGAAGCCGTCACGCAGGAAGGCGTGCAGCCTGCGCACGCAGTCGGCCAGGTCGTTTTCCTCGTTGTGGACCGGGACGACCACGTCCACCCCGGGGGCGGTGATCACCTCGGCCACGGTTGCCGCCCAGGTGGCGGTCTCTGTGTCGGTCATGACACCGACAGTGATCGGCGAAACTGGCGCAGACCTGCGTCTGACCTGGGAAGTTCCTGGAAGCTCGCGTGTGGCCCCCGGCGAATGGCCAGGAGTGCCCGGAATCGGAGGGTTCAACCATCACGATCAGGGGTACAGAGAGCTGGATACCGCTCGCCGACCGGCGCGCGGGGCGTCAGACGGCGTTTTCACATACTGGGAGAACACAGTGCTGAAGTTGATCGAGCTCATCAAGGGAACCGGCGCGGCCGAGGACGCCGAGGGAGCACCCCGGTCCGCCGGTCACCTGCGCGCCGGTGACATCGTGCTCACCGCCAAGCGCAGCTACCGGGTGGTGAGCACCAGCTTCGCCGACGACGCGCGCCGGGCCGGTCGTGTGGTCGCCGACACCGTCGACCTGGTCACCGGGCGGCTGCGCGTCCTCGACTACCCCAGCGCCGACACGGTGGTCACGGTCAAGACGGCCTGACCGCTCACACCGGGCGGTGCCGGATACCGCGCGTTCCGAACCCTCGGGTGTGCGCTCCCTCGGTGGGTACGGCTTCGTCCTCCACCACGCGAGCCCGATCGTCGCCGACGACGCGGGTGCGTTCGGCGAAGGCGATGTCCCGGGTGCTGCGCACCGACAGCCTGCCCAACGAGCTCGCGGCGAAGAACAGGATCAGCGCGCCGAGCCCGTAGAAGAACGTCAGCTGCAGCAGTGCGCGCTTGACGTCCGAGCCGGCCACGGGTTCACCCATGTCCCCGAGCCGGAACCAGGCGGCCAGGAACGGTCCGATCACGAACCACGCGCCCGCCGCGACACCGAGCCAGGCGCCGAAGCCGGCGACCACCCGATTGCGGCTCATCAGCATGAGCAGGCCGCCCACGATGGCGACCACGCCGGGCAGCACCTGCAGCCAGCCACGCGCCGTCGTCCAGACCCACGGTTCGTCCGGGGTGTAGGCGAAATCGAAATACGGACCGATGAACGGTATGAGCGCGCCCCAGATACCGAGCAGCAGCACTGCCAGACCGCCCAGCGCGCCGCGACTGCGCGGGATGTGCACCCTACCGCCGCGCCCGGCCGCGCCCTTCTCGTCGACATTCACCATGACGCCTCCCATCATCGACAACAGAGGTGGGTGGCGTGTACCCCGCGCCGGACCGAATACGCACGCACCCGGCAATCACTACCCCGGATACGACGATGGGCACCGACCCGCCGGATCGGTGCCCACCTGTGACGATCACGCTAGGCGTTGATCGTCACCGCGTCGTCGGCGATCGAGTAGCTGATCGATCCGTTCTCGAAGTGGCTGATCTTGCCACCTTCGATGTCCTGCTCGTCGGAGGTCGGGTAGCCGAGACGGCCGCCCGCGCCACCCTCGGCTTCCCACGCCTGACGGATCGCGCCGTAGACGGTCTTGGCTCCGGTGGGCAGCTTGAAGTAGATGACGCCGCCGGTGAACTCCTGGTACTTGCCGCCGCCCGGGGCGTCCAGTTCAGCCGAGATCGGCTCACCGAGGGGGCTCGACGCGCCACCGGCCTCGTTGTAGTGGTCGCCGATCGCTCCCGTGGCCTCGAATCCCATGAATCCAATTCCTTTCACACAGACAATCATTGGCAAAGCAGCCGCTAAGTTACCGCATCACGACCGTTTTTGGGGAAGACTCGTGTGAAGACACGACTTCGACACGAAACGTGCTGCCGTCGGCAACTTGTCAGCATCGTGCTCGTCACATCCTGGCTACCCCAACGACATCAACGCGCCACCGCCGCCGAACCGAACGAATACGCCGGTGTATCCGCATGGTCGAGCTCGGTACCGCTTGATGTTTCTTCTACGCCGTGGCCTTCGAGCACCCGCACGATCAGCGGGCCGGTGGGACATCTCGTCCCTGCCACCGCACCACCGTAACCGCCGTGGCGCGAAAATGGTGAGACATCTTGCGGCCGAACATTTCTCGTGTCGCGGATCGGTGCCTCCCGAGGGGGCTTTCACCGTGTTCAACCGATCGATTCGTGCGCTACCTGCGCGGTTCAGCTGCGCGCCATGCCGACGCCGGGCAGCGGCGATACGGTGCCGGGCCCGGAGATGATGTCCAGCAAGGGAGTCGAGTGGAACGGCGTGGCGACGGGATCAGCCGACGCAGGGTGCTGTGGGGTGCGGGCGCGGCGGTGGCGCTCACCGCCCTGGCCCAGCCGACCAGGACCGCGGCGATCACGCGCGGCGCCGCGGCGGTGCCCGGGGAGTGCGGACGGCGGGCCGAGCTGGCCGAGCGCGCGATCGTCACGCGGCATGTGCGATCACTGTGGGGATTGCCGCAGCGGCAGCTCGGCACGCTGGTCTGGCCCGCGTCGCTCACCGATCAGTCGTTCGGCCGCTGGTGCTATTGGTGGCAGGCCCACCTCGTCGATTGTGCGATCGACGCCGCCCAGCGCGCCCGCACACCCGAGCGGGTCGACCGGGTGGTCGCGCTGGCCCGCGGCATCCGGACCCGCAATGTCACCGGGTGGACGAACCGGTACTACGACGACATGGCGTGGTTGCTGATCGCGCTCGAACGTGCGCACCGGTTGCTCGATGTGCGGTTCGACGACGCGCTCGCCGACCTGCGCTCCGCGGTGGTCGGCGGCTGGAATCCGGTGCTCGGCGCGGTGCCGTGGCGCTCCGGCGACGACTTCTACAACACGCCCGCGATCGGGCCGACAGGTATCGCCCTGGCCCGGCTCGGCGATCTTCCCCGCGCCGTGCGGCTCGCGGACTTCCTGCACACCCGGCTGCGTGATGCCGCCAGTGGGCTGGTTCTCGACGGTGTGCACGAGCCGGGCGGCTCGATGGACCGCACGGTGCACACCTACTGCCAGGGTGTCGCGATCGGACTCGATACCGAATTGTTCTTGCGGACAGGTGAATCCGGGTACCGCGAGCGTGCGCGGGAGCTGGTGCGTGCGGTCGGTGAACTCCTCACCGACAACGGAGTGATCAACGGTGCCACCGGTGACGACTCCGGATTGTTCATGGGTATCCTCGCGCGCTATCTCACCGAAACAGCACTGGCGCTCGGTGATACGACCGCGGCGGGGATCGTGCATGCGTCCGCACGGGCGGCGTGGGAACATCGCGCCGAGGTCGACGGGCTGCCGCTGTTCGGATCGGACTGGTCTCGTCCGGTCGCGCTGTCTGCCGGGCTGAGCCGGCTCGGCGACCCGGCAGCCGAACCACCCCAGGACCTCTCGATCCAGCTGAGCGGATGGATGCTGCTGGAAGCGGATTGCCGATTGACAGCTGCCGGGTTCTGAGAACTCCTCGCGCGCAACACCTGTCAGGAGTGGAATCGCAGTTGCCGCCTACCCGCTTCTCACCCAGGATGGTGGCGATGACGATCGAATTGAACGAAGCTCGTGCGTTGCTCGCCCAGGGGGATCTCGGCGGGTCCGTGCGTTCTCTGCGGCCGGTCGCCGAGCAGCTTCCGCTCCCCGAACTCGTGACCTTCCTGATCGAGCTGGCCGACGCCGCCGTGCTGGAGCCGCTGGCGGTCAGCGCGCGGGCGGCCCTGCCCGACGCCACCGATGCACGCGCGCTCACGATGCTCGGCTACGACTGTGTGGAGTACGGCCTGTCGTTCGCCGCGATTCCGGTTCTGCACGAAGCGTTGCGGGTGGATTCCACTGTGCGCCAGGCGCTGGCGGAGCTGGTCGCCGCACTGGAGGACGAACACCGCCATGCCGAAGCCGTCGAGGTGCTGGGGCGGTATGGCTCGAGCCCACGCGAATGGGCGGAACACTATCTGCTGGTATACAACTCGATCCTGGCGGGTGATCCGGCGACTGCCCGCGCCGAGTTCGCCGACCTGCCCGAACCCGACGACGACTGGGTGTTCGCCCGTGACCGGGTGAGCCGCATGCTGATTCGCGCCGATCGTGCGTCCGCCGTGCGCACCCTGGACAATCGGGATCTGCGCGGCTGGCAGTTCACCCTCACCGGCGGCTACCTGGCGACGATGTCGCCGTACGGATTCGACGCCGGGATGACCGGGCGCTGGGCCTATCTGGGCGACAACGCCGCCCTGTGCCGATACAGCATCCACCGCGTTGGGCTCGCGCTGTCGGCGGCCGGCCGTGCGCCACGTACGGTCTCGTTGCTCCCCGATCGGGCGGACCGCATCATCGGTCTCGCCACGGCGCGTGTCCTCGACCTCCCCACCCAGGCGTACGAGCCCGGCACCCCCGACACCCTCGTCGTCGCCTACGACCTGCGCACCGTCGACCCCGACCTCATCGTCACCCTGCACGAGCGCATCCCTGGTCAGATCCTGTTCGAACACGCCACGTGCTGGACCCAGCCTCCGCCGGTCACGGCCGACATCATCGGCCTGCTCCACCAGACGGTGATCGCGCCCTGGGCACCCACCCAGCGGGTCGGCGAGAACGGTCTCGAACCGGTCCCCGCCGACGACCGCCCCGAATCGGAGATCGCCGCCGAGATCGCCGCCGCCGACCCAACCCCCGACTCCGGAGACGGCGAAACCCCACCCGACCTCGACCCCACCTTCACTGCTTTCGTCACCACCACGGCCGACGCCTGGCTCCTCGGCCCCCGCACCCCCGTCCGCTCCCCCGGCCCCGTCCGCAGCTCCTTCTTCGGCTGAACCGTTACCCGCAGTACTCCAGCCACCACCACCCGTCGCCCAATTCGATGACCGGACACAGCTGATCCCCGAACACCTCGAACGGCTCGGCAGGTGGTTCACCGTCCAGCTGCGCGTAACCGACCGCACCGTCGGGGATCCCGACATAATCGGGCACAAAACGCGCCGTGTGGTTGTCGACGGTCCGCACCACGGCCACCTTGCAATTGGCCGACACCCAGCACAGATGCGTGGGCAGGTCGGTCCCGTAGTAGTCCCGCACACTCAGATCCCTGGCCACCGCCGCGTCGAATGCGGGACGCTCGAGCTGAAACCGCGTCCACACCCGCGCTTCGGGCCAGAGGTAGAACATCACCGGCACACCGATACTCACAACGGCCGCGAGACCGGCGACGACCTGTGGCCATCGCCGTTCCATTTTCGTCGTGCGCCACGCAGCGATCACCGCGACGACCACCACCGCCAACCAGAACGCCGCGAGCAACGGCAGCGCCAGAATCCACAACGCCGTCACGACCCACCCCGAATGCAGGCCAACCACCACCGCCGCGATCATGACGCCGACCCCCACCACCGGCCACACCCACACCCGCTTCGACTCACTCACACCGGAAACCTATCCGGGCGATCCGCCGAAAACATGAGGAGAATGTAGAGATCCGGTGCGTATCCAGGTCCGTCGAGTGCCAGGATCGGTGTATGGCGAACAAAGTAGTCGATCTCGCGTCCACACTGTCGGCGTTTTCGGAGCGATGGTCGCCGAAAGTGGTGGCACGAGTCAACGATTACGAGATCAAGCTGGTGAAGCTCGAGGGTGAGTTCGTGTGGCACAAACACGACGAGACCGATGAGCTGTTCTTCGTCGTCGCGGGCGAACTGACCATTCGGATGCGAGACGGTGACGTCGTGTTGCGGGCGGGGCAGTTGTTCGTGGTGCCGCGAGGGGTCGAGCACTGTCCGGTCGCGGACGGTGAGGTGCACGCGATGTTGATCGAGCCGGCCGGTGTGCGCAATACCGGTGATACGGCGGGTCCACTCACCGCTCGGATGGACGACTCCCTCCTTTGAGAGGTCGTCAGACCTCGGCGGGCTGTCGTTTGCGGGGTCGTTCGTCGACGGCGGTGAACGCCGCGGCGGCGAGGATGAGGATCGCCGAGGCGAGCAGGGCCGCGTCGAGGCCCTGGTGGAAGGCCACCTTGCCCGCGTCCATGACGTCCCTGATGTAGGGCAGGTACTTGAACGGGTTGGCGCCCTCGGGCAGGCGACCGCGTTCCACGGCCTGCACGGCATCGGGCTGCAGGGTGGTCGGCACGCCCAGCTCGGTCATCTTGGCCTTGAGGTCCGCGGACAGGAACGAGCTCACGACCGCGCCGAGGATCGCCACCCCGAACGCGGATCCGACCTGGCGCATCGTATTCGTCACGGCCGCAGCCATTCCCGAGTGCTGCGGTGGTACACCCGTCATCACCGCCGACGTCAACGGCACGACGGCGATCCCGAACCCGATGCCCGCCACCGCCATCGCCGCCGCGATCGTCGGATCGTGCAGTGTTCCGCTCATCGCCTGACGGGTGAGCAGAATGCCACCGGCACCGACCGCACAGCCGAGGATCATCGGCACGCGGGCACCCCGACGCGACACCCAGTACCCGGCGGCCAGCGACCCGATCACGATGGTCGCGGCCATCGGCGCGAAGATCGCGGCCGTGCGCGCGGCCGAATACGACTGCGTCACCTGCAGATACATCGCGGTGAAGAAGAAGATCGAGAAGATCCCGAAGTACACGGCGAACGCGACGACGAGCGCGCTGCGCACCACGGGCATCCGCAGGTACTTCAGGTCGAGCATCGGTGCGCGAGCGCGGGTTTCGACGAAGACGAACGCCACCAGCGCCACGGCACCGAGCGCGAAGAAGCCCAGCACCGACGGGGAGGTGTACCCACGGTCCTGACCGACGGTCGCGGCGTAGATCACCGCGCCGAAGGCGGTGGCACCGAGTACGGCACCCGCCCAGTCGATGGGTTCCGGGCTGGGATCGGAACTCTCCGGAACCGACCACAGCGCCGCGACGAGCGCCACCGCGCCGATCACCAGGTTGAACCAGAAGATCGACCGCCACCCGTACGCGTGCACGAGCACACCGCCGAGAACCGGCCCGGCCGCCAACGCAAGACCCGATACCGCGGCCCACACACCGATCGCCTTCGCGCGGGCCCGGTCGTCAGGGAAGACGTGGCGCAGCACCGACAGGGTCCCCGGCTCCGAGGCCGCCGCACCGAGCCCCATGATCGCCCGCCCGGCGATGAGCATCCCGACGGTGCTCGCCATCGCCGAAACCACCGATCCCGCACAGAAGATCACCAAACCGGCGATCATCACCTTCTTGCGCCCGAACCGGTCACCGAGCGACCCGCCGGCGAGCATCAGCCCGGCGAAAACGACCGTGTAGGAGTTGACCACCCACTGCAGCAGTGTCACATCGGTGCCGAGATCGGTCCGGATCGCGCCGAGCGCGACACTCACCACCGTCGTATCGAGGAAGGTTACGAACACCACCGCCACGACCGCGGCCAATGCCGTCTTCGGCCGAGCCGCGCCTTTGCCCAACGTGATCACGGGCAAAGGTTACTGGCGATCGCGCGACCGCGCCGACCCTCGCTCGGCCCTCAGCGCACGCCGATGGGCTCCAACACACTCAGGACCGGGTCGTAGGCCCAGTTCAGGATTCGGGTGGCGTCTTCACGCGCGACCGCGCTGCTCGTATCGGAACTGTGCAGCACGACCCCGATCAACGGAATGCCCGCGCGCACCGTCTCGAACAGCAGGCAGTGCCCGGCCGCGTTGGTGTTGCCGGTTTTCAGGCCGATGGCACCGGGGTATTCGTGCAGCAGCTTGTTCGTTGTCTCCCAATGATGTTCACGATTGTCGTGGTCGGCGGGGACATGGTGGTCACGCGCGGCGACGATCTCTCGGAACGCGGGCAGTGCCATCGCGCGCACGCCGAGCGCGACGAGCGCGGCCGGGGTGGAGTGCGTGGAATTGTCCGTGGGGTTGGGCAAGCCGCTGGGGTCGGTGAACTGAGTGGCGCCCAAGCCCATCACCCGGGCGGCGTCGTTCATGCGGCCGATGAAACCGGCCTGGCCGGGACCGAAGGACTCGGCGATGGCATAGGCGGCATCGCAACCCGAGGGCAGCAGCAGCGCGTAGAGGAGCTGGCGGGCGGTGAGCACCTCACCCGCGGTGAGTCCGGCGGTGCTGCCGTTGTGCTGGGCACAGTAGGCGCCTGCCTCGGCCGGAACGGTGACCGGTCGTTCGAGGTCGCCGGTGCTGATCGCGACCATGGCGGTCATCACCTTCGCGATACTGGCGATCGGGACCGGTGTGTTCGCCTCGCGCCCCCACAGCACTGTGCCGGTGAATCCGTCGGCGAGCGCCGCTCCCGCGGCCTGCACGCCCTCGGGTCCGCCCGCCCACGGCGCCTCGGCACTCCCGGACGGTGCGGCGCCCGCGACGCCGTGACCAGCCGCGACGACCAGCGCCCCGGCCACAACTGTGTGCAACACCCTGGCAAATGTCGGCATGCGCACAGTCTGGCGCACAAATCCAGCGACCTGCGGGATTTCCGCGCGTCGCGGTGTCTACATCGCGGCGATCACTCCGACGATCACGGCCGCGAACACGGCGACGAGCACCAGCGTGAAGACCACGGCAGCGATCCCGGTGAGCGGGAAGTGGTGGCGGGTGCTCGGTTCCGGCGCCGACAAACCGGAGGTCTGCGGCGAATCCGGCGGAGTGGAGCCGGGCGGTACGCCCCCACCGGGCTCGAGGTCGGGGGTATTGCGCGGGTCGGGATCCATCGAGGTCATGGGGTCACCTGCCTTCCTGACAGCGCACATACCCTGGGTCGGCGTCCTCAATCGCCGCTCAGGCGGGCCTTGGCTCAGGGAAGGGCCAGCTGATGTCCCCACCGGGGATCGACAGCAGGAAGTCGACGCCGAGCGCGTTCGCGGGGGTGTGCGCGCCGAGTGGAGCGGGCCGGGAGTGCAGGGTGATCGCCGCATGCACCATCGAACGCGCGGTGAAGGCGTAGGTGTTGGACACATCGACGGCGAGCGAGAGGCCGCTGCCGTCGGCGCGGTAGACGCGGGCCCAACCGGTGCTGCGAGTGGCGTCGCGGGTCGCCTGATCGGGAACCGGAATCCGGTCGATCACCAGGTCGGTGACGGCACGACCGGCCCCGCTGGCCGTGACGAACCGCAGCGGCGTGCTCAGCGCCCGCACCACCGGCGACAACGGCACGGCGGTGAACGTGGCCACCTCGGTGAGCCCGTAGCCGTGGCCCGCGCTGCACACATCACCCAGGGGCGTACTGGCGACACCGACCGGACGAGCCCGGCCCACATCGATCGTCAGGGCGCGGTGCGCGTGCGGCACGGCGACCAGTTCACCGCCGGAACGCACGAGGTTGCCGCGGGCGATGCCGTCGACCGCCGTGCGCAACGTGCCCCGGCTGAAACCACCACGGCTGATCATCGCCACGTCGGCACCGACCGCATCGGGTACCTCGCCGACCAGGCGGGCGACGAGATGATCGGTCGGGACGATGTCGAATCCGACGCCGGGGATCACGGTGATCCCGGCACGCACCGCGTCGTCGTGGCGGGCGTAGATCGCGGCGAACACCTGCGTCTCCCCGGTCACGTCCAGGTAGTCGGTTCCGCTGCCCAGGCAGGCCGCGAGCATCGGCTCGTAGGTGTGGACGAACGGTCCGGCGCAATGCAGCACGATGTCGACATCGGCGAGTTGCGCGGCGGCGTCGCCGGTGTCGGCGAGGTCGAACGGGCGCGCCGTCAGACCGTGCCGGGCGGCGACCTCACCGACCCGCTCGGCCGAGCGACCCGAGATCAGCGGCCGCAACCCGCGCGAGAGTGCTTCGGCGACAACGAGTTCACCGGTGTATCCGTAGGCGCCGTAGATGAGAACAGTCGGCTCGCCGTCCAGGTGTGACATAGGGGAACACTAAGCGCTCGATCAGCATGTGGTCCAGTTCACTCGATCGCGCTGTCAGGAATTCGGGAGCTGTCTCGTTCAGGGTGTACGCGAACCAGACAGGAGCGAATCATGAAGCACCGCATCGTTGTTCTCGGGGCCGGATACGCCGGGGCCTTCTGCGCCGGTTTCCTCGCCCGCCAGCTGCACGGCGACGACTTCGAGATCACCGTCGTCAATGCCGAACCGGACTTCGTGGAGCGGCTGCGGCTGCATCAGCTCGCCGCCGGCCACGACCTGCCGCATCGTCCGCTGGCCGAGGTCTTCGCCGGCACCGGCATCCGGTTGCGGGTGGCCAGGGTGACCGCCCTCGACGTCGACCGGCGCCGGGTGACCCTCGACGAAGGCGAGCACCTGGGCTACGACACCCTGCTCTACACGCTCGGCAGCACCATCGCCGACCACGGTGTCCCCGGCGTCGCCGAACACGCCTACAACGTGGCCGGACGACCCTCGGCGCTGCGGCTACGCGCCCGCCTCGACGACTTGGACCGGCACGGCGACGTGCTGGTCGTCGGCGGAAACCTCACCGCCATCGAGGCCGCGACGGAGATCGCCGAGGCCCGTCCCGGCCTGCGGGTCACGCTCGCCACCAGCGGCGAGGTGGGCGGTTGGCTCGGGCCGAAAGCGCGCAGGCATCTGCTGCGAGCCTTCGACCGGCTCGGCATCGCCGTGCACGAACACACCCCGGTCGAGCGAGTCGAACAGGGCGCGGTGTTCGCGGCCGACGGCACCGCCTTCGTCTCCGACGCCACGGTCTGGGCGGCCGGATTCGCGGTCCACCCGATCGCCGCCGCCAGTGGACTCGCGGTGGAAACCAACGGGCAGATCACCGCGGATCGCGAGCTGCGGTCGGTATCGCACCCGAATGTGTTCGTCGCGGGCGACAGCGGGTTCGTCATCGGCGGGAACGGTCATCCGCTGCCGATGTCGTGCGCGTCGGCCGGGTTCACCGGGCAGCAGGCCACGGCGACGATCATCGGCGAACTCACCGGACGCGCGATCAAGCGCACCTCGCTGAGCTACGTCGGCAACCACGTGAGCCTCGGACGCAAGGACGCGATCTTCCAGTTCGTCGACGGTGATGCCCGCGCCAAGCCGGGCGCACTGTGTGGCAGGCCGGCCGTCTGGGTGAAGTCGGCCATCGTGGGGACCAGCGGCTGGGCGATCAGCCACCCGACGTTCGGCAAGCTCGACCACCACTTCCGTGCGGCCGCGGGCGCACCGTCGCGCGGGGTGCTCGCCGCCTAGAGTCGTGCTCATGGACACCGCGACCGTCGCGCGTTTCGAGGCCAACCGCAACCGGTTGGCCTCACTCGCGTACCGCCTGCTCGGGTCGGCCGCCGATGCCGAGGACACGGTGCAGGACGCTTTTCTGCGGTGGCAGGCCGCGGATCGCGACCACGTCGAGGTGCCCGAGGCCTGGCTCACCAAGATCGTCACCAATCTGGCTCTGGACCGTCTGCGTTCGGCGAAGGTGCGTCGTGAACGGGCGGTGGGTGCTTGGATGCCCGAGCCGCTGCTCGACGGCGACCCCATGCTCGGGCCAGCCGACACCGCCGAACAACGAGAGTCGGTGACGCTGGCGGTGCTCATGCTGCTCGAACAGCTCACCCCGGTGGAACGCGCGGTGTATGTTCTGCGCGAAGCGTTCTCCTACAGCCATGCCGAGATCGCCGACATTCTCGGCATCAGCGAATCGGCCAGTCAGCAGCACGCGCATCGCGCCAAGCGCCGGATCACCGCCGCCCACAATGGAACCGGCACCGATCACGCGGCGGCGCGACGCATCGTGGAGGCGTTCGTCGCGGCCGCGTCGTCGGGGCGGACCGAACAGCTCGTCGCGCTGCTCACCGCCGATGCCACGGGCACTTCCGACGGCTTGGGCGGCACCGCCCGCAAGCTCGTTCGTTTCACCGGCCCGTCCCGGCTGGCGATCGCCATGCGGGCGGGCTTCCGGCCCGACACGATCAGACGACACCTCGACGGTCGCGTGCCCGATGTCCACGCAGCCCTGGTCAACGGGTGCCCGGCCCTCGTGTTCACGCTCGACGACCGGGTCCTCAGCGTGGCGATCATGGAGATACGCGAAGACCGGATCGCGGGCCTGCGTGCCATCGCCAACCCGGCCCGGTTGGCCCGTTTCGCCCAGCGGTGGCGGCGCACCGACCACGACAGCCCGCTCATCGAGGTCTGGTAGACCCGATAGTGATCTGAGTCACAGAATGTCAGGATCTTCGCCCGTGCGGTGTCTTGTGCTCGAACCCCTCGGAGCGAAGGAGACACCATGGACACCAACCACGTGGTCGTGATCGGCGGCGGATACGCCGGGGTGATGGCGGCCAACCGGCTCAGCTCACGCCAGGATGTGCGGATCACCGTGATCAACCCGCGCCCCGTGTTCGTGCCCCGGCTGCGCCTGCATCAGCTGGTCGGCGGAACCCACGACGCGATCGTCGACTACCGCGACGTCCTGGCCGAGGGTGTCTCGCTGGTCGTCGACAGTGTCACCGGGATCGACGCGGGAGCCCGCCGCGTCGCCCTCGCCGACGGCGCGGACCTCGACTTCGACTACCTCGTCTACGCCGTCGGTAGCGGCACCCCGGAACCGCAGGTACCTGGTGCCGCCGAATTCGCCTATCCCGTCGCCACTTTGGAGGCCGCGCAGCGGTTGCGGTCGGTCCTGTTCGACCGGGCGATGTCGGCGCCGGTGACCGTGGTCGGCGGCGGCCCCACCGGGATCGAGACCGCGACCGAACTCGCCGAACAGGGACGTTCGGTCACCCTGGTCTGCGGCGGCACGCTCGGCCCGTACCTGCACCCCCGAGCCCGGCGAACCGCCCGCAGGTACCTGACGAAACTGGGCGTCGGGCTGCTCGAAGGCCCCGAATCGGTCGTCACCGAGGTGACGAAGACGTCGGTGCGCCTGGCGACCGGAACCGCCCTGCCCAGCGAGATCACCGTCTGGGCAGCGGGGTTCGGCATACCGCGACTGGCGGCACACAGTGGCCTGCGCACCGATACCGTCGGGCGTCTGCTCACCGACGAGACCCTCACCAGCGTCGACGACGACCGGATCGTCGCGGCCGGCGACTCGTCGGCACCCTCGGACCTGCCGTTCCGGATGAGCGCCTATGTGGCCGGTTGCCTCGGCGCACACGCCGCCGACACCATCGCGCACCGCATCGACGGGACCGAACCCACCTCGATCGACCTCGCTTTCCAGGCCATGTGCATCAGCTTCGGCCGCCGAGCGGGCATCTTCCAGCTCGGCCACAAGGACGACACCGCGATGGGCCTCTACTTCACCGGCCCGGCCGGTCGCGCGCTCAAGGAGTTCTCGTGCGCGGCCAGCGTGAAGCATCTGGTCACCGAGGCGAACAAGCCGGGTTCGCACTCCTGGCCGAAGGACGGCAAACACCGCCCGCAGGTGTTGCGCGACCGCCGCGCCGCGATCACCACAGCCTGAGCAACGGACAGGAGAACCGACGATGACCACTCCCGTCGACGCGACGGAAACCTTTGTGCAGCATCGCAAGCTGCTGTTCACGGTGGCCTACGAGATGCTCGGCTCGGCGGCCGACGCCGAGGACGTGCTGCAGGAGACCTGGCTGCGGTGGGTGAAGGCCGACCTGGATGAGGTGGCGGACCGGCGCGCGTATCTGGTGCGCGTCACCACCCGCCAGGCGCTGAACCGGTTGCGCTCGCTCAAGCGGCGACGGGAGTCCTATGTCGGTTCGTGGTTGCCGGAACCGCTGCTCACCGCACCGGACGTCGCCGCCGATGTCGAACTCGCCGACAGCGTGTCGATGGGGTTGATGCTGGTGCTCGAGACGTTGACCCCGACCGAACGCGCGGTGTTCGTGCTGCACGAGGCGTTCGGCATCAGCTACGCCGAGATCGCGGCGGCGGTCGGCAAGTCGCCCGCCGCCGTGCACCAGATCGCCAGTCGCGCCCGTCGGCACGTGGAGGAACGCAGGCCACGGCGCACGGTGAGCGCACAGCAGGCCGAGGCAACGATCGAAGCGTTCCAACGGGCGCTCGAGACCCGTGACCTGCAGGGATTGCTCGACGTTCTCGCACCGGACGTCGTTGCCGTCAGCGACGGGGGCGGGATCAAGCAGGCAAACCCGCGCCCGGTCGTCGGCGCCGACAAGGTGTCGCGCTTCATCGTCGGCGGCCTCACCAAACACGCCGTCGACCTCGTCGTCGAGCCGACGCTGGTCAACGGCGGGCCCGCGCTGGCGGTGTCCATCGACGGCGAGCGCGACGGTGTGCTCGCCGTCCGCGTCGAGGACGACCGGATCACCGGCATCTACTACGTGCGCAACCCACAGAAGCTGACGCACATCGACGCGGCGACCCCGCTCACTCTGCGATGAGTGGCCCGTACGCGTCGCACCCATCCACGACTCCCTTACACACGAATAGTGTGCAGGCGGGCCGGCACCGCACTACCCGCACCACCACTCCCTGGCGCCGGTCCGCCTGCTTTGTGTCGTCACCAGGTGTTTTCATGCACTCGGCCGGGGTAAGCGACTCACGTCAAGCCCTTCTCGGCGAGGAAATGCGATGTCCACCGACGACCGTCCGACCCGGCCGAATCAGGCCGCGAACCTGGCCCGCGCGCACGGCGCCTTCAACGTCGTGGGCGGCGTATGGCCGCTCGTCAGCAGACGCAGCTTCGAGGCGATCTTCGGTTCGAAGTACGACCGCTGGTTGCAGTTCACCGTCGCCGGACTGCTGGCGGGCAACGGTCTCGTACAGCTGACGGCAGCGCGCACACCCGAGGGCCTGGCGAGCGCACGCAGGCTCGGCCTCACCACCGCGGGCTGGTTGCTGGCGATCGACCTGATCTACGTCCCGAAAGGCACGATCCGCAAGACCTACCTTCTCGACGCGGCCATGGAGATCGGCTGGCTAGCCGCCTGGCAGGGGCGTTACGGCAGGATCGAATCGACGTAGCCACCGTCGACGCGCAGGGCTCCGCCGGTGGTCGCCGACGCCAGCGGCGAACTCAGGTAGACGACCATGTTCGCGATTTCCGACGGTTCGATCAGCCGCTGGATCAGCGACTGCGGGCGATGCACGCGCATGAACTCCCGCTGCGCCTGCTCCCACGGCAACGACCGGTCGACCAGCTGGTACACGAATTCCTCCACGCCGCCGGTGTGTGTGGGTCCGGCGATCACCGAATTCACCGTGACCCCGGTCCCCGCGGCGTCTTTGGCGAAGCCACGGGTCACGGCGAGCAGCGCCGTCTTGGACACACCGTAGTGGATCATCTCGGCGGGAGTGACCACGGCGGAATCGCTGGCGATCTGCAGGGCACGACCCCACCCACGCTCGATCATGCCGGGGAGGTACGCCCGGATCAGCCGCACGGCCGACAGCACGTTCACCTCGAAGAACGACCGCCACTGCGCGTCGGTGATCTCGCGCGCGGGCACGGCCTCGAAGATGCCGAGATTGTTCACGAGAACATCCACGCCGGGCAATTCACGTAGCAATCGTGCGACGCCCTCGTCGGTGGTCACATCGGCCGCCACACCGACCGCGTCCCCACCGGTGCCGCGAATGGCGTCGACAGCCGCGTCCACCCGATCGGCCGAGCGTCCGTTCACCACCACCCGCGCGCCCGCGTCGGCGAGCCCCTGCGCGATGGCCACCCCGATGCCCTGGGTGGAGCCGGTGACCAACGCCGTCTTCCCGATCAGATCGATCCGCACGCGCATCACTCCTCACAACGGTCCTACCGGACTCCGACAAGAACGAACGCTGTGTGCACCCTATCGCCGGATCAGCGCGCACGCCGGTCCGGCGGTGGCGGCGCACCCATGTCCTTCAGGCTCGTCTTGGCGGAACCAGACCCCCGCTCCTTCAACCTAATTGAAGAAATCCTGATAACCTTCAAATGCATTGAAGGTTATCAGGATCGGAGTACTCATGGACATCACTCGCCGTAGCGCCTTCGGCGCCGCCGCGTTGACCGGGGCAGCCCTCGCCGCGTCGCACGCGATCGCGTCGGCCCGGCCCGACGCGCTGGTCTTCCCGACCACACCCATCGCCCAGGCAGCGCGTGAACTGATCGACACCGCCGTGGCGACGCCGGTGCGCAATCACAGCTTGCGCGGGTATCTGTTCGCCCGTGCCGTCGCCGCGACGAACGGCCTGCGGGCCGGTGTCGACTACGACGACGAGACCATGTACCTGATCTGCGCGCTGCACGACATCGGGCTGAGCGAGATCGCCAACGGAAATCAGCGGTTCGAGGTGGACGGCGCGGATTTCGCGGCCGAGTTTCTCGAGCGCCACGGCATCACCGACAGCCGGGTCGAGACAGTGTGGGACGCGATCGCCGCGCACACCTCCGGCTTCAGCGACTCACCGGCCTTCCGCAGGCGCAGGCCGGCCGAGATCTGGATCGCGGTAACGGGCATCGGCATCGATATCGGTGGCGGACCGGGTGATCTGCCGCCCGGCTACGCCGATGTCGTCCATGCCGCCTACCCGCGGCTCGGCGGAACTCCCGCGATCACCGCCATCATGGAGGAGCAGATCCTCGCCGACCCCAGGAAGGCGTTTCCGGCCAGCCTGGGGGCCGAGCTCGTGCGCCTGCATCATCCGCAGGTTCCGTTGCCGAACTGGGACGACCTCATGAACTCGAGCGGTTGGCAGGACTGACCCGAGCGTTCAAGCGAGCAGGGCCGCGGCGACGGATTCCCCCGGCGCCGCACCCGGCGGCATGGCGAAGAATCCGCTGCCGGTGTGCTGGATGAGCGGGTTGAGCCGGTCGTTCGCCATGGCGCGCTGTGCCTTCACGAATTGCTCGGGCGGGTTGTTCTGATAGGCGGCGAACAGCAGTCCGACATCGAGTTGGCCGTGGCCGCCGTGACTGTGTTCCGGTGTACCCGGTGCGTGCGAATGTGGTTGGGCGGGTGTCGGATCGGGCGAGCCACCAGCGTTGGCGACCAGCAATCCGTAGTCGTAGTTGTAGCCGCGGCGCAGCATCGGGATGTCGTGCACCAACCGCACATGCGCGTTGTGCGCGATCGCGAGTTCACCGCGCTCGTCCCGGGCGGCCAGATCGACGGTGTCGAATTCCGATGCGCCACCGAGCGGGGCACCGTCACCACGTCGCCGGCCGATGATCTGGTTCTGCTGGGCGACCGGAAGTTGGTCCCACTCGGCGGTTTTCATCCGGATCTTGCGGAAGACCAGGTACGTTCCGCCATGGAACCAGCCGGGTTCGGTGGGCGAGTCGACCCACACCGTGGTATCGAAATCGGTGGTGCCGGTTCGGGGATTAGCGGTGCCGTCTTTGAAGCCGAAGGCATTGCGCGTGGTACCGCCGTCGCCGGGGAGACCGAGGAAGCCGTGCTGAGTCCAGCGCATCCGGGCCAGGCCGGGCATGCGCGCACGCAAGGCTCGAAAAGCGTGGCTGACCAGCTGTGAGTCGTCGGCGCAGATCTGCACCAGCAGATCACCACCACACCAGGCGGGGTTCAGGACCTCGCCGTCGAAGGCCGGTAGCGCGCCGAGGTGGCGGGGACGGCGGTCGGCGAGACCGAACCGCTCGTCGAACACGGCGGCGCCGAGACCGAAGGTCATCGTCAGGCGGGCCGGTTGGAGCCCGGTCGCGAAATCGGTTTCGGCGGTCGTATCCGGTTGGGCGCGTAACGGTTCGGGCATCGGTCGGCCCGTCGTGAGCGCGGCCGACACCGCGGTCCATTCGGTGAGCAGTTCACGCAGCGCACCCCGGTCCGGACGCGCCACATCGCAGGCAAGGAACAGCGCGTGCGATTGCGGACTCGTCGCGATCCCCGCCTGGTGTTCGCCGTGGAACGGCTCGATCACCGCACCGGCGGAATCCGGCTCGGCACCCCGCCCGATCATCGCGCCAGCCGTCGCCGCACCGGCCACCGTGACGGCCCCACCGATCAGGGCTCGCCGCGAGAAACCCGTGGTCGCACCGTGATTACTACGCTCTGTAGTAGCTTTTCGCATGCCCGTAGAGTAGCTCAGCAGGTCGACAGCTTCAACCTACATGAAGGTGCGCTTACGTAAGCCCCAGGGCTGGGTCAGCCGGGTACGTCGGTTTCCTGAAGGGTCCACCAACGCACCGAGTCACGCTCCGGGCGCAGAACCGCGAGCACGCGGCGCCGGGAGACCACACCGGCGTGGTCGTGCGATTCGAGGAAACGCACGACCGTCACGGCATCGTCCGCTGACAGCACTTCGATCTCACTGATGGTGATGCGCAACCCCGGCTGGGCGTTACGCGCCGCTCGCAGTCCAGCCAGCAATTCGTCACGGCGCAGGATCTGTCCCGTGGTGGTCACCATGGAGAACGAAACATCCTGCGCTGCCGCGAAACGGTCGAAAACCGAGTCCGGCGCCTCGCTCCCGAGCCAGGCAGCCAGGTCATCGTGGAGCGCCCGTATCGCACCCTCGAGATCCACACTCAACTCTTCGCCTCTCGCCGCGATGTTTCACTCACGAACCGACCTGTACGACAGATGTTTTCGATCATCCTATGGCCGGATGGTGCGCGCCCACGGCGACAGGCAACTCGGGCAGGCCGAGTACCGGGGCGATATGCGTGTTCGCGTCGTGCTCCCACGTCGTCGCCCACCACAGGTCGAAATGCTCGGCGAGGTCCACCAGCATCCGGCCCTGCACCGGGTTCAGCCACACCCGCAACGGCTTCACCCGCCGCACGGGGACGTCGCGGTGCCGCGCGATCCACGACTGCGGCAGCATCCGGTGCGTCTCGTACCCTTTCAAACGACGCTCCGGCTTCGCGAGATACGGGTTGAGGGGCCCGTCCACATCGAGGTAGAGCAGGGGGCGGCCGACCACAATCCCCCGTTCCCTCGCGATCCTGAGCGCGAATACTCCTGTCCGGCAACTTATCCACCGCGTTCGGACGGTGACTCGTCGTCCTCCCCTTCCGCCTGACTGGGCTGCGGGGTGAGGCGGTCGGGTGGCTGGATCATGTCCGGGTCGGCATCCGGGTCCTGGGTGGGGTCGTAGTGGTCACCGGACGGTTCCTTCGGCTCATGCATGGGGTCCTCCTTTCCTCTGCACACCGCCTACCCGGTGCGAAGGTGGGAAAACGGTCGGGCACCGGAGCCCAGGCCGCTGCGACTCGGGCGCCGCCCTTGACGACAGGCCCGATGGTGTCGGCCACGTCACACGGCCCGGAACCGGCCGCGATGCTCCGAGACGAGATAATGGCGCGGAAATGACCGAGACCATCGAGCCCCGAGGCGATGCCACCCGTGCACGCCTCCTAGAGGCAGCCATCGACGCGTTCGCCGAAAAAGGCTTCAACGGTACGACCACGCGCGATATCGCGTCCGCCGCCGGCATGAGCCCGGCAGCGGTGTATGTGCATCACAAGTCGAAAGAGGAACTGCTGTACGTGATCTCGCGGGCGGGGCACGAGCAGTCACTCGAGCTAATCCGCGCCGCCATCCGGTCGACCGACGACCCGACACTGGCCCTGCGCACCGTGGTCCATGACTTCGCGGCACACCATGTGCGCGGCCACACCAGGGCCCGGATCGTGAACTACGAACTGTCCGCGCTCACCCCCGAGCACTACGCGGAGATCCGGGGCCTGCGCCGCCGGATCGACCAGGAGATCCGCGACCTCGTCGAACGCGGAGTCGCCACCGGCGCGTTCGACGTGCCCGACGCGCGCATGGCCGCGGTCGCCCTGCTCTCCCTCGGCATCGACATCGCCCGCTGGTACCGCGACGGCGGCGACTGGAGCCCCGAGAACATCGCCGAGGGCTACGCGAACATGGCGTTGCGCATCGTCGGCGCGCGCTGAACCTCTCGGTCGACTGCCCGGTCGCCCCTCACGAACGCCTTCCTCGGGAGCATCACACGCAGGTGTTCGTCGTCGGGCAGCGTCACGAAAATGGTTTGCCTGCGAAACGAGGCCGACCGTGGTGGTCTCGCTCGGTCGGGCTCTCGAATCCCAGCGCCGGCAGGCGAACCTCGTCCGGCGTCATCCCGTGACGGCTCCCTGTGCCGCCGAACTGACCAGCTTGCGGTACTTGGCGAGGACACCGGAGGTGTATTTGGGGGCTGCGGGTTCCCAGCCGACCTTGCGGGCGGCGAGGTCGGCCGGGTCGATTTCCACGTCGAGGCGCCGGTTGGCGACATCGAGGACGATCGGGTCGCCGTCGCGGACGAACGCGATCGGACCGCCGTCGACGGCCTCCGGCGCGACGTGCCCGACGCACAAACCCGTTGTGCCGCCGGAGAATCGGCCGTCGGTGAGCAGCAGGACGTCCTTGCCGAGGCCCGCACCCTTGATCGCCCCGGTGATGGCGAGCATTTCGCGCATACCCGGCCCACCCTTGGGTCCTTCGTTGCGGATGACCACCACATCACCGGCCACGATGCTGCCGTTCTCCAGCGCGTCCATCGCGGCGCGTTCCCCGTCGAACACCCTTGCCGTCCCGGCGAACACATCGGAGTCGAAGCCCGCGCTCTTCACCACGGCCCCTTCGGGCGCCAGCGTGCCGTGCAGGATGGTGAGCCCGCCGGATCGGTGGATGGGACGGTCGAGCGGACGGATGACGTCGCCGTCGAGACCGAGCTCGATGTCGGCGAGGTTCTCGGCCATGGTCTTGCCGGTGACGGTCATGACGTCGCCGTGCAGCAGCCCCGCGTCGAGCAGCGCCTTCATCACGACGGGGATACCGCCCACCCGGTCCACATCGGTCATCACGTAGCGGCCGAACGGTTTCAGGTCGGCCAGATGTGGCACCTTGTCACCGACCCGGTTGAAGTCGGCGAGGGTGAGGTCCACCCCGGCCTCACGCGCGATCGCCAGCAGGTGCAGCACCGCGTTGGTCGACCCGCCGAGCGCCATGACCACGGTGATGGCGTTCTCGAAGGCAGGCATGGTCATGATGTCGCGCGCGGTGATCC
This sequence comes from Nocardia sp. NPDC050378, assembly GCF_040655675.1. Classification (NCBI taxonomy): domain Bacteria; kingdom Bacillati; phylum Actinomycetota; class Actinomycetes; order Mycobacteriales; family Nocardiaceae; genus Nocardia; species Nocardia sp. NPDC050378. The sequence goes on from NZ_JBFAKI010000005.1 coordinate 375,880, forward strand.
CCTTGCGCAGCAGCTCGACGACGGCCTCCCCGGACCGGTGCGCGTAGACGTCGCGCCGGCGGTCGGGAGCGGGCGGCGCCGCCGACCCCGGCAGGCTCATGCCGAGCGCTTCGGCCGCCGAGGCCATCGTGTTGGCGGTGTACATGCCGCCGCACGCGCCTTCGCCCGGGCAGATCGCGCGCTCGATACGGTCGACCTCTTCGCGGCTGATGAGGCCCTTGATGCAGGCGCCGACGGCTTCGAAGGCGTCGATGATGGTGACGTCCTTACCGTCGAGGTTGCCCGGCAGCGTCGATCCCGCGTAGAGGAACACGCTGGCCAGGTCGAGCCGGGCCGCCGCCATCAGCATGCCGGGCAGGCTCTTGTCGCACCCGGCGAGCAGCACCGACCCGTCGAGGCGTTCGGCCATCATGACCGTCTCGACGGAATCCGCGATGATCTCGCGGCTGACCAGCGAGAAGTGCATGCCCTCATGACCCATCGAGATACCGTCGGACACCGAGATGGTCCCGAATTCGAGCGGGTACCCACCGCCCGCGTGCACGCCTTCCTTCACCGCGTCGGCCAGCCGGTCGAGCGACAGATTGCACGGGGTGATCTCGTTCCAGCTCGACGCCACCCCGATCTGGGGCTTCACCCAGTCCTCGTCCCCCATGCCGACCGCGCGGAGCATGCCGCGGGCGGCGGTCTTCTCGAGCCCGTCGGTGACATCGCGCGAGCGGGGCTTGATATCGAACGATGATTCGGTGTCGGATGCCATGGCCCAAGCCTACGACTCACCAGCGAAAACGCCGACGGCCCACCCGCGTGGAGGTCTCCGGCGGGACTACCGGACAGGTCAGCGCGGTGCGGGGCACTGACCTTCGTAGCGGCTGAGGCCGAGGCCGTTGCCGGATTTGCTGCGGCCGACGGGGCCGTTCTTGGCGGCGCGGACCCAGGTTCCCTCGGTATCGAGGACGGGCATACGTTCGCTGAAAGCCCGGCTGTACCTGGTGGTTCCGTCGACGGTGAGGATGCCGTCGCGGACGTCGATGTGGGCGACGGTCGCCCAGAAGGAGTTCTTGCCGTTGCCGATGACGACGGTGATCTGATCCGCGTCGGGACCGGGCAGTCCGTCGGGTCCGGGGCGTCCGTAGCGCACCCGGACTCGCGGGCGGCCGAAGGTATCGATGGCACCCGCACCGTTGTCGACGGACTGGTACACGTTGAGCAGCAGGTCACCGTTCTCGGTGGGACGCACGACCACCTGTTCGGTGGCGGGCATGCCACCGGCTCCGGGGCCCCGGCTGTCGCCCTGGTGGTGGATGTGCGGCCAGACGTTCAGATCGCCCTGGTGCCCCTTCTCACCGCTGACCACGACATAGTCGCCGGTGAGTTCGTTGCGGCAGAAGAAGTACACGTCCAGGTCGCCGGTGCCGAATTCGGTCGGCTTGCCGTTGGTGTCGTATTTCGCGCCGCGACCGTCCCATTCGAGGCCGACGGTGAGAACATGGCCCGCACCGCCCTTGCGAAGATCGATCGTGGCCCGCTTGTCCGGCGAATCCTTGGTGAGCACCACATCGACCTTGCGTAGATCGATGGTCGGGTTCTGCTGCGCCACAACAGGTTGCGGTGAGGTGAGCGCGGGCGCGGACTCCTCCACCGCCTCCTCGTCGACCGTGATCCCGTGCTCGGTCGCGAAGGCCGCCAGACCCGCGCTGTAGCCCTGGCCGATCGCGTCCAGCCGCCACCCACTCCCCCGCCGGTACAGTGCGACCGCCTGCAGGACGGTCTCGGAATCGAGTCCGGCGGGCGTGAAGCTCAGCGCCTGCCCACTACCGTTCACCGACACCCGCAGCCCCGCCACCTCACCGAACCGGATGCCCTGTGCCTCGGTACTTCCCGCGACGACTACCCGGTGGATATCGGCCGGAATCGCCGAAAGGTCGACGGAGACAACAGCATCCGATTCGAGCTGGACACCGGAAGCGGACGGGTTGTTGAAGAAGACGAAGTCGGCGTCGGAGCGCACTGTCCCGTCGGCGGTCACCAGGACCGCGGACACGTCGACCGCGCCCGCGGGACCGTCGAGATCCAGGCGGACGGTGTAGCGTCCGTCGATGAGATCGGTCTTCGATCCCTTCGCCACTTCGACCACCGTCGCACTCATGACGTCCGCTCCTCCACTCGCCGGTCGTCGCCGTCGACGGCGAACAGTCCAACCGTACCGGTCCGCGGCGCCGCGCTGTCCTTTTCACCAGCTACTCCGACCTCACCGTTGGCTCCGGTCACAAGATGTCGCCGCATCGCTGGCAGGCGCGCGGTCGCTGACGTTCACTGATCGATATGGACGTCCGTGAGCTCATCGACCGCAAGTCGGGTCGCCGGGTCTCGGTGGTTGTCCCCGCCCTGGACGACGAGGACACCGTGGCCGGGGTCGTGGCGTCGGTGCGACCACTGCTCGGTGGTCTGATCGACGAACTGATCGTGCTCGACGCCGGCTCGACCGATCGCACCGTCGCCCGGGCGCGGGCGGCGGGCGCGGCCGCCTACACCCTCGAAGAGGCGATGCCGGGAGTGCCGCCCAGGCCCGGCAAAGGCGAGGTGGTGTGGCGGTCGCTCGCAGTGGCCACCGGCGACCTGCTGGTCTACCTCGACGCCGACCTCGTGGCACCTGATCCGCTGTTCGTGCCTGCCCTGCTGACCCCACTGCTCACCGAACCCGGCATCACGCTGGTGAAGGGCTTCTACCGGCGGCCGATCACCACCGGCACGCAACTGGACGCCGACGGCGGCGGCCGCGTCACCCAGCTGGTCGCGCGACCCCTGCTCACCGCGCTGGCACCCGCCCTGGCCGAGATCGTGCAACCCCTGGGCGGCGAATACGCCGTCACCCGGGCCTTCCTCGGCGATGTCCCCCTGGCGGGCGGATACGGCGCCGAGATCGGGATCCTGCTCGACTGCTGGCAACGCCACGGCCTGTCCGCCATCGCCCAGGTCGACCTCGGCGTCCGTGTGCACCGCAACCGCCCGACCCACGAACTGGCGGTGATGAGCCGTCAGGTGGTCGCCACCCTGCTCGACCGCCTCGGCATCCGCGACTCCGGCATCGGTCTGGTCCAGTTCCTGCCCTGCGAAACGGGCTGGCGCCGCACACCTTCGGAGGTCAGTCTGGTCGACCGCCCGCCCATGCGACGGGTCGTCACCGCGCACCGCGAGATCGCCTGAACCCGGACACAACTGTGCCCCGATCGACGAATCGACCGGGGCACAGGCGATTACGCCGCGACCAACCCGAAGTCGAGCTTCACCAGCTGATCGGCGCAGTCGAAGTACCGGTCGTCGTGGGTGATCACGATGACGGTCTTGCCGCGCTGTTTCAGATCGGTGAGGATCTCCCGGTAGAACACCTCACGGAACCTGGGCTCCTGATCGGCGGCCCACTCGTCGAACACATAGATCTGCCGGTCCTCGAGCAGAGCGGTGAGCAGTGCCAGACGTTTGCGCTGCCCCTGGGACAGGTCGACGGTCGACAGGCGCCCGCCCTCCACACTCACCTTGTGCGCGATCTGCAGCTCCTCCAGGTATCGCCGCACCTCGGCATCGATTCCCGGCCGGTCGAAGCCCAGATAGTCCTCGAACAGATGGAAATCGGTGAACACCGCCGACGAGTTCTGCCGGAACCATTCGATGTTGTCGTGGTCGATCCTCTCCCCGTTGAGCGACAACGACCCCGTGCGCGGCACATACAGACCGGTGATGATCTTGGCGAGCGTCGACTTCCCGCTGCCGTTTCCGCCTACGATGAAGGTGATCTGGCCCGGCTCGAAGACCAGGTCGATCGGCCCGAGCCGGAAGCCGCCCTCACCGGGCTCGTCGAGGCCGGGCGGCGGACCCAAGGGCACCGGCCGCACATCGGTGGCGCCGTGGTCGACCCAGTTCTTGCCGTTCACATCGGGACCGGCCGAGGGCCGCGCGCCGGGATGCGCCGGATGCGGACCACCGGGATGCCCGTTGCCCCCGCGCGGCGGAACACCGGGGCGCGGCGGATGCGTCGGCATCCCGCCCGGGTGTGTGCCGGGCGGCGGTGGCACCGGCGACGGCGCCTCGGAGCGGTACACGTAGGTCACGTCCGACAATTCGAGCTTGGCCTGTCCCACCGGCGGACGCTCGACGTAGGGCAGTTCGTCCTCGTTGTGCATCGTCGTCATCGACAGGTTCATCGCCCGGATCTTGGCCAGCGCCACGTCACCGCGCAGCAGATCGGGAATGCGGTGCATGAAGTTCTGCATCGGCATCGCGAGGAACGTGGTGACCAGCACGTACCCGAACATCGTCTCGCGCGGCAGATCCAGCGCCGCGGCGAGGACGAACAGGATCAGCGCCATGGTGGCCAGCTGCAACGCCTGACCGAAACCCTGTGCGAAGGAGAACTTCGACCCGGCATCGGTGTTCTGGTCGCGCAAGGTGCCCGCCGAACCGAGCAGATGCCGGTCCATGAAATCGCGGCGGCGACCACGGTGGAGTTTGAGTTCCTTGATACCGAGCGTGACGGCCTGGAAGGAGCGCAGCAGTGCGTCCTCGTTCTCCCGAGCCTCACGGTAGATCCCGCGCACCCGCTTGAGAACCATTTCGACACAGGCGATCCCGACCAGCGTACCGGCCACGGTGACGGCGAAGATCGGCCCCGACACCACTGCCAGGAACACGAAGCAACCCACGATGGTCGCCACGTCGACGCAGATCGCCGGAATGGCGGTGACCGCCTGCGACAGCGAACGCACGTCCTCGGTGAGCGTCGCCATCAGACGATGCATACCGAGCCGTTCCAGGTGTTCCAACGGAGCGGCGACGATCCCGGAGCTCAGATCGCTGCGCAACCGGTAGATGGCGTCCTGCGACAGCCGGATCAGCAGCACCTGCGAGAGCACGCCACTGACCAGGATCACCAGGCCGGTCAGCACGAACCGGGCGATCAGGTCGTCCGGGGGCGGTTTCGGCGACACCGCCGCGTTGATCAACGTCACCAGATAGGTGTTGGCGGCGCCACAGATCAGGCCCGCGACCACCACGGCCGCGATCCTGGCCGGCGACAGCGCGGCGAGAAAACGGAGCAATTGCATGATGGACTCTCAGCTGCGGATGACATCGAACACGATGCCCTCGAGGGTGACACCGGGCGCGAACGAGAACGCCACGCCGGTGGAAATCGGTGCCGCCGAATCGGATTCGCGGATCATGCGCTCGAGCACGAAGATCAGCGACACACTCAGCATGTTGCCGTGCTCGGCGAGCACGGCCCAGCTGGGCGCGGCCGATTCCGGCGCGATACCGAGCGAACGCGCCGACTCCTCGATGATGCGCGGACCACCCGGGTGGATCGCCCAGAGGTCGACATCGGCCTTGCCGAGCCCGTTGCGGGCCAGCACCTGCGACACCACCGGATCGACGCCACGGTAGATGTAGTCGGGCAAGCTCGCCGCGAGCTCGCAGGTGATGCCCGCGTCCTTCACACCGAGCACGATGCCGTCCTCGGCGTCGTCGAACAGGTGGCTGAAGCTGTCGCGGATCACGACGCTGCCGGGCGCCAGCGGCTGATGCACCTGATTGGCGCCGATCACCACCGCACCGCACCCGTCGCCGAAGAGGCTGTGGGTGATCACGTCGTTGACGTCGTCGTCGAAAACCGCGTTGACCGAACTCAATTCGATGCACAGCACCATCGACTTCTTGTCCGGATGTGCCCGCACGAAGTCGACGGCGGTCCGGATGCCGTTCATCGCGGCGGCGCAGCCCATGAAGTTCACGATCATCCGGTTGACCGTCGGCGAGAGGCCGAGTTCCTTGACGACCGCGACATCGACGCCCGGGGCGATGAATCCGGTGCTGGTCACGAAGATCAGCTGACCGATCTCCTCGGCCGGGTTCGCCAAACCGGCCACCGCCCGGCGGGCCACGTCCACCGCGAGCGGTGCGGCGTGCTCGAAGAACAGATTCATTCGCTCCCGGATGGTGCCGGGGCGCCTGCTGAACTCGAGGAAATCGGGAGCGAGTGGATCGATCGCCAGATGTCGGGTGTCGATCCGCGTCTTCTCGTAGATCCGTGGAATGCGCTGGCGCTGCACGGGATCGGAGAACAGCTCCGCGACCCGTCCGGCGTTGACGGCCTGCTCGACCACCCGCTGCGGCGAACCGGTGGCCACGGCCTCGATCACCCCGACGGTGGTCGGTGGCGTGGGCGGTAGCAGGTCGTGCCCGCGATCGACGTCGGCCGTCTTCAGCGGACCGCGTGGTCGACGCACACCTTCATCAATGGAAACAGACACGGGCACAATTCCTTTCGAGACAGTGGTAACGGGCAGCGGCCGGGTCAGACGGTTCCGATGCCGGTGAAGCCCTGCACCGTGTAGGTGACGCAGGTCTTCAGCGCTGTGGGTGCGCAGTGTTCGCGCACCAGTCCCCACCGGTTCTGCTTGGCCTCGTCCGAGGGCGCGAGCAGGTAGGTCCGGCACAGCTTGGGGAGACGATCACCGAAGAAGCTCTTGGCGGGCAGCCATTCCACCCCGAACTTCGCGGCTTCCTCACGCACCACGTCCTCGGTGGCGATATTGGCGAAACCGCTGCGCTGGAACGGCAGAACGTGATGGACGCGATGCGAGCTCAAGCCCGCCGACAGGAAGCAGTCGACGTACTTGTTGCCCACTACGGTCAGGTCGTAGGCCTGCTCGAGCTGGTTGACACCCCAGTCCTCGGTCTCGGTGTGCAGTTCCTCGGTCGGCACCTCGAAGTCGTGGCTGGCGACGACCATGAAGGTGCTGATCCACAGGGTGATCACGAATTGCAGTGTCCAGGCGAGCAAGTCGCCCGCGACGGCGAAGGCGACGAACTCGGCGACCAGCAGGAACCGCATGCCGAACGATCCGATGAAGTGCGGCAGCGCACCACGCCAGGTGCCGTACATGTCCTTGATGCCGACCTTGCGAGTAAGTCGGCAGACATCGAGCAGGCGAATGATCATGCCTGTCAACAGATGCCCGAATTTGTGCACGGTGTGGATCGGCACCCGGTACAGGCGGGGGACCTGCATCATCATGGTGAAGACGTTCTTCTTGATGTCGACTTCACTCTGGGTGTGCGGGTGGTGCAGCAGGGCGTGGCCGTCGGCGGTGACGAAAGACAGTGCGACATAGTTCATGTCGAAGGCGTTCACCGCGTACTTGTTCCAGCCCTTCTGCGCACGATGGATCGCGTAGTGGCCGAAGCCGGCCAGCGAACTGCGCAGCAGCACCATCGCGATCACGAAGACCGGCAGCGGCATCCAGCTGGTGTCGTAGAGCCGAAGGCCCTGCACCGCGAAGTAGGCGAAGATCAGGAACGCGACCACGATGTCGAACGCGCGATCCATGCGCTTCAACCGCGCGGCCAGCTCCGGTTCCTTGATCCGGGCCTTCACCGCGTGCAGCAGGTCGTTCTTGTCGTCGAACTTGTACTTCGGGGTGTCGTCCCAGCTGTTGAAACCCTCTTTGAAGAGGAAGTCCGGGGCATTGTTCTTCGGGTGGATGTCCTCGGGCGTGGCATTACGATTGAGGCTGTAACGCTCGATCATTCGCGCGATTTTTTCCGGATCACGATGGTAGGAACCGATGATCGAGGTGATGTCGCGGTTTTTCGTTCGGCCGATGAAGAATTCACCGCCCGGATGCTTGGAGATCCACTCGCTCAGGTCGTAGGCTTTGCCGTTATACACCCACACGTTGTTGACGGGCGGTCGCCCTCCGGGGCCGGGTGGTGGCGGGAGCTCGCGCTCCTGTTCATCAGGTCGATCATCGATCGTCATCAGTGCTTCCTTCGTGTCCGAACGGCGGTCGATGCGTGTGCCTGCCGACCAGCGTCCCGACACGTATAGTCCTTGCGGCGCCTTGCATCTCGCTGAAAGTTCTCTTATGGGCCGACCCAACGACACACCGGTCCGGGTCGGCGGAGCGGCACGGTGTGCCGGATTCCGCGATCCCGGACCGGTGTGGGCTGTCGGGTGCGTGTGCGGGTGAGGATCAGCCCGCGGGCTTGACGATGTTCACCGGCTTGGCCCAGTTCGACAGGCCGACGGTGACCTCGCCCTGGTCCTTCTTCACCACGGCTTGAACCAGATTCGGGCCCTCACCGGTGGAGGCGGCCTCCGAGGGCTTGGTCGAATCCGAGGCGGGCGGGGCGACGTCCTGGATCCACACGGTGATCGGCATGGTGCCGGCGTTCTGGCCGATGCGGGGCACAATGGGGTCGATCACCGCGGCGTCGATGGTGCCGCTGACCTTGACGGTGTTGATGCCGTCGATGACCTCGCGGGCCTCGGCCTTGGGGTTCTGGATGTTGGCGATCACGTTCGCGATGCCCTTGTCCTTGTCCAGGATGACGCCCGGGTCGTAGACCTTCTCGGCCGGACCGGCGGGCACGTAGCGACCGCTGACCTCGGTGTAGAGAACCTTGTCCACCACAAGGAATTTCGCCTCGGTGAACGGGTCCTCGGGCTTGATCTTGACCTTCGCCTCACCCATCGCGGCGCCCGTGCCCTGGGTCTCGTTGGTGACGTCGGCCGAGACGGTTTCCACCGGCAGGTCGGGCAGGTTCTTCACGTCGATGTCCAGGTGGACGGTGCGCAGGGTCTGGGTGGTCTTGGCCGACTCCTTCACGATCTGCGCGCCGTCGGGCAGTGCGCCGGTCGGCGGAGCCGCGGTGGTGGTCGAGTCGTCGGTCGAGCAGCCGGTGACGAGGGCGGCGCACAGTGCGGCGGCCGCGACGACCGCGGTCACGGCGGACCGGCGACGCGGGGTGCGGTGCGGTGTGATGTCGATCAAGGTTCATCCCCTGGAGATGGTCGTAATTCGCTTGGTGAGGCAGCCGAAGCTGCCGTCGCCTGCGACATACTAAGCAGACCATCGGACATCTCGCGCTCCCCCGCGGTGATCGTACCCGAGGATTGCATTTTCGTGACTTATCTAGCTGTGCTAACGATTTCGGGCCGGCGCGGCATCACTGGAGCACCAGGCGGAACCCGAATACTCCTGCGATCTGTTACCGATCAGTTCTCGGCAGCGGTGAGGTGTCGGCGACGGTTTGCTTTCGCTCGCCGGACCCGACGCGACGTGGCATCATCTTCGGCCGGATGCCGCGAGGCGAATCACCGCCCCGCTTCCGCCGCGACGCCGCGAGGTCGATGACATCGGCCTCGTGTGCGGGGCTACCGTCGCTCGGATGCTGCGGCTCTACGTCGGCCGACCACGTTCCGGTCTCGGCTTGTAACTCCGCGCGGGTGACCGGGCGGGTGGGCGCCGGGTCGTAGACGGGCGGTGAGTACCAGGGCCGGCGGCGCGGATCGTTGACATCCTGCGGACTGTGTCGCGGCCGTCTGGGCAGCCGGACGACTTTCGCCGCCTCGCGTTCGCTCGAACCGGAGTTGCCCTCGGTGCCCTTCACATCTTCCTACTTCCGACGCAGCCGCTCACCCGCGGCACATCGCCCGCATCCCTCACCGGCGACGCCCCGAGCCTACCTCGTCACGGATGGCAAGCTCGCGCTCGCGTCTCGAACAAGGCACGTGTTTCCGCACGTCGGCGCATTACCCCGCACAGCTCTCCCGGTGGGTGTCGAGCCGTCGCCCGCGTTCCCCCTCCGGCGTTGCCAGCAGCACGGACTGTTTCGCCTCCGATTCCGTGTCCGCCGGTGTGACGACCTGAGTCCAGGGTCCGTCGATGTCCGGCAGCAACATATTCGCCCCACCTGGCCCATCATCGCCACCAACGTCGACGCGCCGCCCGCGCCGGCCTCGACATCGAACACCAACTCACCCACGCCGCTGACACCCGACCACTCCCGACGACGCCAGGACGCGACACCGAGCTCGGCATCGATTGGTGACACACACGACGGAAGCGACCACGCCGGGACATGCCCAGCACGGATGTCTGCTGCATACGGCCGGTCAGCTGGGTGCGAAGCCGCCCAGTTCGAAACTCATGGTCATTGCCATGAGCGACCCGCCAATCACTGCTGCGGTGATCGCGTAACCGATCCCAGCACGGCGAGTGGTCGACCACAATGCCAGCATCGGTCCGGGAACGAGCATGGTGGTGAAGACGAACATCCAGGTCAGCCAGTAGGCGGGATGCACGTCCGGTGGGCGTTCTCGTAGGTGGCTCGGGACAGCCGAAAGTTCGGGGACGTCGAGGTATCGCCGGAGGCAAATGACAGCCGGGACGAGCACGAACACCGCGAGCACAAATCCTGCACCGACACCCCACCACGCGCTCAACGGTCGCCGTGGGACGGTTTTGTCGGTGGCGGACATGGTCGGGGTCCTCTGGTCTGGCCGGGTGATGGGCCCATCGTGCCGTACGCCCCGCCATCTGGATCGAGGTGGCGGGGGCCAACGGCTCAGGGGATCAGCGGATACCGGACCACGAAAGGACCGACGACGAGCCCAGCACCAGGAACGGTTTGGCGATTCCCAGCTACTCAATTGCGGGTTCCGTTCCCTTTCTCCACACGCGTCATGTTGGACCAGTCCATCCCCAACAGCGCTCGCATTCACTCCGCCCTGCTCGGCGGCAAGGACTACTACCCCGTCGATGACGTGATCGCCGGAAGACTTGCGGGCAACAAGATCACGCCCGCGATCACCGAATCCCGCCGATTCGCCCGCCGCGCCGTCTCCCATCTCCTGAACCACCACCAGATCGCCCAGTTCGCCGAACTCGGGTGCGGGTTCCCACACACCCCGAATATCCACGACATCGCAGAAGAGCACACCAGCAGCGCGCGCACGCTCTACATCGACAACGACCAGCTCGCGGCCAGCCACGCCCTTGCCCTGATGGCGGGGCACCGCGCCCGCACGGCCGAAGTCGACCTCACCGACACCGTCGCCGTAGTCGAGGCCGTTGCCGCGACCTTCGACATGTCGGCGCCGATAGCGTGGATACTTTCCGGCACTGCCGAACTCAACGATCACGCGCCGTTGACCCACGCGCTACCGCCCCCGACATGGCTGGTGCTCACCCACATCACCGCCGATGTTTTCGGCCATGACATCACCTCGGCCGCGCAGGCCCTACGCGCAGTCGGGATCGCTTACCACTCGTGAACCGTACAACGGCCCATCGCGCTCGATCACAGTCCGGGGCCTTCGATGCCCAGCTCGAGTCCCTTCGATGGACTCTCCCGGGACCGTGACTTCGGTTCTAGCTCCAGCTCACGAGCCAACTCCTTCTGTTTCTCGGTCTGCTCTCGCAACGCTTCCTTCGATCGCTGCACGCCGAGATCAGGTTGCCCCTTGAAGGTCAATTGGATGGCTTGGAGTGCGGTCAGTTCCTTGCCGTCGAACACCCCGCGGAGCTGTTTTGCGACGGCAGCCTCTTGGCTGTGCTGGTCCACCCACCGCTGCTCTCCGTCGATCTCGACGACGAGCGCATGAGCCTTTTCGTCGGCACGGACCATCCCGCGGGCGATGGCGTCAACCACTTTCGAATCCACACCGGTCTCGAGAAGGCGCTGCGCATCCAACCGCATCGACTCCGCAGCCGACTTCACGTTGTCTCTGTAGTTCGAATCCTGTAACCGGTCGCCGGTGACCCGTTGCCCCTGCTCAAGCGCGACCTGCTCCAACCGTTGGTTGTGGGCTTCGACCATGCGGACCATCAGCTCGCGGTTTTCACGCTCTCGAACCTGCCGCGCCTCAACTGCTTTCGCTTGCTCAATCTCCTTCACCTCGCGTTCCTGCAGCTTCTCCTCTGCCGCCGCAACAGCCTCCGCTACCGACCTCCCCGGTTGCTCGGCCTGCTGAGCCAGCACCAACCCCGCCAGCTCACGATGCCGGGGTGTTGGCATCGGCAGATACTCCAGCATCTCAATCTGTTTCGCCTCCAAACCCTGGCTCGCGATCACACCATGCATCTGCTGCATCATGGCCGCCAGCTCCGGATCCATCCCCGGCTCCACAGCGAGACCCAACCCCTTCGCAGGCGGCGCCAAGGTACGGGCTTCCTTCACCGCGGCGATCACGACTTCCCGGTCGACCTTCTCGAGGAGCTTCAACAACTGCTGCTCACGCTCCGCGCGTTGCTGAGCTTGAACTCGTTCAACGATTTGCGCCTCTTTCAGGCGCAATTGGGCGGCTTCGCGGGCGATCTTGTCCTGCTCACGGGTGACCTGCTTGTCGACCTCGATCAGCGACGCCAGCTCGATCTGTGCGCCCGCGAAGACTTCCAGGTCAATCGGCCGGCCCTGCTCCTTCGCCTTCTCTATCTCCCGAACGAAACCCTCGAGCGCGCGCGGCGCTGTCTTCAATTCCGGTGCGTTGCGGAGCTTCTCGACCAAATGGCCGAGCTTGAGCGTCAACTGCTTCTCGACAACCGGCCGCCCAGCTTCCACCGCCCGCTCGAACTGCGGCTCCGACAACTCCACAACCACAAACCGGCCGGGAAAATCCTTCTCGAGCCGCCGCGCCTCCTTCATCACCTCCGGGTGCGGAGGCCGCTCGGCGCGGATGACGTACTCGCTGCGGTCCTTCGTCCGCCTGCTCGCCAACAGATAGCGTTCTTTGGCGAGCTGTTTCAGGCCGTCCTTCTGGTTGACCGAACCGGCCTTGAACTCAGTCGTCGTGCGAACGAGTTGCTGGCCAACACGCTCACTGACCATCGCAGCGTCGTGTCGACGTAACCCCAGCGGAGTCGGGCGCTCAACCTCGTGCCGCCAACCAGCTTGCGTGGTGCGGCCCTGCAGCTTCTGGTACCCGTAGGCGAGCATGTCGTGCAACAGCTTCTGGTCACCGAATTGCTCGACTTGACGCTGCCAATGCTGCGGCGAACGAATCTGGCTGGTCTGCGTCGCGGCCTCGGCAAGCTTGGCCTCGACGTAGGCGCGGTGCCCCGCGTCACCAGCCTCGGTCAGACCTCGGTCCGTGCGGGGGACGATGTCACGCCCGTCATCCGCAGCGTTGGGGCCGGTCACGACCGACCCCAACGAGCAGGTTTAACCGGTGAGCACGGTGTGGGTGCGGGTCCAGTCCGCGAGAATCCTCGATTGCTCAGCCAACCAGCCGGGTCGCCGGTCAAAGATGATGTCGCGGATAGACTCTCCGGGATCGAACCAGAACTCGTGGCCTGGCAGTTCCAGAGCAGGCCCGATCGGGTTGCCCTCGAGGATTTTGACCCACACCCACTTACCTGGGCCGAAACTGTGTAGGTAGGTGTGCCCGATGCCGCGGGCGCACAGTGCGAGGTACGCCATCTCCTCGTCGGTGGCGGTGGGGCCAGGGTTCGGAAAGCGGGCCATCGCGGCGTCTTCGATCGCGGCGAGACCGGGCACCGTCCACGGGTCGTCCAGTTCGGCCAGGGCCGGGACCAAGATGACGAGCTGGGCGAGATCTTCCGGCTCTCGGTCCAGCCACGCCCGGAACTCCGGCGAACGCTGTTGTTTCGCCAGGCGGCGTAGTTCGATTTCTGAGTAGGGTCGGTCTTCGCCCACGGGGTGAACCTTTCGCGAGTGGTGGCGAGGTCGGTTCGTGCTTGGATCATCGTATCCACCGGGATTGTGTTCGGGGATAGAGGCAGCAACCCCCGAGCCAGGGGTGGGATAGGTCTCGGGGGCCACTATCACCCCGGCATTCGTGTGACGGAAGCACCGGGGGAGCTGCGGGACGGGCTACTGCACGTCGCCCGAGCCGTTCACGGCGTGCAGCCCGCTATCGCGGGGGCTCTTGCCGTACAAACCCTCGAAACCCTGGAACTGGGCACCGCCGCTGGCATTGGAGTTGCCGCAGTGTGCGAGGGACCTAGTCACTTCGTCTCCATGTGTAGTGTGGTGCCGCTTTGGGCGCCGAACGGCGACGGGATTTGTCGCGCGAACGTTTGTTTGTCTGCAACCGTGATGACGTCGCAAACCGCGATCAGGTCAGCCGGGACGGTGCAACCGTCGAAATGACGGGCGGACAGGGTGAACACTGCGTCCGCCTTGGAGACGCGAGCGATGGCTTTCAGGTATTCGATGGGTTCAGGGGTGTGCTCGTCAGCCGGAACGATCTCCTTCAGGGCGTACCCCCACTGGCGGGCCAGGCGCTCGATCGCCGCCTTATGCAGGTCGAACGAGTCGCCCGATACATCGGCACGGAGGTAGCCGATCGCGATCCCGTCGGGCACGGCCTCACTGGTCACAGCACAGTGCCGATCGCCTGCCCAGCCTTCGACGGCCGCCACCTCGTACCCGCGGCGCCCGGTTGCGCACAGGCGAGACCCATGTCGGCGAGCTGCCCGAGGTACTCCTCGGTGCGTGCCGTGTTGTGCCCCAACCGTCCAGCGAGGTCAGCGGCGGTCACCGGTTTCGTGCCCGCTGCCGTGCACAGACTCTGCAATATCCAGTTCTGACACCGGGTCAACGTCATCACGTCACGACCTGGTGGGCGCGAGCATCCAACACCATGCGCTTCAGTTCGACCAGGGTGGTGCGGGCACGGCGACGGCACCGACACGTCGCTACATCGCATTCCAAATGCACCTGCATCGCACGATGAGCCTGTGCGGCAGTCAACTCGCCAGGATCGACCGTGCAAATAAGCAGTGACGGATCTGAACTTGAACGAAAAGTTATGCGGTCGGCCAGCATTGGACCACCTAGAGTGAGAGGTAGCAGATTGGAACGCGGGCGACGTCAGTGATGACGGTCGAACTGACGTCGCCTGCACTTCCAACCCTGGCGTGACACGAGTCCACCCGGAAGTCCACGTAAGTACGCGCGGAACCTGTTCCGGTACACGCTCGGTACACGCTGGTACATGAACCCTTTTCCTCAGGTGCAGGAGTCGACTATGAAGAAGTGGACCGGAGCCGACGCGGCCGATCTACGCACCGCATTGGACCTGTCACACGAACGGTTCGCTGTCCGCGCGCGCATCCACATCAATACCGCCAAAAAATGGTGCAAACGCGGCGAAACGATAACGCTCAGCCCTGAACACGCTGACCAGATGAACGTTGTGCTTGCCTCCGCGACCCCAGCAGAGCGGGCACTGTTCAACGAACTACAAACCCGGCGGGCGGTCGCGCCAGGCGCACTCGAGGTCGACCCTGATCCGGCGATCTGGAAGTCGTCGTGCGAGGACATCGCCGACGACCTCGCACGGAAGGACCTCCTCGTGGATCGCCGCGAAGCCACGACAACCCTGTTCGGGGTCGTCGTCGGCACCTACCTGCTCGAACCACTCGAACGCTGGTTGCGGCGACAACGCGGCACCAACACTCCCGCGCCGATCATCACCGGCAGCGGCACTCAAGAACTCGACGAACTCGAAAACGCCGCCCGCCTGTTCCGGGAATGGGACGACAAGTTCGGTGGCGGGCTGCGTCGCAAAGCTGTCGTCGGCCAGCTCTCAGAAGTGAACGACATGATCGCCGCGTCCACCAACCAGGCAGTTCGTCAACGCCTCGGCCACATTCGGGCACTGCTCGCCGAAACCGCAGCCACTATGTCCTGGGACTCCGGTGACCAGCACACCGCGCAGGGCTATTACATGCTGTCGATCCGATCCGCACGAGAAGCTGGCGATGCAGCCCTGTTCGCCAACGGGTTGGCTGGGCTCGCCCGTCAAATGCTCACGCTCGAACCCGAAGGCCACGGCGTCGACCGAATCACCTACACGCATGCCCGCGCGAATGACGCCCTGGAGCTGGTCCGTCTTGCGCAGGATCTTGTGGGCGGCTCGATCACACCAACTACCCGTGCGCTCCTGCACACCCGGGAAGCATGGGCTTTCGCCAAACTCGGCCGCCCAACCGCGTTCCATCGAGCCGCCGACAACGCCCGCGCCGCGTTCACCGATGCCCGCCCCGTCGACGACCCTTACTGGTTGCAGTACTTCGACGCCGCCGAACTGTCTGGAACCCTCGGCAGGCGCCTTCTCGAACTTGCCCGAACCGAATCCGCTATCGCCGACGAAGCTGCCGAAGCGATTACCGCCGCGATCTCCCAACGCCGCCCCGAGCGCTGGCGCTCAAGCGCGCTCGACCGACTCGGCATCGCTGAAGCCCGCCTTATCCAAGGCGAATACGCAGAAGCGAAACGCCTTGGTGAGGCCGCCGTCAACGACGTCGGCAAAACCAGCTCGCATCGCGTGCAAGCAAAGGTCGCTGAGGTTTACCGACGGGCCGAGGAATCTAGCGCCAGCCGCCCTGCCAGAGAACTGCTCGACGTGCTGCACCCACTCTTGCCGTCCCCGGCATGATGAGGACATGAGGATCAGCGTCACTGGACACATGAACATCACCCCAGCTACGGCCGAGCTCGTGCGCACTGCTATCGCAGAGTTGATCACGGACACACCGGATCTGGTTGGCATGTCCTGCATCGCGCGCGGCGCCGACAGTGTGTTCGCAACTGCGGTCCTCGACGCCGGCGGGCAGCTGGAAGTGATACTGCCGTCGCGGGACTATCGCCAGACGAAGGTGAAGCCCGATCACGCCGAACAGTTCGACGCGTTGATTGCGCGTGCAACGAACGTGCGGGTGATGGATTTCGACACTGCGGGCCACGAAGCGTACGAGGCGGCGAATGCCGCTCTACTGGAGGCTGATCGAATGATCGCAGTATGGGACGGGCAAGACGCACAGCGTGCAGGGACCGGCACAGTGGTCGCCCTTGCACGACAGCTCGGTGTGCCGGTGGACATCGTGTGGCCGAGTGGTGCCGAACGAGGCTAGTGCCACGCCGTCCGGGCGTGGTCGCATGCTGCGCTGATCGGCGGCCAGTAGATGACGGCGTCGCATTGTTGGCACGCCCAGGTGCGGTGCAGCCGGTCGGGAACGGCTATGCAGGCCACGGTGCCGACGAGGACTTGGTCCGGCCCGAGGGGGTGCCCGCTGGGGCAGGCGGCAGGAGCCGGGCGTGCCCAACCTCCGCGCACCGCGTACAGCCGGTCCGGATTGAGCCCGACGGTACGCCCCAATCGCCACAACATCGAACGCATGTTCGAATGCTACGACTCAATACGGCATATCGTGTAGATGCTCGGGCAGTGGACGCTCGGATTCGGCGGGATCAGGTCGTCCAACTCTGACACGAACGGAGTGTGTCGAGATCAGCCCGAATTGCCGGGAACTGTTCTGTGGGGCGCCGCGTCTATCCGTGCATCATCGGACAGCGGTGTCGGGCATGAGCCGATCTCGATGACCAGGCCGGTCTGTTGGCGAGCATGGTCGTGGCGGTCGCGGTCCTGTCCGAAACAACGCCACCGGCCGCGCGTCGAGGCAGCGCACGCATCGGCAGTTGAGCGCGTTTGTCGGGTGGTGCCGCTACCCTCGGGAACGCGCGGTGGCGGCGACAGCGGATGTTCGACGTGCTACATGCCGCCGTGCAGCGCCTGCCAAACCTACGACGATTACGGTCTTGGCCCGGCGCCTCCGTGCGCCATCACCGATGGTCTGGGGACTGCGCTGCGCGTATCGCGGCTGCGACGGATGAGGCATGGAGATCGACCACCACGTCTTTGCCGTCGCAGCGGCCACGTTCGGAGACTGCCAACCCGATCAGGGCAAGCTCCGCAGCGCGGTCTCGTAAGGCGTATTGGTCGGGGGTTTCCTCGCCGATCTCGCCGGTTTCGTCTCGATTCCAGGCGGCCACGGCTGCCTCGGCCAACTCGAGGGGCAAACGAACGGAGACCAGCTGAACCCGAGGGGCGATCCATTCGCCAATAGCGGCAAGCACTTTCGAATCGTCGAGGTACCTGGTGTCCGACTCTTGCTCGGTCATGAATGGGAGCGTATGCAGCTGATCCGCAGCGTGTCCAACTATCCATTATCCGCCGCAGCCACGGCTCCGGCTCGGGCCACGTCGTCATCGTCGACCGCGTCCGTCTCTGTGCGAGGCGATGTCCAGGGATCGCCGCACCATGGTCGGCGCAGAGGAAGCACCCCAAACGCTCACCAAATCCGCTGCGGCAGCGGCGCTCTCGGTGAGTGCCGCTGCCGTTCTCGCGGCACCGCCCGCCGCCGACCCGGTTACCTGGGGCGCCATTTCCTTCAGCGTGTGGGGCAACGTCTACGCGTTTTCGATCAACCACCCGACGTAAGCCGACGCCATTCGAGCCGCCGACCGAGCGTGCAAGGGTCAAGGCATCATCGACTGCCGAATGATGGTTACGTTCGCGAACGGCTGCGGTGCCGTCGTGACGAGTCCACTCGCGAACGTCGCAGGGTTCCCGATCGTGGGCTTCGGTAAGGGGGCGACCCCGGGAGAGGCATACGCAGACGCCACCCGCAAACCTTCCCACCGGCACCGGAAGCGTCGGCTCGTTCAATCACGAACATGCCTGCACTCAGCCATGATCTAGTTCCAGCACGGTCCTCGGCAAGAGCGATACTCGGGCGCTGAGGTCCTGTAGCAGTGTGATCCGGCGTGGGCGTGCACTATTCGCTTCTAACGACGGGAACCGCCCAAATCAGCCGAAAGTGCGCATCCACACCGGGTCCACTCCCGGCCGGTTCGAACAGCGCGCCCAGCGGCAGTACAGGACATTTCGTTCGGCGGTCTCAGCAGACAAAACTGGTCGCTTGGCTCCGATCGCTGATCGATACTCTGTTCATGACAAAGAAGACTGGCCAGAGCTGCGACCACACCGCTCCGGCCGACCGATCCCTGCTGTCAGCGGCGGCCGGCGCTGCGCTTCTGCTCGAGAAAACGATGTCGGTCCCCGATCACGCCGTCAGCATCGAGCTCAACCCTGTCATTGCGTTGGATGGTGAGCTCTTCATTCGCCGTACGCCGCTGCGGGATCGCATGCTCCGCGTCATAGAAGATCCGGTTCTCAACACTGTGGTGATAAGGTCGGTTTCGCGCTGGCCAGAGCACTTGCGGAGCGCTGTCCGTCGGATGTCCCCACCGCAAGGACCGTCCGCCCAGGGCGGCGCGCTGGACGCACTGATTGACGATTACGTCCGCGCCGTCGAGAGCTTGCTCGGCACCATCCGATTCGCGGCCCAAGTGGAGATCCGACCGGACGGCTACTACGCCAATATCTGGGATGATTTCGTCTTGGTCTCCCGTACGCACGTGGCGCGTCTGTCCTTGAGCGCCGCCGATTGACGACTGTCGACCGGGTCCGGGTCGGTTGCCCAGGCAACCGACACCATGCACGGAAACCCGTGCATTCAGCACAGGACGCGTGGTCAGTAGAGTTCGACTTCCCAGGCCTGAAGGTCTACTTCTCCCGGCGGGAGTTCGCCTTTGCAGTACTTGTAGAGCCACAGTGCAGCGCGGCGTTCGGCGTACTTCTCGTTGAGGGGCTCACCTTGGTCATCGAACTCGAGAACGTTGGCGAAGATGGCGAAGCAGATCTCCATTTGCGAAGGTGAGTTCTTCAACTCGTCCCAATAATTTATCCCGTCAAGCATCGGGTGACCGACCGACCCACGGGCCACCCATCCCGCAAAACGGCGAAGCGCTCCCGATGCGCCGTTGCTCAGCCGATCCGACATGCACGGAGGGTATCAACGTCATTGGTCGCGGGCGTCCAATATTCGGCAGGTGCGTACGTTCGGACTCAGGCGTCCTGTAATCCGAAGTGCCAGAGGATCATCGACGGGACGCCTACGTTCGCGGCTCGACCTGCTTCCGGTGCGAGACAGTCGAGCGGCCAAGGCCAGGCCTTTCAGGGGCCCGGGTCAGCGGTTCGGTCGACGAGCGGTGAGGCAACGACAGGCTCGTCGCAGCGCCGGACGGCAAATCCCTGACCACCGCGGCTCACAGGTAATCGCCGGTGCGATGGTGGTACGACCGCATCCGCCCGGCTCCCCCGTCCGATAGGCGAATGGCGGGAATCCGGCTACGTGCGAGCTGTTCGGGATGGACATCCGCGATCACCAGGTGGCCACCTGGCCGCAGCATCCGAGCGAACTCGTTGAAGCTGGTGCCGGGTCCGGCACGTGCGTGAGGGCGAGCGAGCAGACCACTACCTCGACTTCGCCAGTCGCGACAGGCAGGGCCTGCAGCTCCCCGTATCGGAAGGTAGCTTGTGTCAGACGGTTCCGCGCCTGCGCCAGCCTTTCCGACGAACTGTCGACGCCGATCACCTGATGCCCACAGTCGAGCAGCGTCGCCGCGCCCCTTCCTGTACCGCACCCGGCGTCGAGCGTGATGCCCGGTCGCAGTGTACTCGCGACCGCGCGGACGATCTCTTCATCGAAATCGAATGCCGAATTGTCAGGCTTGTCGTAGGTCGCGGGCCAATGCCATTGCCCTCAAGAGGATGCGCCGGTCTTGGTGCATCGCCTGCACTGCTGTCGCGCCGCCGAGGGGAATGACCGCACATGGCGACCTTGGATAGGTCGAGTACGTCGGCGAGGTGTGCGGTATCGGATGGTCTCCGGCGTCGGGATTGTCACCAGCGGCGATGTCTGCCAAGGTGTGTCGAGAACGAACCGTGTATCCGCAACACGGATCGGCAGCGCGGTCGTTACCTGGGCTTGGATTTCGTCGGGGTCGGCGGCCGTCGGCAAGATGCTGCGGGCGATCCGGCCGTCGGGAAACTTCGTCGCGAATGTCTCGTAGGTGTGGTTCAGTGCGGACGACGTAACCGGGGCTGGCGAGATCTTCAGCTTGGGCGGTACTCAATTCGCGGGACAGACCGATACCGGGTGAGTAGAGCACAATCGGACGAGACCCGTCAGACATGTCCGCGGGTGAGTCGAGGGGCCGCGGATGGGGGCGAGAGTCCAAGTGTCGTACGAGGGTACGCCCGCGGCCGCAAGACCCTCCGCGTAGATCCGGGCGACGTCGGTATCCAGCCAAGGACGATCCCGGAGGTTGGGCTAACCGGCGCGTAGTTTCGTCGCGAATTCCGGCAGCATGGCCAGCAGTTCGGGTTCGGTTGACCCGTCGCCGTGCTCGCGGTAGATGGCGCCGATGTCGAGGAGTATCCGTTCGGGGCCGAGAAGATCCGGGCTACGGGCGAAGTCGAAGCCGGCAGCAGCTTCCAACACGGACCGGCCCATGCGATGGCAGTTGTTTGCGTAGTCGCGAAGGCGTTGCAGGTATTCACGGAACGTGCGCACATAGTCGGGCCCGACAATCGGGCCATGACCGGGCACGACGGTATGAACATCCAGCTCCAGTATCGTTGTGCACGCCGCGATCCATCCCTCGACCGGACCGGAGTGGATCACCGGGTGAATGCCGGCGAACAGCAAGTCACCGGCGAACAGGACTCCCGCGTCCGGGACGTGAACCATTACGTCGCCGTGGGTGTGTGCCGGACCTGCCTCGAGCAGGTGCACGCTGCGTCGGCCTACCGCGATTTCGAGCTCACTGCTGAACACCCGGGTGGGCAGGGTCGGCATGATGCCGGTGAAGTCGAATCCGGCCATGATCGGCGCCATCCACTCGCGCAATCCGGGCGGCAGGCTGTCATCGCCAAGCAAGGACAGGAAACGGTTTTCGCTCATGTGATGTGCTGCGGCATGGGAGGCGACGATCTCTGCGCCGGTCACGAGCTGATTGCCCCACCAATGATCAGGATCGTCGTGCGTGTTCACCAGTGTGCCGATCCGCACGCCGGGCAGGGCGTCGGCGACGGAGTCCAGCAGGTGTTCGGTCTGCGCCAGCGTGAACAAGGTGTCGATCAGCAAGGCCTCCTGGCCGTCGGCCACGACCCCGGCGTTGCTCAGTCCCCACGAGCCGTCGGGCTCGAGGTAGGCGAATACGTCCGCATTCAGTCGATGGAGCCCGCGAACGAATGGAATTGCCACGATATCCCCCAAGATGGTCTGTAGCCTAAGTTTAGGTGACAGTACACTCTTGGCCCATGGCAGCGAAAGAGGTCGGGCGCCGCGAACGCCAGAAGCAGGAAACACGAAAGATGTTGTTGGACACAGCCCTAGCGCTGTTCGCAACGCAGGGCTTCGGTGCGACGACCATCGACCGGATCGCTGAACAGGCCGACGTGGCGAGGCAGACGGTGCTGAACTACTTTCCCCGGAAGGAGGACTTCGTTCGTGCGTGGGTCGATCGGCGCCAACAACGCCTCTCGATCCTGCTGCAGGACGAATCGTTCCGCAACGTTGCGGCCGTCGAGCAGCTCGCCGGTCTGGTGAAGCTCATGGCGGGCTACGACGAACAGGAGGGCCGAATTGCCCGATCGATATCCGACGCTTGGCTTCGCCACGACAGCAGGTTCTTCGCCGACGCCGTTGTGCCACAGGCTCTGATCGCGGCGGTGACTCGAGGAAAACAATGCGGGGACTTCGACTCCACCATCGATGCCGACGTCGCTGCCGAAGTGATCTACGACTGCTACCTGCAGACCCTCAATCGCTGGCTGCATTCGGAGACGCCATTCTCGCTCGAACGCGCATTGGAAGCCAAGCTGGACATCCTGGTGCACGGTCTTCGTCGAAGCGGGCGAGAACTCAGCACACGAATCACATAGAACAGACCGCAGGCCGCCAGCACATCTCGCTCCTCCGGCTCGTTTCCGCATAACAGTCCAACCCACGTCCCGGGGGGCAGTGGTGATGCGCCGCTCTTCTGAAACGTTCATCAATCGGCTGCGAAGCCACCGAACATGCGCATCGACAGGCACGCTCATCGGCAGATGCGGACGTTCGGGGGCGCGTCCAGCGACGATCCAGTACATATGATGGCGTGGCAGCTAGTGAGCCCTTGTATGCCGCATTGCCGAACTCGCCTATGAGAACCCGAGAGCGTTGGCGCGAAACCCGTTGAAGGACAACAACGATATGCCTGGTAGTGGCGAACCCACAGTGCGCTACTACGCGTTGATCGATGACGAGAGAAGCTACCCCGATGGCATGCGCGCACGTCGGATTACCGGCCTCGTGCGCCGGATCGCGACCCGACCGGTACCGACCGACGAAGCGCTCGGCGGGGACTTCACATGGGGCCCTACCGACTATCTCCGACGGTACAACCCCGCAACGGACGAGCCTCACGAGGAGATCTCGGCTGAGTCAGCCGAGCGATTCATCGCAAGTTGGCGCGCCTCGCGGGCGCGTCGCGAGACGAACAGGTCAGCCGCGGGAGCCGTTTCCGACTCAGCTGCACCGAGTCTCGTCGATCGATCGGCCGAGGACCACCTCGCTACCGAGCTCTGACGGCCTTAACCCGATGGACTTGGCTCCGAGGCAACTCGGTGGAGTCAGGAGTCGAGTAAATCGGCAAGCGCACGTAGCCCGTGTGCGATTTCGTTGCTGCGGGGTGCTGTTTCGGGGTCGACGAGGTCGCCTGCGCCGGTCTGACTACGTTGTCGTTGTACCGAGCCCGAGACCTTTTGCGGAACGCGGCGGACTGCGGAGCAGGCGACTTTGGTGCAGTGATGGGTATTGGCGATGCCGATGCCGTTAGACCTGCTCCGGCGGAAGTGACAACGACGGGACGAGCGTTGCCAAGTCGACCAGCTCGATGCGTCGACCGTGAACACGAACAAAATCCGCGACGGTGAAATCGCTCGCAGGTCCGAACCGTCGCTCAAACCGGGCCCTGGTGTGTGGAGACGACCGGCCGAGCGCCCACGCGATCGTCGACTTGGACGCCGTGAGGAATCTGACAGGCAATGCACCGACGACGAAAAGCTGAGCGCGCCGACCGCTTTCGTCGAGTGCCAAGTGGACCAGGTCGGAGACGACACCTCGTTTACGCATGGTGTCGGCCCCTTTCCACTGCGCAACTTTGAACTCGGCGATCCGACGGTCTGTTTCTAGATCGAACGGCCGCGACGGATCGTTTCCCGCTCCCAGAGAGGGCGGTCGGATGACAACCTCTCCTTCTTCCAAGATGGCGGGTAGCACGCGTGCGATGACGGTCGCATGAATGACGTCGTTGAGGCGCCCGACGTGTGCGCGCACAGCCAGCGCGGCATCAAGAAGGTCGTCGCTGAATCCGTACCTGGTGGTCACATCACGAATCGCCCCAGACCCAGCATGATGGTAATCAGCCTCTGCGGCAGCGAGGTGCGCTGTCAGGTCGTGGTCGGCGAGAAACCGCGACAGCGTCGCGAATGACTCGGCCAATTCATCGGCCTCACCGGATCTGTCGGATGATTCCGCCCGATCAGCCTCGACCTGCGGCAGCGGCATGTAGACGCTGGTGGACAGCCCCAGCCGACGCAACTCCGCGAGGGCGCGATGCGACGTATATGCCGAGCGTGGCAAGCCGGTGATCAGCTGGTACACCTGTTTGGGCGGATAGCGTCTGTTCGCGACAATCACCCAATGCTCGCGGATCGGCTCAGGTTCAACCTTGCTGATCGCTTCGAACACCGAAGGCTCGATCGGTTCTTCCATTCTCGAGAGGTTGCACTACCACCGACACGTACGGCAACCGCTGACAGTGAATCGGCGACTTGGCTAGCCTCTCCGTTCCGCTGCGTAGTTCGGACTTCACACCCTGGAATCGGAATGAGCGGACATGCAGATCAGCGACGGCCATACAACACATCCGGCAGCGCGCGGGCGAACTTGCGTTGCACCCGGCGAAGTGTACGAACAGTCTCCTCGTCCCCAAGCCCCGTGGTGATCGACCACTCCACGCCAGAGCCGAAAACATCGCTCGCGAAGACGAACTCGGTCGCCAACAATGCGCGCCGCCAATCTCGCGCACTCAGCACTTCTCTCGCCTCCAACGCCAAACGCAATCGCCGCTCCTGTTCGAGCAGGTCGGCCACGCTTTCGAAGTCCATCGCGATCGCTAGATTCTCACTGCAATTTGCCGGGCCGGACCACTCTCCTAGACCCCACCACAGCAGTCGGCGCTCGTCGGTCGATAGTTCGATCTCTACAAGGTCATCTGGTTCCACCGGCTAAGGGTGAACTACCTGCACCGGAACTGCCAAATGCACGGTAATCGGCGTCACCGCGCACTGGAAACGCTGTCGGGCAACCGGTTTGACTGCCGGCCAACGCCCGCGTTACGGCATTTCAGTGCGTTGTCGGAGTACGGTCCGGCGTCACGGAGCGAACTCTGATTCTTTGCAGAACGAGCAAACGCAGCGTGGTCCTCCGGTACAGGACGAGCAGAATACACCTTCAGAATTGTCGTATTCCTTGACTGCGGCGGCATCATGTTCGAGGGCACGCCTCACACCAGATACAGATATATATAGCGTCGGTAGTGACCCCGAGCAGTCGCGCCACCTCCTCGCGGGCCACCGCGTGCGCCTCCAGAACAGTGTGGCCCCGAGTCACGCTGCGCATCCCCTCGGGCAGGCCGTACACCTCCAGAACCCACATGCTCTCGGGACGTTCGGCGGTCGCCGGGTAAACATTGACAGTCATGCTGGCGTTCCTCCCTGCGCGCTCAGCCGGGCCGGAACGCCTATAACAGACTAGCGGCGGATAGCCACACAGTGCCCCTCATCGGCATCACAGGATGCTTAGACGGGCTCGATGGCGCAGACCCGGCGTCCGCCTCCGTGAACCAACCGCAAGTCCGACATCGTCCGGCGTAACCCTGGCACAGCACGATTCCAGGAATGCGCCGAGCTGGATTCTGTGTTCGGCGCGCATCGAACGCGGCTCGACGAGTTCACTCAGTTCTCGATCGTCGGCGAACTGGGTCCCGGGATCCAGGTAGTACTCGCACTCGGATAGACGAGTCCGACTCGCGATACTCGCTAACGCTTCTGGCCGACGCCGCCGAGGATGCAGTGGCGGACGTCGGAGAGGGGGGTGAGGTGGGGGCCGTCGGGCCACCAGTCGTCGCAGCGGACCAGGCCCGGTTCGATCAGGGTTGTGGTGCCGAACATGGCCTGGATTTCGGTGCGGGTGCGGAAGCGGCCGCTGCCCATGGGGCTGTGGATGAACTTCTCTTCCATCTTCTTGGCCAGTTCGCTGTAGTCGGGGGTTTCGGGGTCGTGGAAGTGGGCGATGGCGATGAAGGAGCCGGCCGGGAGGGCGTCGATGTAGGTCTGCATCAGGGTGGGGGCGTCTTCGCCGAGGTAGTGGTGCAGGGTGCCGATCTGGAACAGGGCGATCGGACGGGTGAAGTCGAACTCGGTGCGCACGATCTCGTTGCCGAGGACATCGAGGGGCGCGAAGATGTCTGCCTCGGCGATGTGGGTGCGGCTGTTGCTCGCCAGCAGCGCTTTCCCGTGCGCCAGCACCGACGGGTCGTTGTCGACATAGACCACGTGCGATTCGGGGTTCACCCGCTGCACCACCTGATGGGTATTTTCCGCCGTGGGTAATCCCGAGCCGAGATCGAGGTATTGGTCGATTCCCATTCTGGCCAGGAAGCGGCACACCCGGATGAGGAAATCGCGGTTGGCCCAGGCCAGATCGTTGACCTGCGGCGCGACGGTGCGGACCTGGGCCAGCACGGCGCGGTCGACCTCGTAGTTGTCCTTGCCGTTGAGGGCGGCGTCGTACACGCGAGCGATACTCGCCCGAGTCGTATCGACTCCGACGGGCACGGAGCTGGGGTAAGCGGCAGAAGCGTGCGACATCGGATTCCTCCGTGATTTCGGACGGGTGCCTTTCCGGAATCAGCCTAGAGGATCTATTCGCTTGGTAGGGAACGTATCTCGACGGCGCGGTAACGCGGGCTGGGCGGCGGGCTCCAGGGCGGCGGTCCCTGAGCTAGGTTTGCAGGCATGCACGAGCTCAGGGCCGGGGACATGTTCGCCGGTTATCGGATCGAGCGGGTGCTCGGGTCGGGTGGGATGGGCAGTGTGTACGCGGCCGGGCATCCCCGGTTGCCGCGCCTGGTCGCGCTGAAGCTGCTGCATTCCTCGTTCGCGGCGGATCCGGTGTTCCGGGGGCGGTTCGAGCGGGAGGCGGAGCTGGCGGGGCGGCTCGACCATCCGAATATCGTCGCCGTGCACGACCGGGGCAGCGACGGCGGGCGGTTGTGGATCGCGATGCAGTACGTGGCGGGGTCCGACGCCGAGACCGTGTTGCGGGCGGGGCCGCTGGCGCCGGAGCACGCGCTGCACATCGCGCGGTCGACGGCGGCGGCACTCGACTACGCGCACGCGGCGGGATTGCTGCACCGCGATGTGAAACCGGCGAATATCCTGCTGCGCGAAGGCATTCCGGGAACGCGACAGGTGTTGCTCACGGACTTCGGGATCGCCAAGGCGGTCGACGAGGCCACCGCGCTCACCCAGACCGGCGCGGTGGTGGCGACCCTGCGCTACGCCGCACCCGAGCACCTCGACGGGCGGCAAGCCGGTCCACGCGCGGACCAATATTCCCTCGCCTGCACGCTGTTCCACCTGCTCACCGGACAACCGCCCTACACCGCGACCACGGCGGGCGCACTCATCGGCGCGCACCTGATGCAGCCGGTGCCGAGGGTTACCGAACGGGCGCCGGGCCTGCCACCTGCGATGGATTCCGTGTTCGCCAAGGCGCTGGCCAAGGATCCTGGACAGCGGTTCGCCACCTGTACCGAGATGGTCGACGCCGCACAAGCAGCACTCAGTCGTGGTGTCGCCCCGTCAACCGATCCCAGTGCACAAAAGCATCCCCTTTTCAGCGGTACACCACTAGGCGGAAACTCCGCACCGAATCTCCCCGTGCTCACCACCCTCTTCGGTGATACCGGCGCGACCTCGTTTGTCGACGCACAGCACTCCCCCCTGCCGACCGGGTCGAGCGCGTCTCCCGGCCCATCCAGGCGTGCGCTCGTCGGATGGTCCGCCGCGGCATGTGCGGTGGTCGCCGCCGTCGTCGCCGGAATCCTCTGGTCATCCCGCGACACCACCGGCACCACCACATCTCCCAGCACCACCACCGCCGCGCCGACGACGACCACGACGGACTCCTGGGCGGCAGGTCGCCCCATCATCGCCCTGTTCCCGGATCTGCTCCCGGCCGGTCCGGACAGTACCGGATATCGGGACCTGCGATGCAGTTTCGCGACGAAGAATCCGGATGCTCTGTGGGACAACGGGTTCAACTGCACCGACCGGGAGACACTGGAGGTGCAGGTACTCGCCTACCCCGACGCCGCGACGGCGGACCGGTATGTCGCCTCGCTGCCGAGCGGCGCGAACGAACAGGTGCGGTCGCGGTACGGCAGGCCGGTGACCGTGCGGAAGTTCAACGGGTCCGACGGGCCGTGGCTGCTGGTGCAGTTCGACGCCGCACTGCATTCGAGCGTGTTGTTGCAGGTGTACTGGCCAGGGCGCACCCATCAGGAGATGATCGAGCAATGGCTCGCCACCGCACCACTGTGACAACACGTGTCGCCCTCGGCGCGCTCGCCACCCTGCTCGCCGGCTGCGCGACCGTCTCCGGCACCGCGACACCCGGCGAACTCGACGTGCGCGGCCTCGACGTGGGCAGCTACACGACCGCGCCCGCCGACGTGGAGATCGGTCGCACCGCGGCGGACGGCCCGATCCTCGAAGGGTTGCGGATGGGCGGCGTGGTGGTGTTTCCCCAGGATCTCGATCCGGCGCTCACCTACAACTGGGGCACCGACGTGCTCGACACCCCGCGCCGCGTGGTCGACACCTCGGCCGCCTCGAACGTCAATCTGCCCACACTGGAACGGCATCGGATGATCGTCGCATTCGACATCGCCCAGGGCAGCCGGGCCTTCGACAAGAACGTCCCCGCCATCGACACCGACGCGAAGGTGACCCGGGTGGTCCTGATGCGGTTCCCCGGGGAGAGCACGGCCGCCGATGCCGCACGCGATCTGGCCGCGACCGATTTCGCGGTGAGCCCGGACAACCGGCCGGTGTCGATTCCGGGATACCCCGGCGCACACGCACATTGGCGGCCGGGCATCAAGACGATCGGCGCGCTCTTCGCGCACGGTGAGATCGTGGTCAGCTTGTTCCTGCAGCACCCGACCCCCGATGCGGATGCGCTGACCCGCCGGGTCGCCCAGGTCCTCGACGCGCAGGTGCCGTTGCTCGATCAGTTCGCCCCGACCGCCCCCGAGCAGCTCGCCGATCTGCCCCGCGACCCCGACGACCTGTTGCGCCGCACCCTGATTCCCGGTCCGCCGAACCAGCGCATTGCCATCTCCTCACGCGAATACGCTGCGTGGACCGGCCGCGCGAGCAGGCACTACCGGGCGAGCGAACCGGCCGAACTGGCCGCCGCATGGGATCGGGGCGGTGTCGACAGCGTCGCCCACTCCTACGCCACCACCCTGTTCCGCTTCCGCGATCAGGCGGGCTCGGAGGCCTTCGGCACGACCTGGCGCGACACGCTCAGCGACGCGGCGCGCGAAATCCCGGGGCCGGACGCGGTGCCCGGTGCGTATTGCGCCGAACGCCGGGCGTCCGGCAACACACCCGCGGTGGCCCGCTGCTACGTGAGTTACCGGAACTACGGCGGGTTCGTGAGCGGGCCGGAAGCGGGGGCCGTGCGCAAGCAGGCGGCAGCGCAGTACGCGCTGCTCGCCAACGCGCAGTAGTTCAGAGCTGGGCTTCGACGGCCCGCACGACCTCGGGGTCGTCCGGGGTGGTGCGGGGACGGAACCGGGCGGCCACCGCGCCGTCGCGGGCGATGAGGAACTTCTCGAAGTTCCACTGCACGTCTCCGGCCGCGCCCTCGGCGTCGGGGGTCTCGGTGAGCACCTGGTACAGCGGGTGCCGGTCGTCGCCGTTCACCGAGGTCTTCGCCAGCAGCGGGAAGTCGACACCGTAGGTGACCGAGCAGAACTCCTGGATCTCCTCGGCGGTGCCGGGTTCCTGGCCCATGAATTGGTTGCACGGCACACCGATCACGGTGAAGCCGCGCTCGCCGTAGTTCTTCTGCAGGTCGACCAGGCCGCTGTACTGCGGGGTCAGCCCGCATTTCGAGGCGACGTTGACCAGCAGCACGGCCTTGTCGCCCGCCAGTTCGCCCAGCGTGGTCGGCTCGCCGGCCAAGGTCTCTACCGCGATGTCCCGAATGTTCGCGCTCACGTGTGCACCACCAGATTCTTCTCGACGTGGGTTCGATCGCCACCGTACCGGAGGTGAGAGCCGAAATCCGTGTCCCGCTGGCCGGGAATTCTGTAACACGTTCTTGTTTTGTGGGCGTCCACGCGGCACCATTTCGGTACACACCCACCATCGGAGGCAGCCGTGACCGACAACAGCCCGCGTACCGACACCGTCCGGCCCCTGCGCGAGAACACCGTCGATCAGTGGGATTTCGAGGTCGACGTGGTCGTCGCCGGCTACGGCATCGCGGGAGTGTGTGCCGCCATCGAAGCCGCGCGCGCGGGCGCGAAGGTCCTGATCCTGGAACGCACCGGCGGCTGGGGTGGGGCCGCCGCGCTGGCGGGCGGCTTCGTCTACCTCGGCGGCGGCACGGCGCTGCAGCGTGCGCTCGGCTTCGACGACACCCCCGAGAACATGGCCACCTTCCTGACGGCCGCGCTCGGCCCCGGTGTCGATGCCGCCAAGATCGCCGACTACTGCGCGGGCAGTGTCGAACACTACGACTGGCTCGTGGACTGCGGTGTGCCGTTCAAGGAGGAGTTCTGGGGCGAGCCGGGCTGGGAGCCGCCGCACGACGAGGGCCTGATGTATTCCGGCGGCGAGAATGCGGCGCCGTTCCTAGATATCGCCGAACCCGCACCGCGCGGGCATGTTCCGCAGCTCGCGGACAAGAAGATCGGCGAACGCAGCGGCGGCTACATGCTGATGAAGCCACTGGCCGACACCGTCGCCGAGCTCGGTGTCGCCGTCGAATACGACACCCGCATCCGGCGGCTGGTCGTCGACGCCGACGACCGGGTGGTCGGCATCCTCGCGACCCGGTTCGGTAAGCCGGTCACGGTCCGGGCTGCCCGCGGCGTGGTCCTGGCGACCGGCAGTTTCGCCTACGACACCGAAATGATCGACCGCTACACGCCGCAGCTGAGCGGCCGTCCCGGCGCGGCCATCGAAGAGCACGACGGCATCGGCATCCGGTTGGCGCAGGCGCTGGGCGCCGAACTGGCCCACATGGACGCCAGCGAGGTGGCGATCTTCGGTGACCCGCAGATGATGGCGCGCGGCATCCTCGTCAACGGACGCGGACAGCGCTACATCGCCGAGGACACCTACCCCGGGCGGATCGGCCAGGCCACTCTGCTGCGGCAGGAGAATCAGGCCTTCCTGATCCTCGACGAACGATCCCTCGAGGAGGCCCTCGCCACCGAGAGCTCGACCCCGTTCTTCCGGTTCCCGCCCAAATGGGTCGCCGAGACCGTCGCCGAACTCGAAGCCGAGATGGGTCTGCCCGAGCAGGCGCTGCAGACGACGGTCGCCACCTACAACCGGCACGCCGCGAACGGCAGCGACCCCCTGCTCGGCAAGAAGCCCGAGTGGGTGCGCCCGATCGAGGGCTCGCTGGCCGGGTTCGATCTGCGTGGTTTCACCGCCGGATTCACCCTCGGCGGGCTGCGCACCGATCTGGATTCGCGGGTGCTGCACGTGAGTGGGGAACCGATTCCCGGGCTGTTCGCCGCCGGTCGGTGCACCTCAGGGCTGTGCGCGGGCGGTTATGTCAGCGGGGCCTCGCTCGGTGACGGCAGCTTCTACGGTCGCCGCGCGGGTCGCGCCGCGGCGGCCGGGACGTACTGAGTCCCACCGGGCGCCGACTGTCAGTACGCTGCTTGCAGCACCCGGCCCGACGCCGAGTCAGGCTGTGCTCGCGGTGTTTTCACGCGGGCCTCGGGTGTATCCGTGTTGGCTACGACAGATGCAGTGCAGGATCGGAGTTGGACAGTGCAAGCAGGTGGGACGTCCGCGGATTACGTGATCGTCGGCTCCGGGTCAGCGGGGGCGGTGCTCGCGAACAGGCTCAGCGCCGACGCGGGCACCACGGTCGTGCTGTTGGAGGCGGGGCCCGCCGACGACGACAAGTTCGCCCATATTCCGGCGGCGTTCTCGAAACTGTTCCGCAGCGAACTGGATTGGGACTACTCCACCGAACCGCAGCCCGCGCTCGGTGACCGCCGGATCTACTGGCCGCGCGGCAAGACCTTCGGCGGCTCGTCGTCGATGAACGCGATGATGTGGGTGCGCGGTTTCCGCGCCGACTACGAGGAATGGGGTCTGCTGGCGGGCGAGAAGTGGAACTTCGCCTCGGCCGTCGAACAGTTCCGCAAGATCGAGAACGTGCAGGACGCGCAGTTCCCCGACGAGGGCGCGAAGGGACCGCTGCACGTGCAGCGTCAGCGCAGCCCGCGCGCCTCCACCCATGCCTTCCTCGAGGCGGCGCGGCAGGCGGGGCACAAACTCGAGGCGGCGAATCGTCCGGCGCCCGAAGGTTTCACCCAGACCATGGTGACCCAGCGCGACGGCAGGCGCTGGAGCACCGCCGACGCCTACCTGCGGCCCGCGATGAAGCGCGCCAACCTCACCGTGCGGGCCGAGGCTCTGGCCACCCGGGTGCTGTTCGAGGGAACCAAGGCGACCGGCGTCGAGTTCCTGCACGAGGGGCAGACCCACGTGGTGACCGCCGCCAAGGAGGTCATCCTGTGTGGCGGCGCGGTGAACAGCCCACAGCTGCTGCAGCTTTCGGGCATCGGTGACCGCGAACAGCTCACCGAACACGGCATCGATGTGGTCGCCCACTCCCCCGAGGTCGGCGCCAATCTGCAGGACCACCTGATCGCCGCGCTCGGCTACAGCGTGGAGTCCGATTCGCTGTACACGGCGGAGAAGCCGCTGGAACTGCTGAACTATCTGGTGCGGCACCGGGGCATGCTCACCTCCAATGTCGGTGAGGCGTATGGCTTCGTGCGCAGCGAACCCGAGCTCGAGCACCCCGACCTGGAGCTGATCTACGCGCCCGCGCCGTTCTATCACGAGGGCCTGGTCGAGGCGACCGAGCACGGTGTGGTCCTCGGGTCCATCCTGTTGCGTCCGCGCAGCCGTGGCCGGATCGGTCTGGCCTCGGCCGACCCGACCGCCAAGCCGGTGATCGATCCGCGCTACCTGTCCGACCCCGACGGCGCCGACCTGGCCGCGCTGACCGCCGGTCTGCGGGTATGTGCCGGGCTCGCCGGTCAGCCTGCGCTCAAGAGCACGCTCGGGCCGCTGATCTACCCGCCGCAGGCACCCGATGATCTCGAGGCGACGATCGCGCTGACCATCGAGAAGTTCTCGCACACCCTGTACCACCCGGTCGGCACCTGCCGGATGGGCACCGACGCGGCCAGCGTCGTCGGCCCGGATCTGAAGGTGCGCGGTGTCGAGGGTCTGCGCGTGGCCGACGCCTCGGTGATGCCGCTGATCATCCGTGGGCACACCAACGCGCCGGCGATCTTCATCGGCGAGCAGGCCGCCGACTTCATCCTGGCGAGCGCCTGAGACGACGGTGGTGGCGCGCCGACGCGGCACGCCACCACCGGTCTCACGCCACGGCCAGTGTCAGCGAGGCGGCCGCGAGCAGCAGATACGGCAGTGGATAGGCCACGTGCGAGTAGCAGCGGGTGAGCAGCACGGTGATCTCGGCGCCGATGAAGTACAGCACCAGCCCGGCTGCGGCGGCCACGGCCAGCGGCCGGTACGCCAGTCCCGCGAGCAGACCGATCCCACCCGCGGCCTTGATGAGGGCCAGCGGTGGCAGCGCCCAGGTGGGCAGCCCGTAGTCGCGCATGTTCTCGCGCACCCAGTCGGCGCGGAACACGTCGATTCCAGCGGCGATCAGGGCAGCCAGGGCGGCGAGCACGGTGACGACGACGTATGCGGTGTTCATGGATTCCTCCGTTTTCGGCGGACGAGCGCCTCTGCCACAGTGGAGACAGCAAGGCGGCGACGGCGGAGTGCCGTCTTTCCCGGTGACGACCGGCGACCCCGAAAGGTGACCGATGCGCGCGGATTCGCTCGCGCTGATGTTCGAGCAGCGCCGTGACCGGCTGCGTCGACTCGCGCACCGGATGCTCGGTGCCACCGCCGAGGCCGAGGACGTGGTGCAGGAGGCGTGGTTGCGCCTGGCGAGAACCGATGCGGTGATCGCCGACCTGGACGGCTGGCTCACCACCGTCGTGTCCCGGCTGTGCCTCGATCTGTTGCGGGCCCGCGCGCGCCGCCCCGAAACCCCTGCCGACGAGGTGGACCTCCCGACCGCCGATGCCGGTCCGGAAGCCGAAGCGCTGCAAGCGGATTCGGTGGAGCGTGCGGTGTTGGTAGTGCTCGACGCGCTGGGTCCGGAGGAACGGGTGGCGTTCGTGTTGCACGACCTGTTCGCCGTACCGTTCGCCGAGATCGCACCGATACTCGGGCGCTCCCCCGCGACGACCAAGAAGCTCGCCAGTCGGGCCCGGCACCGGGTCAACGCACCGGCCACGATGAGCACAGCCGACCTCGTCGAGCAGCGCGCGGCGGTTGCCGCGTTCCTGCGGGCCGCCCGCGGCGGTGACCTCGTCGCGCTGCTCGAGATTCTCGCGCCCGATGTGGTCCGCACCGCCGACCCGGCGGCGCTCACTCCGGGGATGGCCGCGGTGGTCCGTGGCGCGCGGGCGGTGGCCGAGGGCGCGGTCGCGCTGCGGCAGCGCTCGCGCGAGGCGGTCATGGTTCTCGTCGACGGCAGGCCCGGTCTGGTGCTCGCCCGGGCGGGCAAGCCGATCTTCGTGCTGACCTTCCAGGTGCGCGAGGGCCGGATCGCCGCCTACGACGTGTCCGCGACTCCGGAGCGGTTCACGCTGTCGCTGCCGACCTCATGATTTCAGCAGTCGATGCAACATTGCCATCGATGCGTCGTTCTTGGAATTCCGCTGGTCAGATGGCCGGAACTCGGGCGAATCCGAGCGGCGGTGTCGGCATCGGACCCGATCGCAGGTCGTGGCGGAAGTCGGGAAGCAGCGGCAGCATGTCGACATTGCGTGCCGCGTAGCAGCGCACCATCGGCAACGCACGCGAGACTTCGGCGCGCTCCACGGGTTCGGCGTCGATGAACGCCATGCCCTCGAGCCCGAGCCCGAGGGTGCCCGCGATCCGCACGATCGCGGCCGACTTGCGTCCCCAGCCGATCTCCACGGCCGAGAACATGTCGTGGAGCCCGTGGCGATAGAGCGTGCGCATGGTGCGCGCGCGGTCGCCTCGGGCCGCGACGGCATGCAGCACGCCTCGGTCGCTCAACATCGTCAACGTGCGCAACGCCGGTGGGCGCGGCGCGGCGCTGGTCCCGTCGTGGACCACACCGTCCCACAGGGTTTCGTCCAGTTCCCAGACCAGACAACGGACGGCAGGTCGCATGGTGGTGCCCCTATCGGTTCGTTCCGGCGCGCTGAACTCTACAACCTGTGATGCCACCGGGACCAGCCTTGTGACGGCCCACCAACATCGGGCGGTGGACACGCGAACGTCACCCAGAACCCGGCGTTTCATTCCAGATCTTGCCTGCCTTGGCTAGGGTGAACAGGCTGGACAGCGGGGGGACAGCCGAAATCAGGCGAAGGGAACTTCAGATGTCCGTACACAATCCACCACGACAATCGCTCACGATCTCGGGGCGGCCGATGTCGTCTCCCCTCAAAGACGTCCGGGCGTTGTCACGGCAGATGGTAGGACATTTCGTCGAGAACGTCGCGCCGTGCGGCACACTGCCGGGCGACGCCATCACGGGGGACGTCACCACCATCACCCGCATCTGCCTGGAATTCGCGGTCAGCATGCTCGACGGCCGCGACATCCCCAGCACCTTGCAGCGACTGCAGGACGCCGCCAGCGCCTGGGCCCGCGAGGGCGTGCCGATCGACACCATCCACCACTCCATCGCCGAGGGCTTCAAGATGGGCCTGGACCTGGTGGTCTCGAGCGCGTCGGTGAAGGACTACGACAACCTCGTCGACGGCGTGAAGATGGTGATGGAAATGCTCGACACCATCACCTGCCAGGTCTCGCTGGCCTATGTGCGTGAATTGCGCGGCGTGGTCAGCGAACATCACACGGCGGTGCACACCCTCACCTCCGCGCTGCTCGGCGGGCACAGCACCTCGACCATGGCCCGCGAATGCGGCATCGCCATCGCCGAGCAGTACGCCGTGCTCGCGTTGTCGATTCCGCCGCACCGCGAGGAGGCGAACCCGGCGCTCGATCAGAAGGTGGTGGCCAGGCGCAAGCTGCGCCGCGTGCAGGCCGAACTGGCCAAGCGCTGCGGCGATACCGCACTGTCGCTGCTCAGCGTCGACGGCGGCACCGTGCTCATCCCCGCCGACAGCTTCGACCGCGACGGCCTCACCGCCCTGGTCGCCCAGCTCTCCCAGGCCGCACAGGTCGGTATCACGGCCGCGCTGGTCGAGACGAACACCACCGGCATTCCCGACGCCGCCGATCAGGCCCACGAACTGCTCGACATGGTCCAGCGCCTCGAGGTCACCTCCGGTCTGTACCGCTTCGACGAACTCGCGCTCGAGTACCAGCTCACGCGGCCGGGACCGGGACGCGAATTCCTCGGCTCGCTGCTCGATCCGCTCGACCAGTTCCCCGAACTGCTGGAAACCCTGCAGCGCCACATCGCCAACAACCTCAACCGGCAGCGCACCGCGCGGGTGCTGCACGTGCACACCAACACCGTCGACTACCGGCTCAAGCGCATCGGTCAGCTCACCGGTTTCGACCCCACCCAGCCGTCGGGACTGTGGTACCTGCGTTCGGCGCTGGTCGCCCGCAGCTACCGCACCACCGTCTGATCCACGAAAAGGCGCTGCCCGGGGATGATTCCCCGGGCAGCGCCCGTTTCACCGGGGGTCAGAGGCTGCCGCCACCGCCGACCAGCCAGGGGTTGAAGGTGCACACGATCTGATGACGTCCTGGATCGATGGCGTTGAGCGCGATCGACAGGGCGCGCGGCGAGTACATCATCGTCAGATGGTCGGAGACGTCCTGCTCACAGCCTTCCTGCAGGGTGATGTTGCGGACGGTGGAGCCCGGGCCCTGCTTCAGGAAGGTCAGATCGTAGGGGTTGGTGACCTCGTCGTACCGGGTGCCGACGATGGTGTAGTCGATGCCGGGGACGGTGTCGCCGTTGGCGTTGAGCTGGTTGACGAAGTCCGAACCGATGGTCTGCTGGATACCGGCGTGCCCGACGAAGATCTCGATGAAGCCGAGGATGTCGATACCCAGGTTGTTGATCATGCGGCCCAGAGCGCCGATGCCGTCGAGGCTGGTGCCGTGGTGGGTGGCACCGTAGGTGATCAGGTTCTTCACCTTGTCGGCACCGCCGTCGAACTTGGTGTACCAGTTCGACATCGAACCGCCCTGCGAGTGGGCGACGATGTCGACTTCGTCGGCGCCCGTGGCCGCGAGGACCCGGTCGACGAACAAAGCCAGCTGATCGGCCGAGTCCTGGATGTAGCCGGTGCCCATCACGCCGGGCAGCACCGACCCGAGACCGCCACCTTCGATCAGGTTGGAGCGACCGTAGTTGAAGGTGAAGGTGCACAGCCCGGCATTCTTGAACTCCGGGCCCATGAACGCGTAGCCGTTGTAGGCGTTCATCCAGGTGCCGTGCACCATGACCAGCGGACGCTCGCCGTCGGCGGGCTTGCAGTTCCAGTCGTTGGCGCCGGGGGGCGCCGCGTCACCGTTGGCCAGACCGTAGGCGAAGGCCGCGAGGAACGACGTCTGGGCCGGGCCGACGCCGACGGTGTCGCTGGAGTAGCCGCCCGAGGAACCCGAGCTGGAGCCCGAGCCGCCATAGCAGTCGCCGGAGCCGTTGCCCGAGCCGGTGCCGCTACCGGAGTTGCAGGCCGAGCCGCTGGGGCCGGCCACCGACCGGCCCGCGGCGATGATTTCGGCGAGAGCCTGCTCGGTCGGCGCGTCGTTGGGGGCCGCGCCTGCCCCTGGGCCGGTGAGCGCCACGGCGAGCGCGCTGACGCCGGTGAGCATCGCTGTCTGCAGCGTGCGTCGGCGACTGGGAGATTTCATCGTTGGCGTATCTTCCTGTGCGATTCGATAATTCGTCTCCCCTTTTTCGATCGGGAATACGAATGGCTTGTCGAAACCGCACCGAACATAAGCCCGGGAATTCACGGCATTTCGTTTCTCCGTGGTGTTCTGGGTAGTTCACCACCCGTCGACGACGGGCCCCATGACGGCACACAGGAACTTTTCCCCACGACAATCCCGCAGGTCGGGACGCTGATCTGGAGAAATAGTGATACTTCCCAGAACATTCGGCCGTTCACACTGACCGAGCACTGAAACACCAACATTTCGGCCGGAAAAAGGGGGCCTCAGCATTCGCTGTGCGCGGGAATCCCTCGTAGCCGCTCGTCGAGCCACAGCATCGCCTCCGGATATCCCGTCACCGCACCGACGATGTGCTCGCCGAGCACCCCCCGATACACCGCGGTCGCGCCGAGTTCGCACTGTTCCTGATAGAGATTGCGTGCGCCCTCGGCCGGGATCCAGAACTCCTGCTCCCCGTTGTAGACGTAGAGCGGTGTGGCCGAACGCATTCCCTCCATCCGGGTGACCTCGTAGATCCGGGCGGCCAGGTCCGAGCGCAGGGGGTCGGCGATATTGGCGCCGACATCGATGGGCAGGTGCAGGATGCCGGGCAGCGCGAAGATGCTCACGCACTGGTCCTTCATCGCCGAGGTCGCCACCCAGCGGCCGAGATTGTTCATGGCGGCCAGGATTTCGGGCCGCTCGCGCCCGACCGCGAGGGTCGCTGCCATGAAGATGCCCGACGCCAGATTGGCGTTCATGCTGCGAGCGAGGATCTCGAAGTCGGCGGGCACACCACCGAGGGCGGCACCCACGATCACCTCGGCCAATTCCGGTGCGTAGGAGGCGATCAGCTTCGCCGCCCCGTGTGTGGCGATGGCGCCGCCGGAGTATCCTGTCATCGCGAACGGGCTGGCGCCGTAGGTCTGCGGCTCGACATTCCTGGTGGCCCGAATCGCGTCGAGGACGGCGTGTCCGGCCACATACGGTTCGGCGTAAGCCATTCGGGGGCCCTGATGGTCGGGGATCAGGACCGCGTATCCGCGTAGTACCGCCAGCTGGGTGGTCGGCGGCAGGAACTCGGTGGCGCTCGATTTCGGCGAAAGCCCGTGGCTGAATGTGTAACCGGGCGTGCAGGACAGGCCGAGCGCGTCGATGGGCAGGTTGTTCACCAGCACCGGCCGGTCGCCGGGACCGGTCCACTCGGTGGCGGGCACGATCAGCGTCGCGGTCGCGAACGACGGGGCGCCGTGGGCGTCGGAGGTGCGGAACTTGAGCAGGTGCGCGGACCGTACGGGAACCAGGGTCAGCGGGCCCGCGACGGCGGTGACGTCACGCACCTCGACGAGGTCGCCCGGCGTCAGCTCGGCCAGGCCGTCGGGCCAGTGATCGAAGGTGGGATCGCCTACGGGAGAGGGCATTACGGCCGCTCGCAGCGCGGCGAGCTCGGCGTCGGGGTCGGTGTCCGCGCCGGACGGGATCGGCGAGGGCAGTACCTGGTCGATCCAGCGTTGCAGATCGGGCAGGATTCCCGGGGCGGCCGGGGGCAGGGGTTCGGCGGATGCGGTGCCGGCGGCGAGCGGACACAACAGCAGTAGCGAACAGAGCAGGACACGCACAGATCTCATGGCACTCACACGCCTTCGGGTGGCACATCAGGACTCGTGACCGACACCCGGCGATGCGGTGCTCCGAGCTGCCGCGGAACGTCCCCCTTTTGCGCCGTCGTCAGTGCAATCACGGTACGTCGCAACGACACTGCGCGGCGTCGTCGTGCCCTACCCGTGCGCTCCCCGCGTCCTGATCGCAACAACGATGGCCCCGCACCCGCGGTCGGGGCCATCGTCGACCCGGGCTCAGCAGGTACTCGGCGCAGTCTCCCCGCGCAACCGCGCGTCGAGCCAGTCGAGCGCGGCGGGCAGCCCGAGCACGGCCGCGGTCAGGTGGTCGGGGGTCGGTGTCGACTCGGTGACCACCGGGGTGCCCGCCGCGCACCAGCGATGCACAGTGTTGGTGATCGCGTCGACCGGGATGAGTCCGTCGATCGGTGAATGCCATTCGAAGACCGGCATCACCGGTGCGCCGTCGTAGAGTTCGAGGCTGTTCTCCTCGACCACGGCGCGCGCCTGTGGGTCCTGCACCATCGAGGTGGTCGCCGCGAAGTCGAGAATGCCGCGACCCGCACCCGAGGCGAGGATGTCGTTGGTACAGGCGTCGGCGATCGACGCGCGCGCGGCCAGACCCTTGGCGTTCATCTGGTCGCTGATCGGAAATCGTTGTGGGTACTCGCGTTCGAGCCCGATTCCGGCGGCGAGGGCGAGCCCGAACACCGGGTGCGTACCGAACCCCAGACCTTCCAGCATCGACACCAGGTTCATCGGCACCCCGCCCATGGCCGCCCCGGCGATCTCGACCTCGGGTGCGTACTCGGGTTGCAGCGCCGCCGCCCACGCCGTCGCCATGCCGCCGCCGGAGTAGCCCGCCATCGCCACCCTGCTGTTCGCGACCCGCAACTGCTCGACTTGGCGGATCGCCCGGATACTGTCGAGAGTGACCTGTCCGCCCAATTTGGCTGCGCCGTAGGCGAAGTTGGGCCCGAGGTGATCCGGCAGCACCATCGTCCAG
Source organism: Nocardia sp. NPDC050378 (assembly GCF_040655675.1). Lineage (NCBI taxonomy): Bacteria > Bacillati > Actinomycetota > Actinomycetes > Mycobacteriales > Nocardiaceae > Nocardia > Nocardia sp. NPDC050378. The sequence continues at coordinate 416,372 of NZ_JBFAKI010000005.1, forward strand.
CCACGCCGCAGTGCCACATTCCAGAAGACCGCTTCACGCACCATCAGATCGGGATCGCTGGTGTAGAGCACCTTCGATACCGAACAGCGCACGCCGAGACCGTTGATGATGTGCTGATACGACAGCACCGGCGCGTCGGGCTGCTGGTTGTTCGGTTGCAGCACTGTGGTTGTCGCCGCGATCGGCTCTCCCGCCGAGTTGTTCGAGCGGAACTTGACGGCGGTGACGGTCGTGTCGGGAAACATCGCCAACGCGGGCATCGGCCGCACCTCGAGCACGTCACCCGGCTGTGTGCCGCTCAGATCCGCGGGCTGGGCGTAGAACGGATCGGGATCGGGGCTGGGATACAGGGGTGCGCTGTGCGCCGTGGGGGCCGCGACGACGAGTAGCACCGATGCCACCCAGGCCAGCAGTGTGCGTCGCGGCCCGTGCTGTTGTGCCGCGGCTGACCGATTCATTCGGTTGTCCTCCCGTGTTCTTGCCGTAAGCCCCGATAATGGCCGGTGCGGCGCCGCGGCGACAGCCGCTCGGGCACAGATCGGCGCAGGTCACAGGGGGCCGAGAGGCAAGGTTGTGACCGGAGTCAAGGAGTTGTTCGGGAAAAACACTGCGGGCGGACCAGCCACATTGTGAATGTTCCAAGGTAAAACGGAACATGTTCTCCTTCATGGTCGAGCGCCCTACCGTCGAGTAGCAAGGCGCCTGCCAGCGCCGGGGCAGAAGGAGCACGCCATGATTCCCATCGACGCGAACATTGCCGCCGCCGGTCACCCCCTCGACCACACCGACATACCGACCCGGCGGATCACCGTCTACTTCGACGGGCCGACACCACAGGACGCGATGGTCCTCGAATACGCCGCAACCCAGTCCGAGGCATGGGAATTCACCACCGCCGCCGTGCACGCGGGTCTGCTGGTGACCGTCGACGGACGAGTGGAGCCCGGCCTGCGCCGGCTGCCGTGCCGTTCGCTGTGGCACTGAGCCCCGCGCCGCCGCACTAGGCTGGTGCTGCGGTCGTGTCCCGATCGCAGCGACACAGGAGGCGCGCGTGACACGGTGGCAGTACCCGGTCGCCGTGGCCGTGCTCGCGGCACTCGCCGTGGCCGGTTGCGGCTCGCAGGAGGCCGAGCAGGCGGCACCGACCACCGTCGCGCCGACCACCACCGCCCAGCGCACCGCTGTCACCCTCGCACCGCCGACCACCACCGTCGACCCGTACGCCGGCCTGCCGCTCATCGACGAGGTCCGCTGGACGAGCAATGTCGACGGCACCCGCCTGCTGGTGTTCCCCACCGTGGCGGGTCGCAAGACCGCCACGCCCGGCACCGACGAGGCGGCCTGGCAGGAAGTTCTCGCCCTCGACCCCACCGCCGACTCGCCGGGCATGCGTGACCAGTTCCTGTGCCACTGGGTGTGGGCGAGGATGGTTGCGCCGGACAAGACGAGCTGGAACCTCGAACCGTGGCGACCGGCCGTCGGCTATTCGGCCACGGTCTCGGCGAACTGCAATCCCGGCGGCCCGGAACGCTGAGGTCCGCGCCGCGCGGCGAAAGGAGCACAGGTTATGCGCGTTGTCATCGCGGGCGGACACGGCAAGATCGCCCTGCTACTTGCCGGGCTGCTCACCAGGGACAGCCATCAGGTGCACGCCCTCATCCGCGATCCCGCCCAGGCCGCCGACATCACCGCGACCGGCGGCGTCCCCGTGATCCACGACATGGAACGTGACGACCCGGACGAGCTCGTCCGCGCCGTCGCCGGGTCGGACGCGGTGGTCTTCGCCGCGGGAGCGGGCCCGGGCAGCGGCGTGGACCGCAAGTACACCGTCGACCTGGGCGGCTCGGTCCAGCTGGCCGACGCGGCCGACCGGGCCGGGGTGCGCCGGTTCGTGCAGATCTCGACGATGGGCGCCGGTCAGCCGCCCGCACCGGGGACCGACGAGGTGTGGGCGGCATATATCGATGCCAAGACCAAGGCCGAGGACGATCTGCGGGCCCGCGCGCTGGACTGGACCGTCGTGCGACCGGGCAGGCTCACCGATGCCGAGGGCAACGGTCTGATCACGCTGGGACCACCGCCGGTCGGGCGCGCCGATGTGCCGCGCGCCGATGTCGCCGCGACGCTCGCATCGATCTTGGTCGCCGACAATACTTTTCGGCGCACCCTCGAGGTGGTGTCGGGGCAGGACCCGATCGAGGCGGCCGTCGCCGCGATTCGATAGCCGAAAGTTAACCGGTCCAAGACTTTTGAGGCCGTTAGACGTGCCGACAGGGTGCCGGGCACCGGCCGGCACCCACCGGTACGCCGCCGAAGCGCCGGTCACGCCGCTGTTCGGCGCCGACGGTGTGCGAATCCGGTGGCGCCGAGCCGGATTCGCCGCCCAGAAGCCGGGGTGAGCACCGAATCGAGACCTAATCGATCGTGCAGATGTGCTTGCATCTGAAAGTGCCTCCGTCCTAAACTCAGGGCCGCAACACAATTCAGGGGATAGTCAGGGGAGGCCGCGAGCGGCACACCTGGGGCTATAGTTGCCTCGGGTTTGCCACTGCCTAGACACAGGGGCGTTCACATGAACCACACCACCGGCCGTTTCGGTCTCGCTGATCGTGCAGCGATCACCCACCCCTCGAGGGAAACCGCGGTCGCTTTCGTCATCGACGCCGTCGAATCCACCGGCGCCGCGACCCGCAACGATTTCGATATCGAGCGCATCGTCACCACGGCCCACGAACTGGCCGACGACTGGGATCTGCAGGTGCTGACCCCGGACACGTTCTGGCGGATCGCATCCGGCTGCATCCGCTACTGATCCGGTCGGCCGCCGCTTCCGGCGCACGGAAGCGGCACTGCGGCCCGCCCGGCTCGGTCAGGCCCGCTCGGCGTAGTCCCGCAGGATCTCGCGCGAGCGGTCGGGGTGCGCGGCCTGCACGCTGAGCTGATCCATCACCGACAGGTACAGCGCGAGATCCTGCCTGCGCTCCAGGTAGAGGGCGCTGGTGAGTTGCTCCAGGTACACGATGTCGGGCAGCTCCGGCTCGGCGAAGCGAAGAATGCTGAACGAACTGCCCGCCGCCGCGTGCCCGCCCGCCGAGTACGGCAGCACCTGCACGGTGACGTTCGGCAGCAAAGACAGTTCGATCAGGTGACGCAACTGATTCCGGTGCACCTCGCGCCCACCCACCGGCCGGTGTAGCACGGCCTCGTCGATGACCGCCCACACCACCGGCGGGTCGACGCGGCGCAGCACGTCCTGGCGCAGCTGACGAACCTGCACGCGCCGCTCGGTCTCGGCATCGTCGAGACCGACGGTGACGATCGCCCGGGTGTACTCCGGGGTCTGTAGCAGGCCGGGTACCAGTTGGGTCTCATAGGTACGGATTTGGCTCGCGGCCTGTTCGAGACCCAGGTAGGTACTGAACCACGACGGCAGCAGATCGCTGTAGCGGTGCCACCAGCCCGGTTCGTTGGCCTGTCTGGCCAGATCGAAGAACGCCTCACGATCTACGGGGTCGGTGACTCCGTAGAGCGTGAGCAGATCACGAATATCGCGTTCCTTGAACCCGGTGCGGCCCAGCTCGAGTCGGCTGATCTTGGCGTGGGAGCCGCGGATCGCCTCCCCCGCGGCCTCGCGGGTGATGCCCTTGCTCTCCCGCAACCTACGCAGTTGCCCACCCAGCGCGATGCGCAGCACAGTGGGACCACGGTCGACGATCGGTTGTACACGACCGATCTCGTGGGGTTCAGCCGTCATGACTCGCGATCTTACCGATCAGCAGGTCAAGTCGTCGAACTCTCCGGCCTTGGCGCCGCGGATGAATGCATCGATCTCCGGGCGTGTGTAGTAGATGACCGCGCCGCGCGGGTCGCGCGAGTTGCGCACAGCTACCGACCCGTCGGACACGGCGGCAACCTCTACGCAATTGCCGCTGGCGTTGCTGTAAGTGCTCTTCCGCCAAGCGTGGTCGGCGGGTCGTTCGCGCTGATCATGGTGCATTGCGGACATGCGTTACTCCCTGTTCTCGTGTGATGTCCATCGGAGTGAAAGTTGCAGATGCACGCACAAACGTTCTTGCATCCGCTTTGCGCGATGCGGACATTAACACGCAGCCCGCGGTTGCGCACCGGTCGGTACTTACTCGCGCTCAGGGGACGGTCGGCGTTCGCAAAGTGACGTCCAGTCCCCTGAATTCGCAAGGGCCACAGAGCCATCGGCCGCCGCAACGCCCCGAATGAGATCTCCGATGTGCTTGCATCTGCAATCACCGCGCCCATAGACTCGGGGCAAGATCAACCCCGGGGCCCGCTCGTCAAGAGCTGGGGCAGGCCCGGGCCCACCGGACACGAGGGGCCTGCGATGAGCATTCCGTATCGACCACCCCGCCGGGTCTCGGCCGGCACCGCCGGACTCGAGCTCCCGCGCAGCCTCGCGCCAGAGGTAGCGCCGGTTTCCGCGTGTAGCGACGAGCCCTACGGGCTCACCTATCGGCAGGCTCGCGAGATGCTGCGTCAACACGACATCCACGGCCCGCAGTGCCGCCAATGGCTGGCCGCTGCGGCGTATCTGTCTGCGGGCCTGGACGACGAATAGCGCGGTCGTGACGTCTTCGTGCTGGTCACGGTGGTAAAAGCGGGGCATGCTTGGAGACGGACGGTCGGCGCGAGCACAGGTGGCGGCGTATGCGGATTGCGGAGATTCTGCGAAGCAAGGGCACGGCGGTAGCGACGGTGCCACCGGACACCACCGTGCGCACGCTGCTGACGGTGCTGGCCGAACGCAATATCGGTGCCGTGGTCGTCTCCCCCGACGGCGCGACGATCGAGGGCATCGTGTCCGAACGCGACGTGGTTCGCCGCCTCGCCGTGCGCGGCGCCGACCTGCTCGACCGGCCGGTCGCCGAGATCATGACCGTCCGGGTGCGCACCTGCGGTCCCGACGACCACGTGTCCTCGCTGCGTGATGTGATGACCGAGCACCGTATCCGGCACATGCCGGTGGTGAGCGAGGGCCGGTTGATCGGCATCGTGAGCATCGGTGACGTGGTCAAGAGCGAGATCACGGAACTGGCCACCGAACGCGAGCAGCTCGTCGACTACCTGCAGGGCAGGTACTGATCGTCGCGCTCGCGGCCGAAAAGCGTTGTCCGCGCGTATCGTTGACGAGGTGCACCCCGCGCAGCAGTACGACCGCCGTGTCGCTTCGCAGGTCCTCGCCCGGCTCGCCGCGCCCGGTGTCTTCGCCGACGTCGAGACCGTGCCGGTCCGGATCACCTTTCGCGCGCGGGCTTTACAGCCCGAGCCGGGCGGGCGGCTCACCCAGTCGCAGCGGATGTATCTCGAGCGCTTCATGCGACCGTGCCGCCCGGAGCAGGTGACCAGCGCGACGCATCGCATCACCTGGACCGACAGCGCGGGCATTCCCAATACTGCGTACTACCGCCGGGACGGCGCCGGTCCAGAGCTGGCTGTGGTCGCCAGAGAAACCGTACTGGCACTGTGGGATTCATTGGCGCGGTCGGATCTGCCGCAGCGGGCCGCCGACCTGAGCGAGCACGAACGGGCGGTACTCGCGGCGACCACCACCGACCACGAACCGCACGAGATCTTCCGGGTCGGCATCGAAGCCGCCGGGCGGGCCCTGGTCCAACACGGTCTCCTCGCCGCCGATACCCCGTATCGCGCCGTGGCCGAATTCGCCTGCGGGATGCGCGATTCGGGAATCTTCGCGGCGGTGGCGACACGGTGGTTCTGGGAGTTGCAGGCCTCCACCTATCGACGCGGCATGATCCCGGTCCGCTTCACCACCTCCGCCGATGGCACCGTCCGGTACACAGCAGAGTCGGTGGCGGTACTGCGGGCGATGAAGGAGGCCACCATCGCCGACGCGCACGCGGTGATGCGCAAGGCGACCACCGAGGAGGGCCTCGAGGTCGAGCAGGCGGTGGCCAAGTACCACGACGACCTCGATCTGATCTCGCGGCAGTACGCGCTGCTGCCGCCCGGAACCGGGCCGACGTGTCTCGCGGCGCCACCGGGTGCGGACGGGTCGTCGGTGCTGAGCGCGGTCGCGAATCAGTTCGTCGAGACGTTCGTGGCGCTCTCGGAACTCGTGGAGGTCGTCGAGGACGTCACCGAGGTACCGGCCGGTGGCGAACCGCTCGCCGACGACAGCGTCTTCTCGGTGCCGGACATGAGTTGCCGTCACTGTGTGCGGACCATCGGCGCCCTGCTCGAGTCGATGGATGTTCCCGTGATCGAGATCGATCTGGCCACCAAACGGGTGATCGCCCGGATTCGCAGCCCGCGCCATCGGTTACGGGTGTTCGAGGCATTGCGCGACGGCGGGTACAACCCGGTCGACGAGGTGCCCTCGCCCGGCACACCGGTGGAATGACCCCGCCCGCTGTTCCCGCTGCCCTGCACCCGGTCGTGGCGGCGTTCCTGGCGGACCGGGCGGCGGTGCACGCGGCGCTGGAGCGGTTCGGATCACCGCTGCACCTGGTGTTCCCCCAGGTGTTCGACGACAATCTCGCGGCGTTCACCGGGGCGCTGGACAGGGCACGGTGTAGGTCGCGGATCTACTACGCGCACAAGGTGAACCGGTCCGCGGCCTTCGTCCGCTCGGCCGCACGGGCGGGGATCGGTATCGATGTCGCGTCCGGGGCGGAGTTGCGGTCGGCACTGGACGCGGGCTTCGCACCCGACCGTATCGAGATCACCGGACCCAAGGGATCGTCGCTGTTGCGGGCGGCCGTCGCGGCGAGGGTGACGATCAATGTCGACAACCTGTGGGAGCTGGCCCGCATCGCCGAACTCGCCGACGCGCCAGTGCCGGTGCTGCTCCGTCTGTCGGGTTTTCCGGGAAGTGCGCCGAGCCGGTTCGGCATCGATCTCGGCGAAGTGGGGGCGTCGTTCGATCTGCTCGCCCGGCACTCTGATCGGCTGACACTGCTCGGGGTGGCCTTCCACCTCGATACCGCGTCCACACAGGAACGGGTACGGGCCGTCGGCGAGTGCCTGACGGTGATCGAGCGGGCCTACGCGCGCGGGTTCACGCCGTCGGTGCTCGATATCGGCGGCGGGCTACGTCAGGTCTTCGTGGCCGACCCGGCCGCCTACGACGCCTACGATCAGGCGCTGCGGGCCGGATTGCTCGGCCACGGGCCCGCTCTGCAGTGGGGCACGGGCAGTTTCGGCTATCACCTCGCCGACGGAGTCGCACACGGCACGCCGGTGTTCCACAAGTACGCCAATACGGAATCGGCCACCGACATCCTGACCGAATTCCTCGACGCGCCCCTGCCCGGGCACGGCGGCCGGGCGCTGAGCGCGGTGCTTGCGGACAATCTGCTGGACTTGTGGCTGGAACCCGGCAAGGCGCTGGCCGATCGCGCGGGAATCACCGTGGCGCGGGTCGAATTCGTGAAGCGGGCGGGGGCCGGGGCGACACTGGTACACCTGGATCTGAGCCGCGACACCGTCACCGCGGCCGACCAGGAGGTGCTCATCGATCCCCTCGTGCTGTCCGAGCCCGGCGTATCCGCTCCCGCCGGAGTGTTCTTCGCCGGTCATCTGTGCTTGGAACGTGACCTGGTGACCCAGCGGCAGGTGCGGGTGACTCGGATTCCCGACCCCGGCGACCCGGTGGTGTTCCCCAATACCGGGGCCTACCACATGGATCTGTCGGCAGCCAACGCCGCCATGCACCCGACCGTACCGAAAGTGGCTGTGCTGCATCGTGACAGCCGATTCGAGCTGTGCGACGACGAGGGGTGGCGATGATCTACTCCCACATCACCGAGCTGATCGGCAACACTCCCCTGCTCCGCCTCGACCCGCGGGTGCACGGGCTGGCGGGGGTCGAGCTGTACGCGAAACTGGAGTCGCACAATCCGTTCGGGTCGGTGAAGGACCGTATCGCCTGGTCGATGATCCGCGACGACATCGAGGCGGTGGCGGCAGGCGGGCAGTCGTTCATCGAGGCATCCAGCGGCAATACCGCCAAGGCGCTGCGGGTGCTCGGCGCGCTGCACGGGGTTCCGTTGCGCGCGGTCACCAACCGCATCCGGGTCACCGAGGTACGCCAGTTGCTGCAGTTGCTCGGCACCGACATCGTGGAGCTACCCGGCCTGTCCGAGTGCCCGGATCCGCATGCGGCCGACGATGTTTCCGCGGTTATCGAGCACACCACCGGGCAGGCGCCCGAGGGCTGGTACCACCCGTCCCAGTACACCAACGAGCGCAATGTCGAGGCCCACCGCGACGGTACGGGTGCCGAGATCGCCGCCGACCTGGCCGCGGCGGGCATCGAACACCTCGACTACCTCGTGGGTGGGCTGGGCACCACCGGATCCACCCGTGGCACCGCCACCGCCCTGCTGGCCACCCATCCGGCGCTGCGCACGATCGGCGTGGTGTCGGACCGGTTCGATTTCATCCCCGGCATCCGCTCCGAACGCGAGATGTGGGACGTCGGCCTGTTCCGCCCGGATTTCTACCACGACATCGTCACCGTCGACTCCGCCACCGCCATCGACGCCACCCTCGATCTGGTGCGCGGATACGGTGTGCTCGCGGGTCCGACCAGCGGTGCGGGCTATGCCGCCGCCCTGCGCACGCTCGCCGACGCTCCACGCCCCGGGGACCGTCCGTTGGTCGCCGTGCTCATCGTCTGTGACCGGCTCGAGCCGTACCTGTCGTATTTCGCCAAGCGCCGACCCGACCTGTTCGGTGCGCCCGAGGCCCCACCACCACCGGACGCCGGGTCCGCACCGACGCTGACGCCTGCGGAGCTGGCCGAACTCGACCGCACCGGCCGCCCGACGGTCGTCGACACTCGCGGCGCGATGGCCTACCGAGTCGGACACGTACCGGGCGCGATCAACCTGCGCGACGACCAGCTCGACGACATGCTCGGCCAGGGGATGCCGTTCCCGCGCTCCCGACCGGTCGTGTTCGTGTGCCCGGTCGGAGAAGCGTCGCTGCGTTTCGCGGCCCTGACCAGGCAGGCCGGATACGAGGCCTTCAGCCTGGCGGGCGGGGTCGTCGCCTGGCGCGACGCGGGACTGCCGCTCGAACGTGGCTGATCACATCAGCGCCCGCATCGCCCGTCGCGGCGACGGTGCCCGGCCCGTGGTCGCCAGCACCGGCGGCAACGGGCCACGGTAGCCGTCGGCGAGCAGCGCGACCACCGCGCGGAATCGGTCGACGAAACGCGCGGCGACGACGGGGTCGAAGCGAGCGAGGGGATACAGGAAGGACCCGTCGATCCCGGCCGGAGCGCCGTGGGATTCATAGTGCGCGGTGAGGCCGAACTCGAGATCGTGCTTGGCGCGCACCACCCCGGTCGGCATGTCCGTGACCGAGAAGGACTGGGCGGCAGATGGTTCCGTTCGCGTCGACTTCTGCAGAATGAGCGTCGCCTGGAACAGCGGCAGCGCGGCGTCCTGCGGCAGGCACCGCTTCAGTCGGGGATTCGGGGTGTCGGGGTGGGCGTAGGCGGCCAGCGCGACCCGGCGGACCTGGTCGATGAGTTCGTCGACGTCGGCCGCCCGGTCCAGGCGCACCCGCATCAGCACGTCATCGGAGAAGTTGCCGACGAGGTCGTCGAGCAATCGGTGGTCGCGGCCCGAAACCGCCGTCGCGACAGTCACATCGGCACAGCGCGCGAACGCGCCGACCGCCAGCGCGAACGCCGCCTGCAGCACCATGAACAGGCTCGCCCGCCGATCCTGGGCCAGCCGCAGCAGGCTCGCGTGGGTGGTGGCGTCGAAGGCGAGGGGAATCAGCGCGCCGGCGGCGGGGTCGTCAGGCGGCGCCGACTGTGGCAGTGCCGGGAATTCGAGCGCTGCGGGCCGGCCCGCCAAAGCGTTGGCCCAGTACCGCAATTGGTGGGTGGCCCGGCTCCACTCGTCGGTGAACTCGCCGAGCTGGGCGTGTTTCCACAGCGTGTAGTCGCAGTAGGTGACCGGCAGCGGCTCCCAGCGCGGGGCCGTGCCCGTGCGACAGGCCAGGTAGGCGGTCACGAGGTCGCGAGTCAGCGGGGCCATCGACCGACCGTCGACCGAAATGTGGTGCACGACAAGGGCGAGGATCACGTCGTCGGGAGCCAGGACGAACAGCCGGGCACGCAGGGGCAGATCGCGGGCCAGGTCGAAGGGCCGTGCCGCCAGGGCGGCGATCTCGGCGCCGACCGCATCCTCGCCGACGTGTCGCACCGCGACGTCGAGCACGACCTCGGCCGGGTCGAGCACCTGCTGGGCGGGCCCGTGCTCGGTCAGCGGGTAGCGGGTCCGCAACGGTTCGTGCCGCGCGACCAGCAGTTCGAGGGCGCCGCGCAGAGCGTCCACATCGATGTCGGCGCCACGAATACGCAAGGCGCGCGCCACATTCCAGTCGGCCGAACGTCCCTGTCTCGCCGCCTGCCACATGCGCTCCTGCGCGGGCGCCAGCGGCACGTGCGCGGGCCGGCGGCGTGGCTCGAGTGTCACCACGGGCGGCGCCGGGAAACACACCGCCTCGGCCCGCGTCGTCACCACCGCGACACCACGACCGAAATCCCCCGACCTGATCCCCACACCGGGATCCACCACAGACCGCCAACCTCCACCCGTCTCGAAACAGATGTGGGACGCTAACGAGCCGATGTGAACAAACAGTTACCGCATCGTGACCAGGCCTGGGCCACCCCGCACCGGGCCGTCGCCGACTATCCACTTTCCGGAGAAAACACCCAAAAGCCGCGTTAGAGTGGGCGACGGGAAAGCGGAGCGAGGAGCTGGTCGGTGTCTGTCGGGAAATTGGTGTCCTTCGATGGTTCGCGGGGTTTCGGCTTCATCCGCCCCGAAGACGGTGGGCCCGATGTGTTCGTCCACGTCAACGACATCGGTCTCGACGAGGACGAACTGCGCCAGGGCAGGCTTTTCGAATTCGAGGTCACCGAGGGCGATCGCGGCCCCAAAGCCGTCAACCTGACCGCCGCCGGGCACAGTGCCCCGAGCGGCCGCGGCCGCAAGGGCGGTGGTGAACGGCTCGGTTCCGAGGAGATGCGCAGGCAGATCACCGAACTCCTGCTCGAGGCGTCGCCCGCCCTCACCGCCGCCGAGATCATCACCATCCGCGACCGGTTCACCACCTTCGCCGACGAACACGGCTGGCTCGACAGCTGATCCGAACGCGCTGATCACGCTCCGCGTGTGTGTCGGTCCCCCGGCCTACGATCGCAAGGCAGGCGATTAATCGAGTGTGCTCGCGACGTCGATACGGGTGACACGAACCCGCGAGGAGGATCGGATGGATCTACCGGTGATGCCGCCAGTACGCCCGATGCTGGCCAAGTCCACACCGTCACTGCCCCGCGAACCCGGGCTGAGCTACGAACCCAAATGGGACGGCTTCCGCTGCATCGTCTTCCGCGACGGCGACGAACTCGAACTGGGTTCGCGCAACGATCGTCCGCTCACCCGGTATTTCCCCGAATTGGTCGACCTGCTCAAAGCGGCACTGCCGCAACGGTGTGTGATCGACGGCGAGATCGTGGTCGTCACCGAGAACGGGTTGGATTTCGACACACTGCAGCAGCGCCTGCATCCGGCCGCGTCGCGGGTGAACAAGCTCGCCGTCGAGACTCCGGCCAGTTTCGTCGCCTTCGACCTGCTCGCCAACGGCGATCGCGATCTCACCGGTGAACCGTTCTCCGAACGGCGCCGGGAACTGGAGACGCTGTTGCAGGCCGCCCCAGGCCGCATCCATCTCACCCCCATCACCCAGGACCCGGACACGGCTCAGGACTGGTTCACCCGGTTCGAGGGCGCGGGTTTCGACGGAGTGATGGCCAAGGCCGACGACCTGGCGTACATGCAGGACAAACGGGTGATGCTCAAGATCAAACACGAACGCACCGCCGATTGCGTGGTCGCCGGATATCGGGTGCACAAGGACGGCGAAGGGGTCGGATCGTTGCTTCTCGGTCTCTTCGACGACAAGGGCAACCTCCACCACGTGGGTGTCGCGTCGAGTTTCACCGCCGCCCGGCGCCGCGAATTGCTCGGTGAGCTGGCGCCGTTGCGCGAGAACGCGCTGGTCGACCATCCGTGGCGCGACTGGGCCGACGCGGTGGCCCAGGCCAATGCCGACGGCAAGATGCCCGGCGGGGTGAGCCGGTGGACCGGCGGCAAGGACCTGTCGTGGGAACCGCTGCGGCCCGAACTGGTCGCCGAGGTGCGCTACGAACACGTGCAGTCCGGGCGGTTCCGGCACGGCGGGCGGCTCGTCCGGTTCCGGCCCGACCGCACGCCCGAATCGTGCACATACGCCCAGCTCGACGAGGTGGCCCCGGCCGAACTGGACGCGATCTTCGGGGTGCGGTCATGAGCGCGGGAGTCGAGATCGAGGTCGACGGACGCACGCTGACCATCAGTCATCCCGACAAGGTGTACTTCAGCAAACGGGGTGAGACGAAGCTCGACCTGGTGCGCTACTACCAGGCCGTGGCCGAACCCCTGCTCGGCGTCATCGGTGACCGTCCGCTGCTGCTCGAACGTTATCCCGACGGTGCGTCGGGCAAATCGTGGTTCCAGAAGCGGGTCCCCAAGACCGCGCCGGACTGGTTGCAGACCGTCGAGGTCACCACGCCGAACGGCACGACGAGCGACGCGCTGGTCGCCCACGACCTGGCGCACGTGCTGTGGGCGGTGAACCAGGGTTGTCTCGGTTTCCACGTGTGGCCCAACCACGTTCCCGACCTGCGGATCGCCGACGAACTGCGCATCGACCTCGATCCCTCGCCCGGCATCACCTTCGACGATCTGCGCGGCGCCGCCGTGCGCACCCGCGAACTGCTCGCCGAACTCGGCATCGACGCCCTCGTCAAGACGTCCGGCTCACGCGGCCTGCACATCTACGCGATGCTCGAACCCCGGTGGGACGGCTACCAGGTGCGGGCCGCGGCCGTGGCCCTGGCCCGCGAGCTCGAGCGCCGCTTCCCCGAGGAGATCACCGCCCAGTGGTGGAAGGAGGAACGCGGCAGCCGCGTCTTCGTCGACTACAACCAGAACGCACCCCACAAAACCGTCTTCGGCGCCTGGTCTGTGCGCCCCAAGGTGGGCGGCCAGGTGTCCACCCCGATCGCCTGGGACGAACTCGACACCATCGTCCCCGACGAACTCACCCTCGCCACCGTCCCCACCCGACTGGCCGAACGCGGCGATCCCTGGGCCGACCGCACCCCACAGTCGATCGAACCGCTGCTCACCATGTCCGACAAGGACATGGCCGCAGGCCTGATGGACGCCCCCTGGCCACCCCAATACCCGAAAATGCCCAACGAACCACCCCGCGTCCAACCGAGCCGAGCGAAGAAGGACTGACCTACTCGGTCCAGGGGACCCAGCTGCCGGTGCTCGCTTTGCCTTCGCAGACCAGGGCGTGATTGTCGGTGGTGCGGCCGGTTTTGTCGACCGACGGGTCGCAGAGCTCGCCCGCGGTGTAGTAGGAGCCTGCTACGCGGTGCGGGCCGGACCAGGTGTGGCCGTCGTCGGAGCGCAGGCACAGCAGGGTGGCGCCGTCGGCGGCGACGCCGAGCAGGCCGACCTGTTCGGGCCGGCAGGGTGTGCCTTTTTGCACCACACTCGCGGCGGGCTGGCTCAGGACCGGGGTGGACTCGACCGAAGTCGGGGCACCGACGGACGGCACCGCCTCGGTGGTGGTCACCGCGACCGGCGTCGTCGCCGCCTTGCTCGCCAACGCAGGCATCTCGAGTTCCAGTCCACCGAAGAGCACCATTCCGGCCACCGCCACCGCGGCGACCTCGGCGATGCCGAGCAGCAGCGCGAGCATCGCGATCCCCCGCCCGCGCGGATGCCCGTACGACAGCAGCGCGAAGACGATCGCGATCGGGAACAGCAGGACGAGGGCCGCGGCCAGCGCCACCATCGCGTAGGGATTCACCCGTGGCTGGTCGTCGCGCGCGGAGTCCTCCGGGGTGGCGTGCGGCCACCGCTGACCGTTCCAGCGCCGGTCCTCGAACTCCTCATCGGGGTCGTCGTTCCACTGCTCGTATCGTGCCATCAACCCCGGGTCCCTCTCGATCTCCCCGGCCGCGGAAACGAAACAGCGTGCGGCGCGGGGTTACGCGAAGAGGATAGGGACTCGCGGGCCGCCGGGCAGCGCAACCGGGAAAGAGTGGGCTAACTCCTAATCGGCCGGGGACGACTTCACATGGGGGATCGTGCGATCGATGAGGGTGAGCAGGGTATCGGTGAGCAGTCGGTGCACCTGGGGGCGGGTGAGTGTGCCACGGGTGAGCCATTCTCGCCCGGCCACTTTCACCATGCCCGCGTAGGAAACGACCAGTGCGCGCAATTGTGCGTCGTCTGCCATATCCGAGCGGCCGATCATCAGCAGCATGCGCTCGGCGGCGGCATCGTCGGCCTGGTCGAGGATCTGCTGCACCTCGGGATCGTCGCCGACTCCTTCGTGGCTGGTCACCTTCACCCAGGTGCTGCCGTGCTCGGCGATGGTGTCGAGCAACCACGACACGATGGCATCGACCCGTTCGACCGGGGTGCCCTGCGGGATGGACACCTTCTCGAGGCGGGGCAGCGTCACCATCCGTCGGACAACGGCCAGGTAGAGGTCGCGCTTGTTGCCGAAGTAATGGTTGATCAGCCCGCGCGCGACCCCGGCACGCTGGGCGAGTTCCGCGGTCGACACCGCCGCGTACGGGCGTTCACCGAACATCTCGATGGCGCATGCCAAAATCTGCGCCCGACGCTCGTCGGGTTCGAGCCGGCGCCTGCGCGGCGGGTCTGCTGTGTCGGTGTCGAACGGGGAAATCGGGGCGCTCCGTCGGGTTCTGCGGCCGCCGCAGGGTTGCGGAGGCGGTGCACAACGATACCCAGCGGGTCCGTCGCACGGCTAATGAGACAATATTTCCGACCACCGCTCCCGCACGAAGGAATGCCGCACTCCCCGATGACCGAGAAGACGATCGATCCGGACGAGTTGGCAACCTGCCTGCGGGTGCTCGAACAGGCCGGGCAGCTGGAAAAGGAACACCCCGATTCGATCGCGGTGCAGCGCGCGGTGGGCCATATGTTCAAAAAGCTCAAGCAGCGCCGCCGGATCGAGGCACGACAGCAGGTCGCCGAGGCCGATCGGGCCGTGATCGCCGCGACCGCGACCGGTTCGCCGCAGCGCATCGACGACGAGACCGCGGGCATCCCGATCAAGTCCGCCGCCGACGGCGAAACCGCGGGAACGCTCGTGCGGGCACGCCCCTGCTACATCTGCAAGCAGCGCTACACCCAGGTCGACGCCTTCTATCACCAGCTGTGCCCCGAGTGCGCGGCGTCGAGCCACGCCAAACGCGACGCGCGCACCGACCTGGCCGGCAAGCGTGCGCTGCTCACCGGTGGCCGCGCCAAGATCGGCATGTACATCGCGCTGCGGCTGCTGCGCGACGGCGCCCACACCACCATCACCACCCGGTTCCCCAACGACGCCATCCGCCGCTTCGCCGCGATGGAGGACAGCGCCGACTGGCTGCAACGGCTGCGCATCGTCGGGATCGACCTGCGCGACCCGGCCCAGGTGGTCGCCCTCGCCGACGATGTCGCGGCCCAGGGCCCCCTCGACATCCTGATCAACAACGCCGCCCAGACCGTTCGCCGTTCGGCGGGTGCCTACAGCGCGCTCGTCGAGGCGGAGTCCGCGCCGCTGCCCGTCGGCATGCTGCCGGAGATGGTCAGCTTCGGCAAGACGATGCAGGCGCATCCGACCGCGCTCACCGCTTCGCTCACGCCGTCGTTGTCTGCCGTGGACGTGGCCGAATTGGCCCTGGTCGCGGGTTCGGCGACGCCGGAGCGGATCGCGGCGGGCGTGGCCATCGACGCCGGTGGGCTCGTGCCCGATCTGGCGCACACCAACAGCTGGGTGCAGACCGTCGGCGAGGTGGACGCCACCGAGCTGCTCGAGGTGCAGCTGTGCAATTCGGTGGCGCCGTTCATCCTGGTGTCGCGGTTGCGTCCGGCCATGGCGGCGGCGCCCGGCAGGCGTAAGTACGTGGTGAACGTGTCGGCGATGGAGGGCCAGTTCAGTCGCGGCTACAAAGGCCCCGGTCACCCGCACACGAACATGGCCAAGGCCGCGTTGAACATGCTCACCCGCACCAGCGCGCTCGAGATGTTCGAATCCGATTCGATCCTGATGACCGCGGTCGACACCGGGTGGATCACCGACGAACGTCCGCACTACACCAAGGTCCGCCTCGCCGAGGAAGGCTTCCACGCTCCCCTCGATCTGGTCGACGGCGCCGCCCGCGTCTACGACCCGATCGTGCAGGGCGAGAACGGCGTCGACCTCTACGGGTGCTTCCTGAAGGACTACCGGCCGTCACCCTGGTGATCACCCGGTCGATGCCGAACCGGAATGTTGATCATGATTCCGATCGGCCGACGCCCGCTTAATCTGGATATGTGCCGTTCCGGGTGTTGGCCGATCTGATCGCCGTCACCCACGTCGCGTTCATCGCGTACGTGGTCGCCGGCGGTTTCGTGGCGTGGCGGTGGCCGCGCACCATCGGCGCTCACCTGCTCGCCGCGTCCTGGGGTTTCGGCACCATCCTCATCGGTTTCGACTGTCCACTGACCTACGCCGAGAACTGGGCCCGCGCCCGGGCGGGCGTCGCCGGGCTCCCCGAAGCCGGTTTCATCGACCATTACCTCACCGGCGTGATCTATCCCGACAGCGCCCTCGGACTGGTCCGGGCGGTGGCCGCGACCGCCGTCCTGGTCTCCTGGCTCGGCTACCTGCGCCTGCACCACCGCTCGTTCACCTCAGACACCGCGTGATCTCCTCGGCGACGGCACCGGGCGCGTCGTCGAAGTAGAAGTGCCCGCCGGGGAAGGTGTGCAGGCTGAACGCTGCATCGGTGACCGTCTGCCACTGCTCGGCCTGAGCTCGGCTCGTGGTGGGATCCTCGGTGCTGACGAAGGCGGCCACCGGGCAATCCAGCACCGGGCCCGGCCGGTGACGATAGGTCTCGACGGCCTGGTAGTCGGCGCGGACGCCGGGCAGAACCAAATCGGCCAGGCTCGGCTCGGCGCGTAGCAGCCGCACCGGCGCCGGATCGGCGGCCAGACGCTCCAGGTTGTCGATGAGGTCGGTGTCGGTGGCTTTGTGCAGGCGTCCCGTCTCGACGAAATCCGGTGCGGGACGGCCGGAGACGATCAGTTCCCGCACCGGTTGCCCGCCGGCCGCGAGCCGCCGCGCCACCTCGTAGGCCACGGTGGCGCCCATGCTGTGACCGAACAGGGCGCGCGGAGCGGGTGGCTGCCGTAGCAGATCGGCGGCGATACGGTCGGCCAGCTCGTGCAGGTCGGTGATGAGCGGGTCGCCGAGGCGGTCCTGGCGTCCCGGGTACTGCGCGGCGAGGACCTCGATGCCGGGACCGAGGTGGCGGGCGAGGTCGCGGTAGAAGGCGGCGGACGCACCACCGGGCGGTAGGCAGACCAATTGTCTGCGTCGGGCCGCATCGCGGCGCAGAACCCGAATCCATTGCGTTGCAGCAGTGTTTACTCTCACTGTTCCATTTTCCGGGTCAGCTGCCCGCGAGGGCACGCACGGCGGTCGACAGCTGGTCGCCGTCGAGAAGAGTTTCGCCGGGCTTCAACAGCCACAGCACACCGAGGCCCTGCGCGAGGACGAAGTACAGGCGGCCGATGGCTTCGGCCTGAGCTTCGTCCAGGTCGGGATGGGCGGCCCGCAGATCGGCCGCGAGATCACTGTAGGCCGCGTCGAGCTGGTCGCCGAGCTGGGAGCGCGCCTCTTCGGAGCGCACGATGCGGACGATGTTCTCGAGACTGGCCAGCATCGCCTCGTGGTTGTCGGCGAAGACCGCAGGCATGCCGTTCCACAGGTGGGCGAGACCGGACAGCGGTGAGCCGCCCGCACCCTCCTCGATGAGTCCGCGCATCCCCTCCCCCAGCGCGTCGCCGAGCGCCTCACTGAGCGCCTCGGTGACCAGGCGATCCTTGGAGCCGAAGTGGTAGCCGATGGCGGCCAGGCTCACCCCGGCGGCGGCGGCGATATCGCGTGCGGTCGCCTTGGCCACCCCGCGCTCCATGATCACTTTGCGCGCCCCGGCCAGCAGATCTTCTCGGTTGCCCATGACGGCGAGACTACCCGACCGTCTTAGACATTTGTACTAGACATCCGTGCAAACCTCTGTTAGACATTGGTCTAAGACATTCGTTCAAATTTTCGAGGCGGGACACACTATGACCTCCACTGCACTGCACGTTCTGGTCGCCGGCGGCGGCATCGCGGGCAATACGGTCGCACTCCAGTTGCTGCGCAAGGGCATTCGCACCACGGTGGTGGAGCGGGCGGCGGTCCCCCGGCCCGGCGGGCAGGCGGTGGATCTGCGCGGACCGAGCAAGGAAGCCGTCGAACGCATGGGGCTGATGGAGGGCATCCGCAAGTACCAGCTCGACGAACGCGGTATGGCCTATGTCGACGGCGGCGGTCGCGTCTATGCCCGCATGGCGATGGAGGACTTCGACGGTAAGGGTGCCGTCGCCGACATCGAGATCACCCGTGGCGATCTCAATCAGGTATTGCTCGACGCGGTCACCGCAGCCGACAACGGTCACCTCGACTACCGCTACGGCGACTGGATCGAGCGCGTCGAGCAGGACGACACCGGCGTCGACGTCACTTTCGCCTCGGGCGAGACCGGTCGCTTCGATCTGGTGGTCGGCGCCGACGGCGTGCATTCGGCCACCCGCCGCCTGGTCTTCGGGCCGGAAGACCGGTTCGTCACCAACCTCGGCGCCTACGGCGCGTTCTTCACGATGCCGACACCCGCCGACGCCGAACCGGGCTGGTTCGCCATGCGCCTGCTGCCCGGCGCGATGGTCGGCATCCGGCCCGACGGCGACCCGGCCACCGCGAAGGCCATCATCATGGTGCGCACCGGCATAGATCCCACCCTGCGCCGCGACCCCGAAGCCCAGCGCGCGCTCCTCCGCGACGCCCTGCGTGGCGCGGGCTGGCGGGCACCGGAGATCCTGGCCGCGATGGAGACCACGCCGGACTTCTACTTCGACGACCTCGCCCGCGTCGACGTGCCCGAACTGGCCGTCGGCCGGGTCACGCTGGTCGGCGACGCCGGGTACTGTGGCTCTCCGCTGACAGGCATGGGTACCGCGATGGCGATCGTCGGCGGGTACGTGCTGGCCGCCGAGATCGCCGCCACTCCGCACGATCTACCCGCCGCACTGCGCCGCTACCAGGACACGATCACCCCGTTCCTGGCCAAGGCCAAGGAGATTCCCGGCGGCGGCATCGACATGATGGTGCCGCGCAGTGCCGTGATGACCCGGATGATGCGGGTCAGTGTGCGGCTGCTGACGTCGCGGCCGATGCGCCCGATCACCGCGAAGTTGTTCTTCGCCGACAACGAGGACTTCGCCCTGCCGCGCTACTGAGTGCGGGCGCCTGGTTACTCTCGGAACGTGGCGCAGCCGATCATCCTCGACGTCGATACCGGGATCGACGACTCCCTGGCCATGCTCTATCTGCTCGCCTCGCCGGAGGCCGAGATCCTCGGGATCGCGGCCACGGCGGGCAATGTGCCTGCCGCGCAGGTGGCGGCCAATACGCTCGCCGTGCTGGATCTGGCCCGGGCACCCGAGATCGAGGTGGCGCTGGGGGCGGCCGAGCCGCTGGCGATACCGCTGCGCACCACCGAGGACACGCACGGTCCGCAGGGCCTCGGGTACGCGGTCCTGCCGCTGTCGCCGCGTGAGATTTCGGAGCGGTCGGCGGCGCGGATGTGGGTGGAGCTGGCGCGCGCGAATCCGGGTGCGGCGATCGGGTTGTGCACCGGCCCGCTCACCAATCTGGCGCTGGCCTTGCGGATGGAACCCGAGCTTCCCCGGCTGTTGCGCAGATTGGTCGTGATGGGTGGGGCGTTCAATCACCCGGGCAATACGACGCCGACCAACGAGTGGAACATCCACGTCGATCCGGAAGCGGCCAAGGAGGTGTTCGACGCCTTCTCCGCCGCACCACCTGATCGTCGCCCCCTGGTGTGCGCGCTCGACATCACCGAGAGAATCGAGATGCGGCCCCAGCATCTCGTCCTGCTGGCCGAGGCGGCGGGCAGTACCTCACCAGACCTGGTCGCGGCCGACCATCCGGTCGAATGGCGTTCGGCCGCGACCAATCCGATCGTGCGGTACCTCACCGACGCGGTGCGCTTCTATTTCGACTTCCACCACCAGTACGACCTGGGGTACCTCGCGCACATGCACGACCCGTTCGCCGCCGCCGTCGCCCTCGATCACACCCTGGCGACCACCCGGCCGGCGACCGTGGACGTGGAGCTGGCGGGCACCATCACCCGGGCCACGACCGTGGCCGACTGGGCGGGCATGTGGGACCGGGAACCCAACGCCGACATCGTGATCGACACCGACCCGGCCGTGTTCTTCGACCGTCTCGTCACCCGCGTCGGAGCGTTCGCGCGACGCCTGTACCCGGAGCACTCATGACCATCGATACCGTCACTTATCTCGCCGATTTCCGCCGCAGGCTGGAGCTGCCCGCGATCGTCGACGTGCACACCCACTTCATGCCCGATCAGGTGATGCGCAAGGTGTGGGCCTACTTCGACACGGCGGGCCCCCTCACCGGCCGCCCCTGGCCGATCACCTATCGCGACGACGAACAGGTGCGCCTGAAAACGTTGCGCGACTTCGGCATTCGGGCATTCACCTCGCTGGTGTACCCACACAAACCGAACATGGGTGAGTGGCTCAACGAATGGACCGCCGAGTTCGCCGCCCGCACCCCCGACTGCCTGCACACCGCCACCTTCTACCCCGAACCCGACGCGCCACGGTATGTGGCCGACGCGATCGAGCGCGGTGCGCGAATCTTCAAGGTGCACATCCAGGTCGGCGGGTTCTCCCCACTCGACCCGCTGCTCGACCCGGTGTGGGCGATCCTCGCCGACACCGGCGTCCCCGTCCTCATCCACTGTGGCTCGGGCCCCGCCCCCGGCGAGTTCACCGGCCCCGCCCCCATCGCCGAACTCCTGCGCCGCTTCCCCACCCTGCGCCTGATCATCGCCCACATGGGCACCCCCGAATACCGCGAATTCCTCGACCTGGCCGAGCGATACCCCCAGCTCTACCTCGACACCACCATGGTTTGGACCGACTTCAGCGAAGCAGGCGCCCCCTTCCCCACCGACCAACGAGACCGCCTACCCGCCTTCGGCCACCGCATCCTCTTCGGCAGCGACTTCCCCAACATTCCTTACCCCTACGCCGAGGCCGTCGCCGCTCTCGAACGCCTCGACCTCGGCCCCGACTGGCTCCGAAAGGTGTGCCACGACAACGCCGTCCACCTGTTCGACCTCGACGCGTCCTAGGCCTTCCGTGGCGAGCACTTGTCCAGGCGATCGCTGCTATCCACCCGCGGCGACTGTGAATCGGGTGCGACGGTGTGCGGGACGCTCGGCTTCGTCGAGCAGTGCCACCGCGAAGTCCTCCATCGAGATCCAGGATCGGCCGTCGGCGTCGACCAGAAGGTCGTCGGCGCCGACCCGGTAGTTGCCCGTGCGCACGCCCGGATTCAGTTCGGCCGGTGGGCTCAGATAGGTCCAGTCGGCAGTCGTGTGCGCGCGGCAAGCCACCAGTTGCTCCGCGCACGCCTGCGCGATGGCTGCCAATTCCGCTGGGAATCTCGATGTTTCGTGCAACGTGGTGCCCACGCCTGGCACCAGCAGCGTTGCCGCGCCGCCGACGACAAGCAGCCGGACACCACTGCGCGCGACGCCGTCTAGCATGGCCGCGGCGACGACCGGCAGTTCCGGTTCACGCCCCGGAGCAGGACGAGTGGCGGCGACCACGACGTCTTGTCCCGCGCTGAGCGCTTCGACCTCGTCCGCGTTCGCGGCATCGCCGATACGCACCCGCACACCGTCGGGCAGATGCACGGCCCGGCGCACGACCGCGGTGACGTCGTGTCCGCGTGCGATCGCCTCGGACACCACCCGGCCACCGACCGCTCCGCCCGCCCCGAACACCGTGATACGCATGATCAAACCTCCTGTGTGACAGCTCGTCTGCCTGACACAGGAAATATATCTCAATGTTGATCTAATCAATGATGAGGTATCTCACCATTGAGATATCAAGGCAACTTGGAGGCGTAGACCGCGAGGCGGACGCGGTTGTCGGTGCCGGTTTTGTCGAGCAGGTTGGTGATGTGGGTCTTGACGGTGCTCACGCCGAGGTGGAGGCGGTCGGCGATCTCCTGGTTGCCGTGGCCTTCGGCTACCAGGCGCAGGACGTCGCGTTCGCGGGGGGTGAGGTCGGGTGGGGGTGAGGGGGTTTCGCGTGGGGTTGTCAGTGCGCGGGTGACGAGTCTGCGGAGCAGGGTGGGTGAGAAGAGGAGGTCGCCTTCGACGGTGCGGCGGATGGCGTCGAGGAGGACGGTGGGGTCGGTGTCTTTCACGAAATAGCCTGTGGCGCCTGCGGACAGGGCGGGAAACAGGTGTTCGTCGTCGTCGAAGGTGGTCAGCACCAGGACCTTCGCCCGGGGGTCGGTGGCGAGGATCTGCCGCGTGGCACCAATGCCGTCGAGGCCTGGCATGCGCAGGTCCATGATCACCAGTTCGGGACGTAGTTCGGTGTGCAGGCGGACCGCTTCGACGCCGTCGGCGGCCTCACCGGCGACGGTGATGTCGTCGGTGTCCTCGATGAGCATTCGCAGTCCGGCTCGGATCAGTCGTTGGTCGTCGGCGAGCAGTACGCGGATCACTCTTGTCCTCCTCGGGGCCGGTCCGGAAGGTGGGCACGGACGACCCAGCGCTGGTCCTCGGCGGTGGCGGTCAGTGTGCCACCGGCGAGTTCGGTGCGTTCACGCATGCCGACGATGCCGTGGCCGGGCGTTGTCGCGGTATTGTCGGCGCCGCTGACAACGGTCAGGGTGATGCCGTTGTCGTCCCGGTCGATCGTGAATAGCACCGGCACAGCGTGATTCGCGTGCTTCATCACATTGGTGAGCGATTCCTGCACCAGCCGGAGCAGGGTGAGCCTGCGGATGGCGTCGAGCCCGTCCAGGTCACCGACGGTCGACTCGACAGTGAATCCGGCGGCTCGTACGCGTGCGACGGCGGCGTCGATCTCCGCACCGACGGCGTCGGGCTCGACCAGCGCCACCTCCCCCAGCGCGGGATCACGGAGGACCGCGAGCAATCTGCGGATGTCGCCCAGCGCGTCGGTCGCGGTGGCGCGGACGTCGTCGAGGACTGCCGTGATCCGCGGATCCGCTTGCCGGACAACGTGACCAGCGACCGAGATCCGCAGGATGATCGAGGCCATGTGGTGGGCCACGACGTCATGCAGTTCCCTGGCCATCGCCGCTCGTTCATCGAGGCGAGTGCGTGCTTCGGCGTCGGCGGCGCGCAGGCGCAGATTGTCGGCCAGTTCGCGTTGCCCGCGCAGGTACAACCCCAGCAGCAGCGGCAACCCCACGTAGGCGACGCCCTCGACGAGGGTGGAAGCGCGACCGATGGATGTGTCGTGCAGCCCGATCCACCCGAGGACAACCGCTGCCGCCCACCCGCCGGTCGCGAGTACAACGGTCGGGCGCCGATCGGTCCGGGCGACGACATCGACCAACGCCACGGCCCCGAGGTACGGCACCAGACCGGCGACACCCCACGCCTCGGTACGAAACATGGGGACCGCAAGAGCTGACAGTACGAGCGACACCGCCAACGGCCACCGCCGCCCCACAGCGAACACCACCGCAGCGCTCATCGCGAGCACCCAATAGTGCACGGGCACCCGGAACTGACCCGGGTACGTGCTGGCCGACAGCACCACCGGGACCACAGCCACCGGCAGCCACCGCAGCAGGCGGCGCGGGTCAGGGCGAGCACGCACATCGATCACGCTCCCACCGTATGCGTCGACCGCGGGAGGCCGGACCGCCCGCAACCCCGACACACCGGACCGTCCGCCGCTACACGTCGCCCTCGAGCTTGGCGGCATCGCCCTACCGGTGGCGAGGGTCTTCGGAGACCCGGATAGCAGAGCACAGGAAGGTGCGCAAGGGTCAGGCGGGCAGAATTTCCGGGCGGTAGTCGGGCCGGTGGGCTGAGCCGGGCGCGGAGGAACCCGGCGAAGCTGGGGTTTCCCCTCAGAGATGGAGTTACCTGTGGTTTCGCGACGAGGATTCCTCACCGGCTTGGCTGTTGCCCCGGTCGTGTATGCGGCCGGGTGTTCGGTCCGGCCGTCCGTTTCGGCCACGAACGGCACTCGTCCGCTGCCGATTCCGCCGCTCGCGCCCTCTTCTCTCGGTGCCGACGGTGTCCGGCGTTTCACCCTGCGCGCCCAGGCGGGCTCGACCGAGATGGTGCGCGGGGTCTCGACCCCTACCTGGGGTTACAGCGGGTCGGTGCTCGGCCCGACGGTGCGGGCGCGGCGGGGTGAGCGGGTCGAGTTCGCGATCGGCAATGCCCTACCCGAGGCGACATCGGTGCATTGGCACGGCATGCACCTGCCCGCGAAGTTCGACGGCGGACCGCATCAGATGATCGCGCCGGGCGCGGTGTGGACGCCGAACTGGACGGTGCGGCAGCAGGCCGCGACCCTCTGGTATCACCCGCATCCGCACGGTGCGGCGGAAAAGCATGTGCACCGGGGTCTGTCCGGCTTCTTCCTCATCGATGACGATGCCGCCGATGCCCTGCCCCTGCCGAAAGAATATGGGGTAGACGATATTCCGCTGGTGATCCAGGACCGCCGCTTCACCGCCGGCGGCGAAGTGGACGAGTCCGATCCCACCGATGTGGGCCTGCTGGGCGACACCATCGTCACCAACGGCATCGCGGGCGCGCACCTCCGGGTCACCACCGAACGGGTACGGTTACGCATCCTCAACGGCTCCTCGGGCCGCCTCTACAACCTCGCCCTCGCCGACGGCCGGACCTTCCACCTGATCGGCACGGACGGCGGCCTGCTACCGAAAACTGTTGCGCTGGAACAGCTCCAGCTCAGTCCCGGCGAGCGTGCCGAGATCGTGATCGCGCTGGGTCCCGGCGAGAACATCACGCTGCGGTCGCTGCCCATCACCGACCGCGCGGGCATCGACCGTGCCGCCGAGTTCGGCTTCGACGACACCTTCGACATCCTCGCCCTCCAGGCCGCCGAAACCCTCCGCCCCAGCCCGTCACTACCAACGTCGTTGATCCCGATGACCGCACTCGCCGCCACGACGACCCAGGCGACACGGTCCTTCGACCTGCAGTGGTTCATGATCAACAACCAGCGCATGGACATGAACCGCATCGACATGACCATCCCCGTGGACACCACCGAGGTCTGGTCGGTGCGCAACAAGGACAACTGGCCGCACAACTTCCACGTCCACGATGTCCAGTTCCAAGTCCTCACCGTCGACGGAAAGGCCCCTCCCCCAGCGCTGTCCGGCTGGAAGGACACCGTCTACACCAGCTCCGGATCGACCTACACCCTGGCCATGCGCTTCGCCGACCACACCGACCCCACCTACCCCTACATGTTCCACTGCCACCTGCTCCACCACGAGGATCAGGGGATGATGGGTCAGTTCCTGGTCCTCGCCCCGGGACAGCGCCCGGCGCCGATGCGCATGGACATGGGCGCCATGGGTCACGGCTGACCGATCACGCGGCGCTGAGGTAGCGCACCAGGGCGTCGACCAGTTCGCGGGTGCCCTCTTCACGCTGGGCACCGGTGTCGAATCCGTCCAGGTGGGCGCCGAATTCGACGAGGGTGAGTTTGGTGCCGGTGCTGGTCGGTTCGAATTCCCAGGTGGCGACCGAGGTGGAGATGTGGTCGCCGTTGATCCACATGTCGTAGGTGTAGACGAGGCGTTCGTCGTCGATGATGTCGGTGTAGGTGGCGACGAAGCGGGAGGTCATCTTCCCTTCGAAGGTGCCCTCGTTGACCTCCTGGCCGCCGACACGGAAGTCCAGGGAGACCTCGCCCTGCTCCCAGCCTTCCTCGCCACCGAACCAGCGGCTCTTGATCGCGGGGTCGGCGAAGGCCTGGAAGGCGACGGACGGTGCGACGGGCACCTCCCGCTCGATGGTGAACTGGGCGTGCTTGACGGAACGGGTCACGGTGTTCATAGTTGTTCTCCTTCTGAGGATTTGGCTGTTTCGGTGAGCAATGCGGTCAGCCGGTCGAGCCGGCGTTCGGCGGGTGGGCGCTGGCGGCCCAACCAGTCGATCGCGGGCCCGAAGGCGCCGGGAACCAGCTGGTAGGTGCGCACGCGCCCGACCTTCGCCGAGGTGACGATCCGCCCCGCTTCCAGGGCTTTGAGGTGCTGCACGATCGTCGGCATCGCGGCGTCGAAGGGCGCCGCGAGTTCGGAGACCGACGCGGGCCCCCGCGTCAGCCGTTCGACGATCGCCCGCCGAGTCGGATCCATGAGCGCCCGGAAGACATCGTCGAGTCTCCCGTCCGCTTCACCGCTCGAATACTTAGGCACATACCTAAGTATTCACACGGACGCCCCCTCGCGCAACCCCTCGGACAGGAAAACCCACCGCGGTCCGCCCGGTGGGTTCCAAAGATTTTGTCGAGCCGGGTCAGGCGAGTCGGGCCATGAAGAGCCCACAGAGTGCGATCGCGCTGTTCAGCCGCTTCCACAGGCGCACCATCGCGAGCTCGAGGATGATGCCGATGCGGTCGGCGCAAGTGGTGGCCTCCGCCAGCGCCATCCGGTCGTAGACCAGGTCCGGGTCGCTGAGAATCTCGTCCAGGCGCAGTCCGGATATCGCCTGATCGGTCGTGAGGCCGAATTCCGGCAACCAGGTGAGCCGCCACCGGCCGTCTCCCCCGAGAACCGCCTGTTCGGGGGTCTTGTCGCTACCCATGATCCGATTCGTGCGGTAGATCGCCATCACTACCTCCTCGGCAGTCGCTTGCGGCGTCTACCTCCAGCATCCACGGAAATCGACGCGGACAACAGCTGGCGAATGGAGTGGCAACGGAATATCATCCGCGAATCCCGAGGTGAAACCCCATGAATCCCAGCGGACACCGTCCCGGTAGGCAAGCCTTACCATTGCCAGCTATCGCGGGGCGATCGTCAACTCCGGTCGAATGCCGCGAGAATTTCCTCGGCGGCGAGAGCGGGGGTGAGCTCCCCGGCGCGCACAGCCGACTCCACCTGCGTGCGAACCTCTTTCACGCGCGGATTCTCGGTCAGACGGCGCAGGATCTGGTCGTGCACCATGGTCCAGGTCCAGTCGACCTGCTGACGGCGGCGCTTCTCGGCGAACTCCCCCGCCTCGGTGAGCACCCGCCGATGTTCGAGCACGGTGTCCCAGAACTTGTCCAGGCCGAGGCCTTCCAGCCCACTCATGGTGAGCACCGGCGGTTTCCACAGCGCGTCGTGCGGGTGGATCAGCCGCAGCGCGCCCGACAGTTCGCGAGCGGCGCTCTTGGCTTCCATCTCGTGCTTGCCGTCGGCCTTGTTGACCGCCACCACCTCGGCCAGCTCGAGCACACCCTTCTTGATGCCCTGCAACTGATCTCCGGTGCGGGCCAGGGTGAGGAAGCAGAACACGTCGACCATATTGGCGACGGTCACCTCGGACTGCCCGACGCCGACGGTTTCCACCAGGATCACGTCGTACCCGGCCGCCTCGAGCAGCACGATGGTCTCGCGGGTGGCCTTGGCCACGCCGCCGAGCGTGCCCGCCGTGGGCGAGGGCCGGATGAACGCGTCGGCTTCCAGGGACAGCCGCGCCATCCGGGTCTTGTCGCCGAGGATCGACCCACCGGTGCGGGTCGAGGACGGGTCGACGGCCAGCACCGCGACCCGATGCCCCTTGCCGAGCAGGTACATGCCGAGCGCATCGATGAACGTCGACTTGCCGACGCCCGGAACGCCGGTGATGCCGACCCGGTTCGACACCACCGCACCGGGCTCCCCGCTCACCCGTAGCAGCAGCTGCTGGGCGAGTTCGCGGTGATCGGACCTGGTCGACTCGACCAGCGTGATCGCCCGGGCCAGCGCGGCCCGCTGACCGGCGCGGATACCGTCGGCGAGCGCGTCGACGTCGATGGTGCGCGGTGTCCGCTCCACGGCTCGTTCGCCGTTGCGGGGCGCCCCGACACCCGCCGTGGTGCCCAGGCGGGGATGCCCGCCCTGTGCGGCCTCGTTCATGTCCGTGTCCCTCCGACCGGCACCGGTCCGCGCTGCCGCCGACCCGGTGCCTCCACCGTGTGCCCGTCACCCACCCACACAGGCAGGCCCGAACCTGCTGCGCCGCAGGCACATTCGTCCGTGGCGCAGCTGGCCGGCCACATCATGCCGGGGTGTCGCCCCCGAGCTCGTGGCCGAGCGAGGCACCGAGCTTGCGCAGCAGGTCGATCGCCGCGTCGGCGATGACGGTGCCGGGCGGGAAGATCGCCGCCGCGCCCGCTTCGTAGAGCTCGTCGAAGTCACCGGGCGGGATGACACCGCCGACGATGACCATGATGTCGGGCCGCCCGACCGAGGCCAGTGCCTGCCGCAGGGCGGGCACCAGCGTGAGGTGACCCGCGGCCAGCGAGGAGACACCGACGATGTGGACGTCGTTGTCGGCCGCCTGGCGCGCCACCTCTTCGGGGGTCTGGAACAGCGGGCCCACGTCGACGTCCATGCCCAGGTCGGCGAAGGCGGTCGCGATCACCTTCTGGCCGCGGTCGTGTCCGTCCTGGCCCATCTTGGCTACCAGAATGCGGGGGCGGCGACCCTCGGCCTCGGCGAACTCCTCGACCAGCGCGATGGCGGCACCGATGTTGGATGCCTTGCCTGCTTCGTCACGGTACACACCGGACAGGGTACGGATCTCGGCCTGATGGCGGCCGTACACCTTCTCCAGCGCGTCGGAGATCTCACCGACAGTGGCCTTGGCGCGGGCCGCAGCAATGGCCAGCGCCAGGAGGTTGTTCTCCATGCCACCCTCGGAAGAGGCTGCCGCACGGGTCAATTCGGCCAGCGCCTGTTCGACCGCGACCGGGTCACGTTCGGCGCGAAGACGTTCCAGCTTCTCGATCTGCTCGGCGCGTACCCGCGAGTTCTCGACCTTGAGGACCTCGACCTCGTGGTCCTCTTCGACCTGGTACTTGTTGACGCCGATCACCGGCTGCTGCCCGGTGTCGATCCGCGCCTGGGTGCGGGCGGCGGCCTCTTCGATGCGCAACTTCGGAATGCCCTCCGAAATCGCCTGCGCCATCCCACCGTGGGCCTCCACCTCGGCGATGTGGGCGCGGGCCCGCTCGGCGAGCTGGTGGGTGAGCCACTCGACGTAGTAGGAGCCGCCCCACGGGTCGATCGGGCGGGTGGTGTTGGACTCCTGCTGGATCAGCAGCTGGGTGTTGCGGGCGATGCGGGCGGAGAAGTCCGTCGGCAGCGCCAAGGCTTCGTCGAGGGCGTTGGTGTGCAGCGACTGGGTGTGGCCCTGGGTCGCGGCCATCGCCTCGATGCAGGTGCGCGCCACGTTGTTGTAGGCGTCCTGCGCGGTGAGCGACCAGCCCGAGGTCTGCGAATGGGTGCGCAGCGACAGCGATTTCGCGCTCTTGGGCTCGAACTTCGACACCAGCTCGCTCCACAGCAGGCGCCCGGCGCGCAGCTTGGCGACCTCCATGAAGAAGTTCATGCCGATGGCCCAGAAGAACGACAGGCGGGGCGCGAACTTGTCGACGTCCATGCCCGCCGCGATGCCCGCGCGGATGTACTCCACACCGTCGGCCAGGGTGTAGGCCAGTTCGAGATCGGCTGTTGCGCCTGCCTCTTGGATGTGGTAGCCGGAGATGGAGATCGAGTTGAACTTCGGCATCTTCGCACTGGTGAAGGCGAAGATGTCGGAGATGATCCGCATCGAAGGCTTGGGCGGATAGATGTAGGTGTTGCGGACCATGAACTCTTTCAGAATGTCGTTCTGAATGGTTCCGGCCAGCTGCTCGGGCGTGACACCCTGTTCCTCGGCGGCGACGACGTAGAGCGCCAGGATCGGCAGCACCGCGCCGTTCATGGTCATCGACACCGACACCTGGTCGAGGGGGATCTGGTCGAAGAGCTGGCGCATGTCCAGGATCGAGTCGATCGCCACACCGGCCATGCCGACGTCACCTTGGACGCGCGGATGGTCCGAGTCGTAGCCACGGTGGGTGGCCAGGTCGAAGGCTACCGACAGACCCTTCTGGCCCGCCTGCAGGTTGCGACGGTAGAAGGCGTTGGAATCCGCGGCCGTCGAGAAGCCCGCGTACTGGCGGATCGTCCACGGCTGGTTCACGTACATCGTCGGGTAGGGACCACGCAGGAACGGCGCGACGCCGGGCACCGTGTCGAGCGGATAGCCCTGGGCGACAACGGCATCACGGTCGGCCTTGGTGAACACCGGCGGCACGTCGATGCCCTCCGGGGTGGCCCAGGTGAGCTGGTCGGCGGTGGTGTGGTTGGCTGCGGCCGCCTCGGCCACGAACTCCCGCACCTGATCCGCGTCCACGGCGGCGGGCTCGGGCGACCGCTCGGTGAGCGGCACCTCGGCGAAACTGCCGATGCGGTGCTCGATATCGGATGTGGTCATCAGGCTCCCACCTTCTCCAGCAGCTGCGACAGGACCGCGACCGCGTCGATACGCAGACTCAGGAATCCGTCGGGACGCTGCGTCCCGCTGTCATGCTCGACGGCTTTCTCCGGCCCGGCCAGCAGCACCGTCTCGATCCCGGCGCCGCGCAGCGCCTCGACCGCGGCGCCCGCTTCCTCGCCGTAGCGCTTGTCCGCACCGCACAGCACCGCGATGCGCGCACCGGATCCGGTCGCGGCGGCGGCGATTCCGTCGATGCCGAGCGGTCCGGGGTTCACCGACTCGATGCCACCGGAGGCAAGCACGTTCGCGGTGAAGATGGTGCGCGCGTTGTGTTCGGCCACCGGGCCGAGCGCCACGATCAGCGCCTTGGGCCGCTCACCGTTCACCGCCAGGTAGGCGTCCGAGCGGTTGCGCAGGGCCTCGAACGCGGCACCGTAGCGCACCAGCGACGCCTGTTCGCGCGCCTGCTCCGACAGCGGCGCCTCGGCGAGGTTCGGGAACTCGTTGACGCCGGTGACGGCGGTCTTGCGATGCGCGATGTCGGCGGCGCGCGCGGCGGCGGTCTCGGCGACGCGCGCGGCGATCAGGCCGGTGTCGAGCGCGGCGGGGTAACCACCGGCGGCCTCGATCTCCTGCATGAATTCCCAGGCCTTGGCGGCGAGTTCGTCGGTGAGGGACTCGACGTACCACGAACCGGCACCGGGATCCTGCACGTGCCCCAGGTGGGATTCCTCGAGCAGCAGCAGCTGGATATTGCGGGCCATGCGCTCCGAGAACGACTGTGACACACCGAGTTCGCCCGCGGGCAGGGCGGAGTCGAACGGCTGCACGGTGACCGAATCGGCCCCGCCGACACCGGCACCGAACGCGGCGAGGGTGGTGCGGAGCAGGTTCACCCACGGATCGCGCTGGGTCATCATGGCCGAGGAGGTGACCGCGTGCTGCGGGGCGGCACCGAAACTGGGCGCACCGCACACCTGGGCGACGCGGGCCCAGAGACGGCGGGCGGCGCGGAACTTCACGATGGTGGCGAACTGGTCGTCGGTGGCCGCGTAGCGGAACTCGAGCTGACCGAACGCGTCGGCGATGTCGACGCCCGCACCCGTCAGTGCGCGCAGGTAGGCCAGACCGGCGGCGATCGAGGCGCCCAGTTCCTGCGCGTCGGCGGCACCGGCGTTGTGGAAGGCGGTGCCGTCGACGGTGATCGCGCGCACCGATTCGGGCCGCGCGATCGCGCGACGAGCCAGCGCGACGGCCTGCTCGACATCGAGGTCGGCGTGACCGGCGAAGGCGTCGGTGAGCGGCGCGGCGCCCAGGCCGACCCGGATCTGGGTGCGGTCCTCGAGCTGGTAGCCGTCGAGCACCTCGAACACCTGCTCGGCGGCCGCGCTCACCTCGGCACCCGCGACCAGCGACAGCGGCGCGAGCTCGAACAGCACCCCGGACAGGGCGGTCGCGATCTGAGTGACCGGCACACCGTGGTCGCCGACCCCGAGCGAGACCGCGCTGACGCCGTTCTCGAGCCCGGCGAGGATGGCGCGGTTGGTGCTCGCGGCGTCGGCCGAACCGGCGAAGGCGCCGACGAACCAGCCGCGCTGCGGGTCGCGGGTGGCGTCGCCGCCGCGCACGAACGGGAAGGTGCCGGGCAGCGGCTGCTCGGGCAGCTCGTCGCGGCGGGTATAGAGCGGGGCGATGGTGAGCCCGTCATAGGTGGTCTCGTCGAGCAGATGCTCGGGCTCGGTGGGCAGCTCGGCGATATCGACCCGTCGCGCCTTGGCCAGCACGCCTGCCACACCCTTGCGCCAGGCGGCGTACTCGGGCACCGGATCCGGCGCGAGACCTGCCCCTGCCTCTGAACCAATCGGCATAGCTGCTGTTCTCTCCTCCGTCACGGCGAACCGGGATGTGTCCGGTTCGCCTCCGATGCTATCTGTGACATCGTGTCCACCCACTGGGGCCATCCCCTACCGACCGGTACGCTGTCGCGGTGCTCCAGCTGATCCGCTCCCCCCGACTGCTGCTGACCCTGGCCGGGTTGGCGGCCCTGTTCGTGGTGGCGATGCTGGTTCCCCTACCCGGCCCACAGCAGGTCAGGGACTGGGCAGGCGGCGTGGGGCCGCTGCTTCCCCTGCTGTTCTTCCTCTTCTACTCCCTCGTCGCGGTCGCGCCGGTACCGCGCACCGTACTGACAGTCACCAGTGGGGTGCTGTTCGGTCCGCTGCTCGGGTCGGTCATCGCCCTCGGGGCCACGGGCGTGAGCGCCGGTCTGGCCCTGCTCGGAGTGCGGGCGATCGGCCGGGCGCGAGTCGCCGAGCACCTCACCCATCCGGCGGTACGGGCGGTCGACCTGCGGCTGGCGCAGCGCGGCTGGCTCGCGGTGGCCGCACTGCGGCTCATCGCGTTCGCGCCGTTCTCGGTCGTGAACTACTGCTGCGGGTTGTCGTCGGTGCGGTTCACCCCGTACCTGCTCGCGACGGTGGTCGGCTCGGCGCCGGGGACCATCGCGACGGTCGTGCTGGCCGACGCACTGACCGGCGGTACGCACCCGGCCGCGATCGCGGTGTCGCTGGTGTGTCTCGCCTTCGGGTTGCTCGGTCTGATCGTCGATGCCCGGATGCCGGTCGTTGCCCCGGAAACCGATGCCCCCTACTCCAGGGGCATGGTCTCGCGCCGGTGATCCATCACAATTGAGAAAGTGATCTTCTTCACATCTGGAAGTTGTGACTAAGCCGTCTTTCAGAATTCTCACAGAGTTATAGACTCCGGATAGCCCAGGGTTCGCCAGCTACATCCGGTGCGGGATCCAGAGCAACACCCGGTGTCGCGTCCCGTCTTCACCGCTTCCATTCACCGCCGTTCTCGGCACGTTCTTCCACCATGAGGTGACCCGGCATGGAATACACCCATCTCTCCGATTTCCGCATCCGATCCGGCGATCTGTCGATCTGGACGCCTGAGCTGATCTCGCCCGACTCCTGGCACGACGACGAACGGCCGCTGGCCAGCGTCCACGCCCAGTACCTCGGTTTCCTCGATCCCGACGACCCGCAGCCCGGCCGTGGCCGCTGGATCGGCACCATCTTCGAAATGGATGCCCCGCTCGACGAGCGAGCCTGGGCACGGACCCTCGAGCTGTGGCACGACCGGCACGAGGGTTTCCGCACCACGGTCGCACCCACCGGTGACGGCGACTATCACCGCATCACCACCGCGCCCGGCACCGTGCGCATCGCGTCAGCCCCGGTCGCCGATCTCACCGACGGTGACCAGATCAACGAATTCCTCTGCGATGTCCTGGAATTGCGGCTCTCGGCGCTGGTGTGGCCGCATCTGCTCGTCGCGACGGTCGCCCACGACACCGACGACTTCACCGTGCTGATCGGCGCCGATCACTCCGTACTCGACGCCTACTCCCAGGCCGTGCTGATCCTGGAATTGCGCACCCTCTACACCGCCGTCACCACCGGCGGCGAGATCCGCGACTCCTCGACGTTCGGCAGCCCCGCCGACTTCGCCGCCATCGAGCGCGCCGCCGCCGAGGAACTCACCCCCGACTCCCCCGCCGTGGCGGTGTGGCGGGATTTTCTCGGTGCCCCCGGTTCCCCGATGCCCCGTTTCGGCGCGGGCATGGTGGCCGAACTCGACGGTGAGCACGCCCAGCCGAGCGTGTCGCGCACCTTGCTGACGATCGCCGAGCTCGAGGAGGTGGAGGCTCGGCTCGATCAGCTCAAGCACCGGCTGTCGGTCACGGTGTTCGCCGCGCTGGCCGTGGCCTGGCGAGAGGTGTTCGGCCAGGACCGGTTCCGCACGGTGATGCCGATCGCCACCCGGCCCGACCTGACCTGGCTCGAGTCGATGGGCTGGTTCGTCAATGTCGTACCCGTCGACATCACCTTGCCCTCGGGCGCCGACATGGCCGCCGCGCTCACCGCCACCCGGGCCTCGCTCAAACGCGCCCATATCTGCAACGACGCCTCGTGGGGTCGCTCGCTGGCCATGGTCGGTGCGATGGAAGGCCCGACCTTCGGCGCGTCGTTCCTCGACATCCGGATGCTGCCCGACTACGAACTCGTCGCCGACCTGCGCGGACGGACCCTGCGCGCGGTGTCGTACTCGACCGAGGAGGTGTACTTCTGGGTGGTGCGCGGCCCCGAGGGCCTCTATGTCTCCACCCGGTACCCGGCGGGTCTGCCCGCCGAAGTGATGGACCGCTATCTCACCGAATTCGCCCGGGCGATGTACGCGGTGACGACGATCGCCGTGCCTGCCGCGGCCGCCCCGGTCGCCGACGTGCCGGCGGCATTGAGCGCGAGCTGACCATGCGTGCGCTGCTGGCCTTCACCGGAAGCAGGGGCGATGCCCAGCCCGGCATCCTCCTCGCCCGCGAGCTCATCGCTCGCGGGCACGCGGTGACGCTCGCGCTGTCGCCCAACCTCGTCGAGTTCGCCACCGGCCACGGTATCGCCGCGGTCGGGTTCGGGTGCGACAGCGCCGAACTGCTGCGCACCCAGCACGCCGACCGGCGCTTCCGTAGCGCCAGTCCGCGTCAGCGGATGCGCGCGGTGCTGGATCTGCAGCGACGCGGTGTCGCCGAAGCGGTGCGTGACCTGCTCACGCTCGCCCCTGGGCACGACGTGCTCGTCACCGGCATGGCGGGCGAGGAGGCGGCGGAGAAGGCCGCACGGCACGTCGGATTGCCGTTGGCGGCAGTGCATTTCTTCCCGATCCACCCCAGCCGGTCGGTGCCGGTGGTGCCCACCGCGTGGGGGCGGCGGCTGCCCGGTGCGCTCAACCGCAGGATCTGGTCGGGACTGCGGTGGGCGCGCGACGCCGCCCTGGCCGAACCGCTGGCCGAGTCCGGGATCGTCGAACACCCGCTGCCCGGTCGGATGTCGATCCAGGCCTACGACACCGACCTGTTTCCCGGGCTGGCGGCCGAGCTGCCCGAACGCCACCCGGTCACCGGGTTCATCGTGGACAGCGACGGATTCCTCGATGCCCCAGCCGATCCCGCGCTGGCCGCCTGGTTGGTGGCGGGGCCCGCCCCGATCTACGTCGGTTTCGGGTCCATGACCGTCGATGATCCCGCCGCTCTGGTCCACATGCTGCGCACCGTGTGCGCGCGGCGCGGGCGGCGACTGCTGCTCGCGGCGGGCTGGGCCGGGATCGAGCCGGAGCTCTCGCCCGAGGTGGCCGTCGTCGAGCAGGTCGACCACGCGACGGTGTTCCCGCGCTGCCTGGCGGCTGTGCACCACGGCGGCGCCGGGACGACCGCCGCCGCGTTGAGAGCCGGTGTGCCCCAGGTGATCTGCGCGATCCAAGCCGACCAACCCTATTGGGGCACGGCGCTGGCGCGGCTCGGCCTCGCCGCGACGACCCGCGCCGCCGCACTGGACGCCGACCGCCTCGACGCGCTCCTCGACGCGGTCGCCGACCCACAGGTGGTGGCTCGAGCCGCCGCCTACGCCGTCGGCTTCCACGACGACGGCCTGGCCCGCGCCGCCGACGAGGTGGAAGCCGTTGTGTCCCTGTCCGTTCCCACACCCCAGTTCGACCATGCCGGGAGGCCGCAGTGAGCACCGACATCGCCGTCCGCACCAGCGGCCTCGGCAAGTCCTACGGCGACTTCACCGCCGTGGGCACCATCGATCTCAGCATCGCGGCCGGATCGGTGTTCGCCCTGCTCGGCCCGAACGGGGCGGGCAAGACCACCACGGTGCGCATGCTGGCCACCCTGTTGCGTCCCGATCGTGGCAGCGCCGAAGTGTTCGGCTACGACGTGGTGCGCGATGCCACGGCCGTCCGGTCGATGATCGGGCTCACCGGCCAGTACGCCTCCGTCGACGAAACCCTCACCGCCGCCGAGAATTTGCGCCTGTTCGGACGGCTGCTCGGGTTGTCGCGGCGCGCCGCCGCCGCCCGGGCCGACGAGTTGCTCGCGGAGTTCGAGTTGTCGGCGGTGGCGCGGCGCAGCGTGAGCGCGTTCTCCGGCGGGATGCGCAGACGTCTGGATCTGGCGGCCACGCTCATCACCGTGCCGCCGCTGATCTTCCTCGACGAACCGACCACCGGCCTGGACCCGCACACCCGTGACCGCATGTGGGGCATCGTGCGCGGACTCGTCGAGCGCGGCGCGACGGTCCTGCTGACCACCCAGTACCTGGAGGAGGCCGACGCGCTGGCCGACCGGATCGCGGTGATCGATCGCGGCAGCCTCGTCGCGGAAGGCACTGCGGCCGAACTGAAGTCGTCCATCGGCGAGCAGGTCCTGCGTCTCGACATCCCCGACACCGCCGACCTGCGCCGGGCCGAGGCGCTGATCTGCGAGCTCACCGGCGAGGTGCCCGAGGGGTCCTCGACCGGCACGCTCACCGTCGCCCTGCCGGAGGTGGGAACGGGCGCCGACATCGTCGCCGCCTGCCGCGCGGCGGGCATCGAGCTGCGGGGATTCGCCGTCGACCGTCCCGACCTCAACGAGGTGTTCCTGTCGCTGACCGGCCACGCGAGCACCGCCGACGCGGCATGACCGCCCTTCGTGAAAGCACCGCAATGACTCTCATCACCGAGAAGACGACCACCCAGGTCGTGCGCGCACCACGCGTCACCAGGGTGAGCCCGTTCGCCGCGCTGCAGCATTCGCTGATGATGGCGTGGCGTGGACTGCTCACCTTCCGGCACAGCCCGCAATTGCTCTACGACGCACTGCTGTTGCCGATCGTGGGGCCGGTGCTGTTCGGCAACATCTTCGGCACCGCCATCGCGGGCAGCATGGCGGCGTATCTGCCGATCATGATTCCGGGCGTGCTGGTGCAGATCGTGCTCACCTCCTCGGTGGCCACGGGCGTGCAACTGTCCGAGGACATCCATTCCGGGGTGTTCGACCGGTTCGTCGCCATGCCGATCGCCCGCTCGGCACCGGTTGCGGGCGCGTTGCTGGCGGGCACGGTGCGCTACCTGCTGGCCGCCACGACGGTCGTTGTCGTGGGCTTCGCCATGGGCTACCGGCCCGAACACACGGCCGGTTTCCTCGCGGGCGCGGTGCTCGTCGTCTTCGCCACCACCGCCATCAGCTGGCTGTTCGCCTTCATCGGCGCGACCATCGCCCGCCCGGCCGCCGTGCAGGGCATGTGCATGCTCGTGCTCACCTTCCTCGGTTTCGCGTCCAACGCGCTGGTGCCCGAGGCGGCGATGCCCACCTGGATGCGCCACGTCTCGGACCTGAACCCGGTGTCCTACCTGGTGTCGGCGGTGCGGACGCTGGCCGCCGAGGGCACGATCGGCGCCGACGCCTGGTGGTCGCTGGTGGCCTCGGTGGTCGTGGTCGCCGTTTTCGCGCCGCTCACCGTGCGCACCCTGCGTTCCCGCTGATCAGGAGATTCCCCGATGACCGTCACCTCGCCCGTCGTCCCGGTCGCCACCACCGGCCTCAACCGGATCACCGCCGACGACGACCTGTTCTTCAAACTCCACAGCCTCTACCCCAACGCCCTGGTCAACCAGCTGGCCTACCGGTTCGACACCGCCGTCGGCCGGGAGTCGTTGCAGCGCTGGCACGCTCATCTGGCCACGGGATTCATCGCCCGCCGCGTGCGCACGACCCGTTTCCCGATCGCGCGCGCCCACTGGGAGCCCGCCACCGAGTCGCTGCCGCTGCGGTGGTCGGACACCCCGATCCCCGACGACGCCGTGCTCGACTGGTTCCTCGAGCAGGCCGCGGTGGAATTCGACCCGGCCCGGGGGCTGGTGTGGCAACTGGCCGGGGCACCGACCGAATCCGGTGGCACGGTGGTCACCCTGGTCGCCTCCCATGTCGCCTGTGACGGTGGCGGCATGATGCACGCGATCGTCGACTCCCTCGACCGCCTCGGGCGCGGGGCACAACCCGACCGCGACGCGAGCGCGGGCAGACTCGTCGGTCCGATCGCCGGACCCGGCCGGTTTGCCGCCGACCTCGCCGACGCACGCGCACAGCTGCGCGCGGTGGCGCGAGGTGTGCGGGCGGCACGGCGGGCGCGCGGCGTGAGCGAACCGGC
Organism: Nocardia sp. NPDC050378; assembly: GCF_040655675.1. NCBI lineage: Bacteria > Bacillati > Actinomycetota > Actinomycetes > Mycobacteriales > Nocardiaceae > Nocardia > Nocardia sp. NPDC050378. The sequence continues at coordinate 455,060 of NZ_JBFAKI010000005.1, forward strand.
CCGCAATCCGCGTCCGACCGAGCCGCGCCTGCCACACGCCGACACCTGGCAGGCCGCCGACGCCATCGTCCAGCTCGACCTGGCCGAGTGGGACGCCGTCGCCGCGGCACACGGCGGCACCACCAACGGTCTGCTGATCGGCGTCGCCGTCGGTCTGCTCGGTCGCAGCGGTCGCATCGCCGACGGAGCGCAGGTGCGCGTGGATATTCCGCACTCGATGCGCGAGGCCGACGACCCCCGCGCCAACGCGACCACCGGCCTGCCGATCAGCGTCGCCTACCGTGTCGGCGCCCGCACCGACCTAACCGAGGTGCGCGCGTCGCTCAAGGCCGCCGCCCTCGCCTACCGCGATCCGGCGACGATTCCGCCGATCCAGCACTTGCAGCCGGTGCAGATGCTGCTGCCGAAGGTGGTGCTGCACAAGTTCGCGCGCACCGCCAAGGCACCGGAATGCCTGTGCACCAACATGGGTCGCACCGCGCAGAACATCGCGGTGCTCGACGGTCATCGCGCCCGCGACGTGATCATGCGCCCCGTGGTGAACCCCGGCCCGGTGGAGTTGTTCCGCCAGGTGGAGGTCGGCGTGAACCTGGCGTTCTCCTGCGACGACGACACCGTCACCCTGGTGGTCACCGGCGCCGACCCGGACCGCTTCCCGAACCGGGCCGCACTGCGCGAGCTGCTCACCGCCGAATTCGCCGATTGGTCGTTGACGCCCCGTTTCTGGTGAGCCAGGGGATTCAGGAAGCCTCGTCGACCAGTTCCGCGGCTTCGGGCTTGCTGATGCGCAGCGTGAAGCGGAAACCGCAGTCGGATTCGAGTGAGCCGGATTGTCGTCCGGTTCGCACCGCGCTGCGCACCTCGATGCCGACATCGAGGTCCTCGAATCCGGCGTAGAAGTCGCCCGCCATCCAGAACTCGGTGTGCGCGGCGGTGCGGCCGGCGAGGACATCGTCGACACCGGGGCAGAATTCCGTGCGGCGCAAGCAGATCGGGCTGCAGCCGTCGGTGCCGGGGGCCAGGTAGAGCACCACGGGGCCGTGCATCGCGGTGAGCAGCGCGAGCACATCGCCTGCTTCGCCGGTGGCCTCGATCGCGCGATGACGGTGACTTCCCCAGTGGGCGTGGAGATCTCGGTCGCGGTGTACGGACCCGGCACGGTTACCCATGGTGCGCTCCTTGCATGTCTCGACGGTGTTCGGTGCACACTATCGGTGCGCAAGGTTGGTCCAACGTTGGTACGCCCCGAACCTTGCGGAACGACGACCCGCGTCCCGCTCGCGCACGGCGGCCTCCCACACCACGATTCGCGAATTCCATTTTCCGGTCCTTCCTCCGCGACCATTCCTGGAAGCGGGCATTTCGACGATGGGTCGCCGAACCAAATCGCACCTGTTGTTTTCGGTGCGAGAAACAACTTCCCGGTGCGGCGGCAGCCATTCCGTCACCCACACCGGCGTGAGGTCCCTCACGCCACACCTGCCACTCCGAGTGCCCAAAACGTCGGGTTCCACACCCACCTTCGGGTAGCTGAAAACTTGCCGATGTGCGATAGAATCGCGACTCGGATGTCGAAAGGTTGAGGAACAGCGGCGAACTCGGCACAGTTGCTGTGTAACTTCACCATTGCCACCGCCAGATGTCTGGATGTGACCCAGGCCGGCTTCCCCTGCCGGCCAACCCTCCGCGACCGCCGAAGCCACGCCGCGAAACCTGGTTACTTTCCGGTAGTGTCCGCTCGCATCGGCCCCCACCACGGTCACCGGCGACCATTTCCGACTGTCAGGAGTTTTCGTGTCGCATTCGCGTTTCGAATCCATCGGTGCGTATCTTCCGTCGAATATCGTCTCGACCGAAGAATTGATTTCCCGGCTCGCCGCACCGCCCGCTTTCGACCTGGAAAAGATCACGGGCATCAAGGAGCGCCGGTTCCGCGACACCCGACCGGACAGTCTCGAGGACTCCTTCACGCTCGCCGTGAACGCGGCCCGCGACTGCCTCGAGCGCTCACGCTACGGCGCGGGCGAGCTCGAGGTGATCATCTCCTGCTCGATCACCCGCAGCAACGAGGGCACCCGCATCTACATGGAACCCTCCTTCGCCTCGACCATCGCCAAGGAACTCGGCGCCGAGCGGGCCATCACCTTCGACGTGTCCAACGCCTGCGCGGGCATGCTCACCGGCACCTATCTGCTCGACCGGATGATCCGGGCCGGCGTGGTACGCAACGGCATGGTGGTCAGCGGCGAATCCATCACCCCGATCGCCGAGACCGCCGTCAACGAGATCTCCGAGAAGTACGACCTGCAGTTCGCGTCGCTCTCGGTCGGCGACTCCGGTTGCGCGGTCGTGCTCGACCAAGCCGTCGACGACGCCGACAAGATCCACTACATCGAATTGTTCACCGCCGCAGAGCATTCGCACCTGTGTCTCGGCATGCCGAGCGACAAGTCCTCGGGCGTAGCGCTTTACACCGACAACCGCAAGATGCACAACGAGGCCCGCTTCCTGCTGTGGCCCGACGCCCAGGGCGACTTCCTCGCCGAACAAGGCCGCACCTTCGCCGACGAGGAGTTCGACTACATCATCCACCACCAGTTCGGCGCTGCCGCTGTGCCGTACATCAACGCGGTCGCCGCCCGCGAGTTCGGCACCCCGATGCCACCGGACCTGAATGTGATCGAGAAGTACGGAAACACCTCGACCACTTCTCATTTCATCGTGTTGCACGATCAGCTCGCCGACAACGGCATCGAGGCCGGCTCGAAGGTCCTCATGGTGCCCGCCGCGTCGGGCGTCGTCGCGGGTTTCCTGTCCACCACCATCTCCTCCCTGAAGGTCTGAGGTTTCGTCATGGGCGTGCGTATCCGAGCCACCGGTACCAGTCGGTCGACCGACACCCACAGCATCGTCGAGCACAGCGGGCGCGCGGCCCGTAACTGTCTGGAGCAGGCCGGGATCCGGCCCGACCAGGTCGGTGTGCTCATCAACACCGGCATCTTCCGCGATTCCAACACCGTGGAACCCGCCGTTGCCGCGATGATCCAGAAGGCCGCCGGTATCGGCCTGGACTACGGCAAGAACGACCAGCGCACCTTCTCCTTCGATCTGATGAACGGTGCGACCGGCGTGGTGAACGCGGTTCAGGTCGCAGGCGCGATTCTGGCGGCGGGCACCGAGTACGTGCTGGTCGTCGCAGGCGACACCCATCCGTCGCTCACCCGCTCGCGCGCGGATGCCGAATTCCCCTATGCCACAGCCGGTGCCGCGTTGCTGCTCGAGCACGTCGAAGGGGCGGAAGGCTTCGGACCCGTGCACACCGTCACCGCACCCGGCACACCGGCCGGACAGGCCTACGTCGACACCGCGACGATGGGCACCGTCGGGCGCAGCCTCATGACGGTGGAACGCGAACCCGATTTCGAAGACCGGGTTCTGGCGGTGGCGGCCGAGGCCGGTCGCGCGGCACTGGTCGAGGCGCCGGACGCTCGGGTCGCGCTCATCGCCTCCACCCCGAGCGCGCACTTCCCCAAGCGCCTCGCCGACGCCCTCGGCCTGGACCAGAATGCCGTGCGCACACCGGATCTCACCGACGGCGACCCGCACACCGCCGCGCTGCCCCTGGCCTACGCGCGCGCCACCGAGGACGCCTCTCTCGATGGGTTCACCCACATCCTGTTCGTCGGTGCCGGTGCCGGTCCGTCGGCCGCGGCCACCCTCTACCGGCTGCCCGAGGAGCACATCGCGTGACCACCGCGACCTACTGGGCCACGATCGACCGCTTCCGCGCATTCGCCCGCACCGAACCCGATCGCCCGGCGGTGATCTACCCCGACGGCACCACCGCCGACGGCATGCCCGACTACCGGCGGGTCACCTACCGCGATCTCGACCGGTGGTCCGACGCCATCGCCGAACACCTGACGAGTTCCGGTGTCGGCAGCGGCACCCGCACCATCGTGCTGGTGCTGCCGAGCCCTGAGCTGTACGCGATCCTGTTCGCGCTGTTGAAGATCGGCGCGGTGCCGGTGGTGATCGACCCGGGCATGGGGGTGCGGCGCATGGTGCACTGCCTGCGCGCGGTCGAGGCCGAGGCGTTCATCGGGATCCCGCAGGCACACGCGCTGCGGGTGCTGTTCGGGCGCAGCTTCCGCCGGGTGCGCACCACCCTGACCGTCGGCCGCCGCTGGTTCTGGGGCGGACCCACCCTGCGATCGTGTGGCCGCACCCCGGCGGGTCTGCTGCCCGACCGTGCGCCCGCCGCCGAGGACGACCTGCTCATCATCGGCTTCACCACCGGTAGCACCGGCCCGGCCAAGGCAGTCGAACTCACCCACGGCAACCTGGCCGCCATGGTCGAGCAGGTGCACGCCGCGCGCGGTCACACACCGCCGGAGTCCTCGCTGGTCACCCTGCCGCTGGTCGGTGTGCTCGACTTGCTGCTGGGTTCCCGGTGCGTGCTGCCGCCGCTGATTCCCAGCAAGGTCGGTTCCACCGATCCGGCGCACGTGGTCGACGCGATCACCAAATTCGGGGTGCGCACGATGTTCGCGTCCCCGGCCGTGTTGATCCCGCTGCTCGCCCACCTGCGGGCGCACCCCGCCGAACTCGACTCCCTGGTCAGCATCTTCTCCGGAGGTGCGCCGGTGCCCGCGTGGTGCATCGCCGGACTGCGTGAGGTCTTGCGCCCCGATGTCGAGATCTTCGCGGGCTACGGTTCCACCGAGGCGCTGCCGATGACGACGATCGAATCACGGGAATTGCTCGACGGCCTGGTCGAGCGGGCCGCAAACGGTGAGGGCACCTGCATCGGACGCCCCACCGACAATGTCGAGGTGCGCCTCGTCGCCGTCACGGACGCCCCGATCGCGAATCTCGCCGACGCCGAACCCGCCGACCGGATCGGCGAGATCGTCGTCGCCGGACCCAATGTGAGCACCCGCTACTACTGGCCCGCCGAGGCCAACACCCTCGGCAAGATCGCCGATGGTGACCGCGTCTGGCACCGCACCGGTGACCTGGGCTGGATCGACGAGCAGGGCCGCGTGTGGTTCTGTGGTCGCAAGAGTCAGCGGTTGAGCACTGCCGCGGGGCCGATGTTCACCGTTCAGGTCGAGCAGGTCTTCAACGCGGTACGTGGTGTGTCGCGCACGGCGCTGGTCGGTGTCGGCCGACCCGGTGCGCACCGCCCGGTGCTGTGTGTAGAACTGGAGCCGGGTGCCGATGCGGTGGCCGTCGACATGCGCCTGCGCGACCGTGCCGCCGCGTTCGACACCGCCGCACCGATCACCGATTTCCTCATCCACCCCGGTTTCCCGGTCGACATCCGGCACAACGCCAAGATCGGCCGCGAAGAACTCGCCCGTTGGGCAACGAAGAAGCTGAACTCATGAAGATCCTCGTCACCGGCGCGTCCGGGTTCCTCGGCGGCGCCATCGTGCGCGCCCTGGTGGCCGACGGTACGCACGACGTGTCGATCCTGGTGCGGCGCACCAGTGTCCTCGACGACCTCGGCACCGCCCGCGACGCCGTCACCATCGTCGAAGGCGACCTGACCGACGCCGACTCGCTGCGCCGCGCCGCCGACGGGGTGGACGCGGTGATCCACAGCGCGGCCCGCGTCGACGAACGCGGCACCCGCGCCCAGTTCTGGGCGGAGAACGTGCGCGCCACCGAACTGCTGCTCGACGCCGCCCGCCGCGGCGGTGCGCACCGGTTCGTGTTCATCTCCAGCCCGAGTGCCCTGATGGACCGTGACGGCGGCGACCAGGTCGATGTCGACGAGTCGCTGCCCTATCCGCGCCGCTACCTCAACCACTATTCCGAGACGAAGGCGACGGCCGAACAGGCCGTGCTCGCCGCGAACACCGCCCGCTTCAGCACCGTGGCCTTGCGTCCGCGCGCGATCTGGGGTGCCGGGGACCGGTCCGGCCCGATCGTGCGGTTGCTCGCCCGCACCGCCGACGGCGCCCTGCCCGATCTGTCGTACGGCCGGAGGATCGAGGCGTCGCTGTGCCACGTGGACAATATCGTCCACGCCTGCCTGCTCGCGCTGAGCGCCCAGAACATCGGTGGCAAGGCGTATTTCATCGCCGACGCCGAGAAGACCGATGTGTGGGGGTTTCTCGGCGATGTCGCCGAGGGGCTCGGCCTCCAGCGGCCGACGCGCAGACCGAATCCGCAGGTCCTCGCCGCCGTTGTCGCGGCCATCGAGGCGGTGTGGCGGATTCCGGCCGTGGCGCGACGCTGGTCGCCGCCGCTGTCGCGCTACGCCGTCGCACTGATGACCCGCACCGCCACCTACGACACCGGCGCGGCCCGTGCGGACCTGGGCTACCACCCGGTCGTCGACCGCGACACGGGCCTGTCCACCTTCTTGGCCTGGCTCGACGCCCAGGGCGGCATCGAGTCGCTCGCCGGGCACCTGCGGTAACACCCGAGAGGCAATCATGAACGGCGACAACGTCTTCCGTCGGCCCGTGACGACCACCGAACGCATGTACTTTCCCATGCGCACCCTCGCCCCGCCCTTCCTCATGCAGCTCGTCGTGCCGGGCGAGGGCGCGATCGACCCGCGGCGCTTGCGCCGGGCAGTTGCGGCGGCGGCGGACGTGACGCCGGGCGCCCGGCTGCGCAGGCAGGGCGACATCTGGGTGGACAGCGGCGTCGCCCCCGCCGTCCGGGTGGTGGCTGACCACGAATTCGGTTATCCCGCACTGGAATCCGATCCGGTACTCACCAGCGAAATCGGTCCGACCCCGGATGCCACCGTCGAGGTCCTGCTGCTCACCGCGACCACACCGACCCTGGTGTTCCGCGTCTTCCACGGCGTGATGGACGGCATGGGCATGGTGCTGTGGGCGACCAATGTGCTGCGCGCGCTGCGTGGCGCCGACCCTGTTCCGCAGCCGGACCCGGTGGCCGATCAGCAACTCGTCGACCGGGTCGGTGCCCCGGGCAAGCCGACCCCGATGATTCCGCGCTACCGCAGCGCGGTGGGGCGCGGCAGGCAGCGGCGCGGCGCCGCCCGGCATCTGCTGCGGCACCGGCGCGTGCACGCCGCCGGACCCGGTGCGCTGGCCCGTGTCTGCGCCCTGCTGGCCGCCGAGACCCCGGGAACTTCGCGGATCATGATGCCCGTCGACCTGCGCCGTCACGATCCGGCGCTGCGCTCGACCGCCAACCTCGCGCTGCCGCTGTTCCTCGACATCGCACCGGGCCAGGACTGGACGCAGGTCAAAGAGGACATCAAAGCCGGGCTCGCGCAGGGGCGGGAACTGAATCAGCTGGCCAACACCCGCATCACCCTGGTCCCGGATCCGGTCAATCGGGGTGTGCTGCGGACGACGAACTGGCTCGGCGCGCGGCTGGGCCGCAACCTGGCCTCGGCCACGGTGTCCCACATGGGCCGGTTCACCTCCGACGACCTCGCGGTCCCCGGTTTCCGGCCTACCGGCCTGTTCGTGCTCCCCCAGCACAGCGTCGCCATGCCGTTGCTGTTCGGTCTCACCGAATTCGACGGCCACACCGAGCTCACCGTGTCGGCCCGCAACGGTGCCGGGATCGAAGCGCGGCTCGAAGCGCTGCTCGACCGGATCGTCGCCATGCTGGAAGCCGAACTACCCGTGGTGGATTCGGCGCGGTGAGCACGCTCGCCCGGTTCGTCGCGGCCCGGCCGCGCACCGTCCTCGCCGTGGTCGTGGTGTTCATCGGGTTGTGCGCCGCATACGGTGCGACTGTGACCGAACGCCTCAGCGCGGGCGGGTTCATCGACGGTGGCAGCGAATCCGCCCTGGTCGACCGCTTCGTCACCGAACAACTCGGCCCGCAGAGCCCCGACGTGGTCGCGCTCTACACCGCACCGGAGGGGCGCACGATCGACGAGATCGGCCCGCAGGTGCGCGCCGCCGTCGACCGCATCGATCCGGCGCTGCTCGCCCGGCCCGTGGAGAGCTACTGGTCGGCGGTGGTGCCGCGCAAGAACTTCTTGGTCTCCGAGGACCGCGGGCACGCCGTGGCCGTGGTGTACACCGCCGGTGACGACACCGCCCGCATCGCCGCCTATCCCGCCGTCGCCGAGGCGCTGCGGGTGCCCGGTGTCGAAACCCGGCTGTCGGGCTACAGCGCGCTCAATGCCGAGATCATCGATCGGTCCCAGCGCGATCTCGTGGTGGCCGAGTCGATTTCGCTGCCGTTGACACTGCTGGTGCTGGTGCTGGTGTTCGGGGGCATCGCGGCGGGCGCGTTGCCGGTGGTGATCGGCATGCTCGCCGTCGGTGGTGCGCTCGGCGCCATCCGGCTGCTGACCGAGGTCACCGAGGTCACCACCTTCGCGGTCAATATCGCGTCCCTGCTGGGGCTCGGCATGGCCATCGACTACGGGCTGTTCCTGGTGAACCGGTTTCGCGAGGAATACGGTGCGAGCGGGGATATCGGCGCCGCGGTCGGCCGGACGATGGCCAGTGCCGGGCGCACGGTCGCTGTGTCGGCGGCGCTGCTGATCTGCGCGTTCGCGGGTACGTTCGTCTTCCCGCAAGCCGTGCTCCGCTCACTCGGTATCGGCGCGGTGGCGGCCGTCGCGTTGGCGGCTGCCCTGTCGCTGACGGTGCTGCCTGCGTTGCTCGTGCTCTTCGGCGCCCGCATCGGGCGCGCTGAACCGACCACACGCACCGAGCACTTCTGGGGACGAGTGGTCGACGCGGTGCTGCGCAGGCCGGGAACGGTGACGATCGCCGTCGGCGCGGTCCTGCTCGTCCTCGCCACCCCGCTGGCCGGTATCCGGCTCGGCGAGATCGACCACCGCGCGTTGCCCGCCGACAGCCCGATGCGTCACACGGTCGAGGAGCTGACCGCGCAGTTCCCGGCGGCGGCGAGCGGGGCGACGGTGCTGCTGCGCGGTCTGGACGGCCCACCGCAATCGGCGGCCGTGTCGGGCGCGCTCGAAGCGATCGGGGACGTGGCGGGTGTCGACGATGTCGTCCAGGTGGGACGCGACGACGACTTCGTCGTCCTGCACGTCTTCCTCACCCACGCCGACCGCAGCGAGGAGGCCGGCGCCGCCGTCCGCGCCATCCGCGAGTTGCCCGCACCGGGTGCCACCACGGTCGAGGTCGGCGGTGACACCGCGGCCACCCTGGACAGTGTGGACGCGACGCTGGATCGGTTGCCGCTGATGATCGCGGTGATGGTGCTGGTCACGATGGTGCTGCTCACCGTGGCGTTCCGCTCGGTGATGCTGCCGCTCAAAGCCGTGGCCATGGCGTTTCTCAGCCTGGCCGCCACCTTCGGGGTGCTCACCTGGATCTTCGTCGGCGGTCACGGTGCGAGCCTGCTCGGCATCAGTCACGGGCCGCTCCCGGCGGGCATGACGGTGCTCATCATCGCGGTGGTTTTCGGGTTGTCCACCGATTACGAAGTGTTCCTGCTGTCACGAATGGCCGAGGCGCACCGCGCGGGTGAGGACACGGCAACGGCGGTTCGCGTCGGGACCGTGCGGACGGCCAGGGTCATCACCGCCGCCGCCGTGCTGCTCATTCTGGTCACGGGCGCGTTCGCGCTGTCACCGCTCACGCCCATGCGGCTGCTGGGCATCGGCATGATCATCGCCCTGATCCTCGACGCCACCCTGGTGCGCATGCTGCTGGTTCCCGCCCTGGTCCAGCTCATGGGACCGGCGAACTGGTGGTTACCGCGACTATCGTGGAGGCGTGGGCATCATGGGTGAAATGTTTCCTGGCAAGAAGCTGCAGCACGAAGGCAGCGGTGACAGCGACGGCCAGGCACGCGAACCTCACCTCGATCTCGACCTCGACGCCGGTGTCGTCCGGCTGACGGCACCCGACGCCGGGCCGACCGAGGACTAGCGCGGCGAACCGGCCAGCGCGATTTCGGCACCGAGGCGTTCGAGCAGCGGATGCGGGTCGCGCGACAACTCGGCGGACACCACTTCCGACCAGTCGTATCGACCGTTCTCGCACACCAACTCGACCAGCGACAGCGACGACACCGTGTCGTCGAGGGTGAAGTCGGCGAATCCGTCGTGGGCGAGCGCGTCCTCGATCTCGCCCACCGGCACCGGCGTCTTCGTGTACGCCAGCGCCAGGTACGGGAGCAACGGCTCACCGAACTCGGGCACACGCTCGCGGATCCACACATCGGTCAACGCGCGGGTGAGGTCCTCACGGACACGCAGCAACTCCTCGGGCAACGCGATGGGTAATCGCACCCCGTCGGCGGCGACCACCGGCGGGCCGAAGGTGATGGGGAACGGCGCGTGCTCGGCGAGCAGGCCACGCGAACCCTCGACCAGGCGGGCCAGATCGACGCCCTTCACCCCGTCGACGAAGCCCACACCCTGCACTTCCACCCGCAGACGCGGCGCGTCGACTTGTTCGAGGCCGGGCATCCGCGCCACAGTAGGGGCGAAGATCTCCACGAGCTTGTCGGCGACGGGCTGCGTCGGCATCACCTGCCAGTCGTAGAAGGACCGGCCCGGAGTCCACCCCGGCCGCCACCACCAGCGACTCGCCGTCGTCATCGCGCTCATGTCCATGTCTCGCACCTCCGCCTGCGATGCCTGGCTACCTCTCGGTCAAGAACTACCCCGCCGAGATCACCGACCAACCCGACGAGACCGATCCGTTGCCGGTTCGATTCCCGATCACGCTCATAGCGTTCGGACCTCGGGCTAGCCGCTCCGGTGGAGCCAGATGAGATTTCTATAGTTAAATGCGCATATATATATTATGCGAATACGGCCTGGCGTCATCGAATGCACGAATCCCGACGCCCCGACATCCTGGCCGCCGACCCCTCGAGGATCGCACGGACGTCGCCAAAGGTCCCTACCGCGGGAGCAGGATTGCTTCGTTCGGGTTCTCGGCGTAAAGCTCATCGATGTCGGTGGCGTATTTGGTGGCGATGACTCGGCGCTTGAGTTTCAACGTCAGCGTCACTTCGTCTCCGCCCGCTTCCCAGAAGGTCGGGAGGATGCGGAAACGTTTGAGCTGTTCGACTCGGGACAGGGCGGTGTTGCCTTGGGCCACACCGGCTCTGATCGCGGCGATCACGCCGGGATCGACGGCCAGTGCGGCGGGTGAGGCGTCGGGGAGGCCGTGGGTGCGGGCGTAGGGTTCGACGGATTCGGCGTCGAGGACGATCAGGGCGGTGTTGTACGGTTTGCCGTCGCCGATCACGGCCATGGCGCCGATCAGTGGGGTGGCGGCCTTGATGGCGTTCTCGATGTTGGTCGGGGACATGTTCTTGCCCGCCGCGTTGATGATCATCTCTTTCTTGCGATCGACGACGGTGAGGTAGCCGTCGGCGTCGATGGCGATGATGTCGCCGGTGTGCAACCAGCCCTCGCCGTCGACGGCTTCCGAGGTCTGTTCGGGCCGATCTCGGTAGCCCTTCATCACCAGTGGTCCGCGAACAAGGAGTTCACCGTCATCGGCCACGCGGGATTCCATGCCGGGCAACATCTTTCCGACCGAGCCCAGTTCGGCGTCGCGCGGGTGGCTCACACTGCAGATACAGGCCAGCTCGGACATGCCCCAGATCTCGGCGATGGGAATGCCGAGCCCGGCGAAGAACCCCAGCGTCTGCGGTGGGATCGGGGCGGCGCCGGACAAAGCCCAGCGCACCCGGTCGAGACCGAGCGCGGCGCGCAGCTTGCTCAGGACCAACTCGTCGGCCCGCGCCCACTCGGCGGTGAGTTCGTCGGGCACGGGTTCGCCCGCGAGCTGGTGGCGGCTGCGCGTCGCGGCCACCGACAGCGCCCACCGCATGCCCTGGCGTCGCGTCTCGTCCGGCTCGGCCGCGACCTTGAATTCGATGGCGGCTTTGAGCTTTTCCCACACCCGAGGCACCGCACCCCACACGGTGGGCCGGAGGTCGACCAGCGCGGCGGCGATCTGCTTGGGGTCGCGCACACTCGTCACCTGGGTGCCCAGCACCTCCTGAACGTAGAGCGCGGTGAGTCGGTCGGCGATGTGCGCGGTCGGCATGAAAGACGTGATGCTGTCGCCGAATTCGATTCCGAGGACGTCGGCGATGCCGTACACCTGGAACAGCAGGGCGGCGTGGGTGGTCTCCACGCCCTTCGGGGCGCCGGTGGTGCCGGAGGTGTAGATCAGTGTGGCCACGTCGTCGGGGCGCACCGCGCGCCACGCGGCGTCGAAATCGAAATCGTCGGGCGCGGCGGCGAGCAAGTCAGCCACCGACAACGTCCCCTCCGGCGCGTCGTCGACACACACGATGTGGTCGAGCCGCACACCCGACGAGGCGATGACCTTCGCGTACTGCGGCTCACAGATCACCACGCGCGTCCCGGCGTTGTCGAGCACGTAGGCCAGCTGGTCGGGCGAGAGCGTGTTGTACACCGAGAACGAGGTGGCACCGACATGCTGTGCGCCGACCTCGAGCGGATAGAACTCCACCCGGTTGCTCATCATCAACGCGACGGTGTCACCGCGGTGCACCCCGAGACCCGCCAGCCCGGCGGCGACCGCGCGGACTCGGCCGGCATAGTCACCCCAGGTGACGGTCTGTGCGTCACCGGGCGTGCGCAGGGCGACGGCGTCGGGATACCTCGCGGCGGTGTGCTGGAACGCGGCGGGCAGGGTGTCGAAACGAGAATTGCTCACGAGGCAGTGACTTTCCGGGAGATGACAGCTGGGGTGGACAGCTGCGCGGCGATATCGACGGGTGCGGCTGGGAACCGGTGTTCGGGTGCGAGACGGTAATCGAGGGTTGATACGGGAGGCCTTGTCGCGGTGGACAATCGGGAGGCCACTGCTGGGCGATAGCCGTAGGCCGACCCGGCGACGAACCGGCCGCCGTGCACATACAGCACCACCGCGTCGGTGCGCACGGCGCCCGGACCACGCACCCACTCTCCGCGAATCCCGTTGTCCGCCGCCACTTCGCTGATCGTCCCGCGCAGCGGTGGCGCACCGGCCCGCAGCGCCTGGTCGGTGAGCAGACGCGCGGGCGGGATCGTATAGACGTTCACCGGGGCGAGGGCGGCGAGTCGTCTCGCGGCGAGCGCCGAGACCCGGCGGACCGGGCGAGCGCGCAGCGACCCCCTTCCCACGGTCATCGTCGCTGTTCGATCGCTCGCACGAGCCGGTGCACGGTCGCGTCGGCGGCGAGCCGGTGGTCGAGCACCACATTGACCACCCCCCGCAGCAATGCGTAGGGCTGCCAGCCACTGGGCGCGATGGTGCGCGGGGCCCGGCGGGCGATGCCGTCGGCGATGGTGCGCGCCGCGTCCTCCGCCGTGATGCGCACGTTGAGCGGCCACGGCAGCAGCGCGTCGAGTTCGCGACCGAGCTCGTCCGCATCGAGCATGTCATGGGTCATGGCCGTCTCGACGACACCGAAATAGGCCACCCCGGCACTGGCGCCGCTCGCCGCGAGTTCCACCCGCAACGCACGACCGAACTGCTCGACCGCGGCCTTGCTCACCATGTACGGCGAACCACCCATCCCCGGCGCGAATGCCGCACACGAGGACACCACGACGACGTGCCCGTGCACGGACACGATGTGGTCCAGCGCCGGGTGCACGGTGTTGAACACGCCGGTCAGGTTGATGCCGAGGACCCGGTCGAAATCCGAGGGGTCCATGGTGCGCACGGTCGAGGGCACCGGCGTCACACCGGCATTGGCCACGACCACGTCGAGGCGCCCGAACCGGCCGACCACCGCCTCGACCACTTCCACCATCCGGGCCCGGTCGGTGACATCGGCGCCGAAGGCGTGCGCCCGCGACGACAGATCAGCGGCGGTGCGACGGGCCGCCTCGGCATCGACGTCGACCACGACGACGATCGCGCCGCGACGATGCAGCAACGCGGCGAGTTCGCGGCCGATGCCCTGCGCCGCGCCGGTGACCAGGACGACCTTGTCGCGCACGTCGTAGGTGGGCGCGAACCACGACGCCGGATCGAGGGCGGGTAGCCGGATCATGCCGACACCTCGTAGGACTCGATGTCGAATCGCCTTGTCCGGCGCCGATATTCGAAACTCCAGTTCGGATACAACCCGGCATTGCCACCCTCGGGGGTGGTGTAGTAGCTCTCGCAGCCGCCGGTCAACCAGACCGTGTCGGCACTGCGTCGCCGCATCTCCTCGACGAAGTCGTCCTGGACCTCTCCGCGTACCTCGACACGGTGCTCGCCACGGTCGCGCAGGGTGGTGAGGGCGTCGACGATGTAGGCGATCTGCGATTCGAGCATGAAGATCGCCGACTGGTTCCCGGCCGCACCGAACGGTCCGAGGGTGCAGAAGAAGTTGGGGAACCCGGCGATCGCCGCGCCGAGATAGGTCTGCGGGCGCTGGTGGTAGAGCTGGGCGATGGAGACCCCGTCCCGGCCGATGATGCGGTCGAACGCGGTGGGGATCGCGGTGAACCCGGTGCCGAAGATGATGGTGTCCACCGGGATCTCGGCGCCCGCGCGGGTGCGGATGGAGTGCGGGCGCACCTCGGCGATGCCGTCGGTGACCACCTCCACATTGTCCTGGTCGAGGGCGGGCAGGTAGGCGTCGGAGAAGATGGCGCGCTTGCACCCGATCATGTAGTCCGGTGTCACCTTCGCACGGAGTTCGGGATCGCGGATCTGACGGCGCAACTGGATCCGGCCGAGCAGTTCGTAGGGGTGCCGAAAGCGGTTGTCGACGAAACCGACCAAACCGAAGCCTTCGATGAGCGTGTACCAGGTACCGCGAACAGCCTTCTGCGCCAATGGCATATGCCGCAGCAGCAGGCGTTCGAGGCCGAGGGTCGGGCGGTCCAGTCGCGGCACGATCCACGGGGCCGAACGCTGGAACACCGTGAGCGCCTCGACCTTCGGCTGGATCTCCGGCACGAACTGGACCGCCGAGGCGCCGGTGCCGATCACCGCCACCCGCTCGCCGGTCAGATCGTGGTCGTGATCCCAGTGCAGGGAGTGGAACGCCCGACCCGCGAAGGTGTCGAGGCCGGGCAATGCCGGGTACTTGGCCTCGGCAAAAACCCCTGCGGCGGAAATGAAGTAGTCGGCGGTGAGTTCGCCGCGCGAGGTCTCGATCCGCCACAGCGAGTCCGCGTCGTCCCACCTGGCATCGAGCAGTTCGGTGCCGAGGCGCAGGTGCCCGAGGATGCCGTGGCGCTCGGCGACGGTGCGCAGGTAGTCGAGGATCTCCGGCTGCTTGCCGTAGGTCCGCGACCACTCCGGATTCGGGGCGAAGGAGAAACTGTAGAGCTGTGAGGGCACATCGCAGGCACAGCCGGGGTAGGTGTTGGCCTGCCAGGTGCCGCCGAGATCGTCGGCGCGTTCGAGCACGACGATGTCGTCGAATCCAGCCTCCTGCAATTTGATCGTCAGCCCGATGCCGCCGAAACCGGCGCCGAGCACGGCGATGTGCGTGTGTTCTGTGTGCATCGGGTCAACCGATCCTTCCGTGCAGCACGGAAACCAGACCGTCGACAACGGTGTCGATCCGGACGCTGCGGGTGAATGTCGTGAGGGCCAGCGGCGAGGGAAATCGTTGCCGCGTGGTCGCTTTGGCGTAGGTGAACTCGCGCAGACCGTCGGGGCCGTGCACGCGGCCGAAGCCGGACGCGCCGACACCGCCCAGCGGCAGGGTCGGGATGGTCGCGTGCGCGACGAACGCGTTGATGGAGGTGCCGCCGGAGCGGATCCGGTCGGCGATGGCTTCCCCGTTCGTCCGGGCGAACACGGTGGCGCCGAGACCGTACTCGGAGTCGTTGACCCGCTCGACCGCTTCGTCCATGGTGGCGACCCGGGTGACCACCAGAGTCGGCCCGAAGGTCTCCTCGGTGACCGCGGCCGAGTCCGCCGGGACGTCGACCAGAATCGTCGGTTGCACGAACTGTCCGTCGATGCCGTCGAGTCCGCCCAGCAGGGCACGGCCGCCGCGGGCGATGGCGTCTTCGATGTGGCGGCGGATCACCTGCAGCTGCTTGGGCATGGTGATCGGGCCGATCTTCGCGTCGTCCGACCCAGCGCGCAGGTCGCGAGCCTGTTCGAGGAGTTCGGCGAGGAACGCGTCGTAGACGTCGGTGTGCACGTAGACGCGTTCCACGCCGAGGCAGGTCTGCCCGGCGTTCGACAGCCCGCCCCACAGCGCGGCATCGGCGGCCGCGCGCAGGTCTGCGTCGGAATCGACGATCAGCGCGTCTTTGCCGCCGCATTCCATCAGCACCGGGGTGAGTCGCGGCGCGCAGGCGGCGAGCACGCGCTTGCCGGTCTCGGTCGACCCGGTGAACCCGATCTTGCCGACCCGGCTGCGGCACAGCGCCGCCCCGGTGTCACCGTCGCCGGTGACCACTGCAGGACAGCCGCTTCCGGCACGGCGCGAGCGAACGCGTCGGCGAGCCAGACCCCGACTCCCGGGGTGTATTCGCTGGGTTTGAACACCACCGTGTTGCCCGCCGCCAAGGCAAACGAGATCGAGTTGAGCGGGGTGAACACCGGGTAGTTCCACGGGCCGATCACCCCGACCACCCCGAACGGCCGGTACTCGACGCGGCAGGCGTGGTTGAGCGTGAGCAGGCTCGGCGCCACTGTGCGCGGGCCGAGCACCCTCTCGGCGTTGCGGGCGGCCCATTTCAGGTGTTCGAGGGCCATCACGATCTCGAGCTTGGCATCGGAGCGGGGTTTGCCCATCTCGGCGTGGACGAGTTCGGCCAGCTCGTGGCGGCCGCGGGAGATCTCGGCGCGCCACCGGTCGAGGCGACGCGCGCGTTCGGCGAACCCTGCTGTCTGCCACCACGTCGCCGCACCATGCGCGCGTTCGACCGTGGCGTCGACGGCGGTCTCGTCCTGCTGTGGATAGGTACCGACGATCACGCCGGTCGCGGGGTCGTGGACGTCGAAGGTGGCGGTGCGCTCACGGGTGGAGGGGGTCATGAACCGTGCCTTTCGCGGTCAGAGGTCGAGCGTGAGTACGCCACCGGCGGACCGGGACACGCAGGTGAGCAGGTGATCGGGGCGTTCGTCCGGAGTGAGCAGCCGGTCGCGGTGGTCGATCTCGCCGCCGAGGACCCGGGTCTTGCAGGTGCCGCAGAAGCCCTGCCGACAGGAGAAGACGACATCGGGCTGCACCCGGCGTAGGGCGTCGAGCGCGGTCTCGGTGGCGGCGACCCGCACGGTCTCGCCGCTGCGCGCCAGGACCATGTCGAACTCCCTGCCATCGGTGACCGCGCGGGCCGAGAACAGTTCGGTGTGCAGCGAGGCGGTGGGATTCAGCGCGAACAAGGTGCGTCGCGCGAGGTCGATGACCGGCGGCGGACCGCACACGTACACCGCCGCGCCCGGCGCCGCCGTGGCCAGCAGGGCGGGGATGTCGGACGTGCCGACCTCGTCGTCGGGCCGGATCTCGCAGGTGGCGGGTAGCTCGTCGAGGAACGGCATGGTGTCGCGGGACCGGCCCAGATACACCAGGCGACCACGCGCTCCGGCCGCGCGGACCATCGGCAGGATCGGAGTGATCCCGATCCCCGCCGCCACGAAAAGGTACGACGGTGCGGTCTCGACGAAGGTGAAGGCGTTGCGCGGGCCACGGATTCGTACCCGGTCACCGGAGCGCAAGGTGTGCATCTCGCTGGACCCTCCGTCACCGTCCTCGATCCGGCGCACGGCGATGCGATACCGGTGCCGGTCGCGGGGATCGCCGCACAGCGAATATTGGCGCTGCCGACCGGATTCGAGGAACACATCGATGTGGGAACCCGGGCGCCAGGCCGGAAGTACCGCGCCGCCGGGGCGGGTCAACACCAGGCTCACCACGTCCGCGGCCTCGGCACGCACCGATTCGATGGTCAGATCGAGATCGAAACCGGTGTGCCGCACCGGTTGTGGGGGCGAGATCACCGGTCGGGTGAACACCTTCTTGTAGACGTCGACGGCAAGCCCGATCGCCCGCAGGCTCGGTGTCGCGACGTCGGTCGTGCCGCTCACCCGCGGGCTGCCGGGGAATGGGCGAGATACCGCAGTGCATTGTCCATCGAACCCAACTGCGACGGATGGAACCGCGGGTTCAGATAGCGCGGCATCTCGGTCACGAACGTGGTGAAGCTCGGAATGACACCGCGCACCGTCGCGCTGACGAACTGCCGTCCCCACGAGCCGCCCTTGTCGGTGCTCGGATCCTTGCGATACAGGTACGCCGTGGAGATCACGAACAGCGGCAGCAGCGCCGCGCTCGCCAGCACGCCGGTGCGGGCTCGGCGCGCGTAACCACCGTCGACGTGCATATACGCGTCGAACACCACGCTGCGGTGCTCGACCTCTTCGGCGCCGTGCCAGCGCACCAGGTCGAGCATGGTCGGGTGCATGCCGATCTCGGCCAGCACATCGGACTCGAGCAGCCACTCGCCGATGACGGCCGTGAAATGCTCCATCCCGGCGAACAGGCCGAGCCGTTCCTTGAGCCATTCCTCCTTGGCCCGGCCGGAGAGACCCTGATCGCCGAGCACCCGGTCGACCAGCCAGGCGATCTTGGCGACATAGGACTCGACATCGAGCCCGATCAACTGCAGGTGCCGGCGCGCGCCTTCGTGACTGGTGGCGTGCATCGACTCCTGGCCGATGAAGCCGGTGACCTCCTCACGCAATCGGTCGTCCTCGATGTACGGGAGGGCTTCAGCGAGACAGTTCGCCATCGCCCGTTCCCCCTCCGGCAGTACCAGGTGCATGACATTGGTGACGTGGGTGGCCAGCACCTCGCCGGGGATGTAATGCATCGGCACCGAGGAGAAGTCGAAATACACATCTCGTGCCTGGATCGCGTGCGCTTCGTCCTGATAGGAGCGCGTCGTTGCACTGTTATCAGCCATACAGGGACCGTACAGTGCGACAAATAACATCGCAATGTTGCACCTGATGTTGTCCGAGCGCCGACGGAGCGCCTGCTACCGTCGAAACGTGCTCCCCACTGCCGCGACCTCGGAAAAACCGCGCGACGCCGACTCCGTCGAGGAACGGATCATCGATGCCGCCCTCGTGCAGTTCGAACGGGTCGGCGTGCGGAAGACGACGATCGAGGACATCGCCAGGGCGGCCGAGGTAGACCGGGCGACGGTCTACCGCCGGATCGGCTCGCGCGACGATGTGGTGAACGCGGCCTTCGAGCGGGAGGTACGCAGGTTGCTCGCCGACCTGGGCGACATCCCCGCCCGCCACGACACGTTCGAAGCGATCGTCGTCGACGTCTTCACCACAGTGATCGTGCGCTGGCGGACCCATCCGCTGGTCGAACGCCTACTGACCCTCGAGGCCGACCGCATCCTGCCGCAACTCACCGTCGACGGCGCCTCGTTCTTCCTGCTCTCGGTGGCCGCGTCGACCGAGATCCTACGAAAGGTGCTCGAGGACAACCGGTTCCCCGCCATCCCCGACCTCGCCAACCGCGTCGAAGTGGCCTGCCGCCTCGTCCACTCCCTGGTCCTGCAGCCCGTCGGCACCATCGACACCTCCTCCGAGGAAGCCCTGTCCGCCTTCGCCCGCGCCTACGTGGTCCCGATGTTCACCCGCTGACGGTACGAGCCGCTGAACCACTGATCGCACGGGTCGTCGCCCGAAACACCGAAACCCACCCCGGACGACCTCTACCCTCTCGATACCTGGCTACCGTCCACGTCGCAGCGATCAACCATTGCTCCGATACGAGTGGGGGCGGCCCTACTACACTCATCGCATGTCTGTTCGACGGCGGATCACGCTCCTCGCGTTCGCCCTGCTGCTCCCCCTCTCCGCCACCGCCTGCACCGTCACCGGGCCAGGAACAACCTCCGAATGCACCGTCAGCGGTTGCACCGTGACCTTCGATCGGGGCGTGAACGCCAAGGCGTCGGTACTCGGCATCGACGCCGAACTCGTCGCCGTGAACGGCAACATCGTCACCCTGCGCATCGGCGGTCAGGAAGTGACCGTGCCCGCCGGGGAATCCCAGCCCGCGCAGGGGATGGACGTGCGCGTCAGCGAGGTCACCGACGAGAAGGTCGTCGTCGTGCTCTCCACCGGCCTGAACCAGAACTGACGCGCTGGAAAACGTTGTGCGCCATGCTCATCCGAGCACGTTCGGTTGATCGAGGATCCAGCGCCAGGTCCCGTCGGGCTGCCTGCGGGCCACTTCGACGGTCGCCCCGGTACCACCGGGCAGCCGGGAGGACGTGAGCGCGAGGTCGCCCGCGCGTAATGCGGGTGCCTGCGGGCCCGGCTGGAACACCGGACGGTCGGCGACGAGCCGGGCGTAGGCGGCCCTGATCTCCGCGATCCCGGTGGCGACCACACCGTCGGGCAACGCGAGTACCGCGTCGCTCTCGTACAGCTCGACCAGGCCGTCCACATCGCCGGCGTTCAACCGTTCGACCACCAGTCTGCTCAGATCCTCCGGGCGCCTCGCCCGTTCCCTGGCACCCTCGATACTGTCGGTCATCGTCACCCTCCTCGACTCGGGTTGTGCGCCAACGGTAGCGCCGGGGTACGACACAAACCCGACCCCGGCCCGACCCCGGAAACCGCGAAACCTCCGAAAACCCAGGGGCCTTCGGAGGTTTCGCGGACAACTATGGTGTGTCAGCCGATCACAGCGGCGGGAACCCCGACGATCCGGTCGCCATCCAGTTCCAGAACTCCGCAGCGCGGTTCGTCACCAAAGCGATGACGTCGAGGACAGTGCTTCCCATTGTCTTCCTTCATCCGAACGAACACTCTTGCGTCCTCACCATAGCAACCGGCTTCGAGTGCACAACGTTGTGATAACGGACAGATGACAGCCCACTTTGCTGAACAACGTCAAGGCGACCACATCCAGCCACGCAAAGGTCGCGGCAGGATGCCTTGCGGCACAGTCGGACTCAGCGCGGGGCCATCCGGATGGCGCCGTCGAGGCGGATGGTTTCGCCGTTGAGCATCGGATTCTCGACGATGTGGCGGGCCAGCGCCGCGAACTCGGCCGGCCGGCCGAGGCGGGAGGGGTGCGGGACCTGGGCGCCGAGGGACTGCAGGGCCTCCTCGGGCAGTGTCTCGAACAGCGGCGTGCGGAACAGGCCCGGCGCGATGGTGACGACGCGGATCTTGAAGCTCGCCAGGTCGCGGGCGACCGGCAGGGTCAGGCCGACGATGCCGCCCTTGGACGCCGAGTAGGCGGCCTGGCCGATCTGGCCGTCGTAGGCGGCGACCGAGGCGGTGTTGATGATGACGCCGCGCTCCTCACCGACGGGTTCGATGGCCGACATGCGTTCGGCGGCCAGCCGGATCACATTGAAGGTGCCGACGAGGTTCACGTTGATCACCTTGGTGAAGTCGGCGAGCGGGAAGGCGCCCTTCTTGCCGACCGTCTTGATCGCGTTGCCGATTCCGGCGCAGTTCACGGCGATGCGCAGCGGGGCCAGCGATTCGGCGACATCGAGCGCCGCGACCACCGCCGATTCATCGGTCACATCCGCGGCCGCGAAAGCCGCCCCCTCGCCGAGTTCCTTGGCGATGGCCGCGCCGTTGGACGAGGGCAGGTCGACGATGACGACCTTGGCGCCCTTGGCGTGCAGTTCCCGCACGGTCGCCAAGCCGAGGCCCGACGCGCCGCCCGTGACGATCGCGGACGAGTTGACGAAATCCATACTTTTCTCCTGTTTCGGTGACGGCCCACCGATATTGACACACTTCGCCAAAACTGTTTGGCTTTCGCCGTGACCCAGCCAGCTGCCCGCCGTCCCGGCCGCCCCTCCGTGCTGGACACCGCGGCCGTCTCCGCCGGTGCGCTGCGGTTGTGGACGGAACGCGGGTTCGCCACCACGGGTTGGAACGAGCTCGCCGAGGCCACGGGAGTCAGCACACGAACCCTGTTGCGGCATTTCTCGTCCCGATCCGACATCGCCTGGATCGGGGTCGCACCGGCGACGGAGCGGCTGCGCGCGACACTCGCCGGGGCCGGCGCCGAGGATCCGCCCGCGGTGGTGGTCAGGACCGCGATCGTCGAATCGGTGTCGCGCGATCCACGGATCCAGGAACTCGCGCCGGATTGGCTGCGGCTGATCTCGTCGGAGCCGGAACTGGCCGCGACCGCACCGCGGATCTATCGACCGTGGATCGATACGCTGTCGGCCTACCTCGCCGATCGGCTGCCGAACTCCCCCGCTGCCATCTGCCGGGCCATGGCGACTGCCTACCAGTCCGCTACCTTCGCCGCGCTGATCGAGTGGGCGGAGTCAGGGGCGCACGGTGACTGCGCGGATTCGGTGGATCGAATGCTGCGCTGGATGGACCAGCACTTGCCGCGGGGCTGACCTGCTCACGGGAGGAGAACCGCGCGGGACCGGCGCCCGACATGCCGGTCGATCAGGATTCGCGGGCGGCGATCGCGGCCTGGATGCGGCGCAGTGTGCGCAGACCCTTCTTCGCGGCAACACTCACCATGCCGTCGAACACCGTCGAGCCTCGGTCGGTGGCCATCAGCCGTTCCAGTGTCGGCACCGCGCGGTCGTCGCCGGTCGAGCCGAGGGCGACGGCCGCCCAATAGCGCTGATCGGGGTCCGCGCTCGAGGCCGCTTCGATCAGTCGCGGAATGATGTCCGGTGCGAATTCGGACAACGCGCTGGCGATATATCCGATGCGGTAGTAGCCGCGGTTCTCGAATTCGTCCCAGAGGGCGGCCAGTGCCGCGTCGCCCCCGATCATGCCGAGAGCCTCGGCCGCACGCTCACGCATTCCACTGTTCGAGTCCCGCAGCAGAGGCGCGAGCGCCGGAACCACCGATTCGTCACCGAGCACCCCCAGCGCGACTATCGCCTCGTCACGGGCGATGTCCTGCGGATGGTCCAGCATCGCGACCAAACCCGGAACCGCGTCTCGGAAGCCGAGCGCGGCGCACCCCATCGCCGCCCACGCCTGACAGTTGTAGCGCGTGTCGGCCAGGGCGGCGAGCAACGGCTCGCGCAGAGTGTCGTCGCCGAAGACCTTCGCCCGGTTCAGTGCCCGGCTGTAGAGCGTGCGATGGTAGTCCGGATAGTCACGCACGAGCGCGCGCAGTACTTCCTTGGCCGCCGCGTCGCCCTCCCCGGACCGCAGCAGCAACTGCCGCAGGTTTTCCTCGCGTGTGTCGAGGTCACCGTCTTTGAGGAGTCGCGCGTCGGCTGGGTTCACCGCCCAACGGTACCCGGTGACGACTCCCTCCCGAGACCACTGGATCGCCAGGCCGCGACGGCGGGTGACCGGTGGGCCCGTTGCGGTAGGTCTGGATGATCGTTACGCGACCCGGAGATCTCTACGAAGACAACGCCATTCACGGCCACGGCACCGACTCCGACCCTCTCCCTGCGACAACCACCGACCCGGAAGACCGAGCGCAGGTCCTATTACGGATGATGTGGGTCGTCCCGGCTTCCGCTGCGTCCCACATTCTCTGGTTCCAGAAACTTCGAGGGCTGTTTGATATCGGTGAAACAGGGAATCTGCTGTAGTGCCAACCGATCGCCTTGATCGCAGTGCCGCCGCCGAGTGGAGACTGCACAGGAGAACACTATGCAGATTTCGCGCTCGCAGACCCCGACGCACCGGATCGTGAAGGACCGCACCGGCCTGTCCAGCGACTCGGCGGTTTACGACAACCATCTTCTCGCGCAACTGCAAGACGCCCGGCTGCGCGAATTGTGCACCCGCGCGGCGGGACTCTCGATTCAGTCGTTGTTACGGCTGGAAGCCATGGCCGAGACGTTGCGCCGGACCGAGGGCCTCGAACCCGCCGCATCGACTTCCCGCTGGTGATCTGAGGCACCACTGTCACTGCGGGGTTGTGAGCGAGACTGCACTTCAGCGTCCACCGCCGGCGCTGCGGCAGGACCGGGCGCGAGGCAGCCCGCGACCGCGACTCAGGCCAGCCGATGGGTGCCGGCGGCCAGCACGGAACGCAGTTCGACCGCGGTCTGCTCCGGATTCAATCCCTCGGTGTCGAGGACGTTCTGCTCGAGGTCACCCAGGTCGGCGAACGCCCGATGCAAGCCCGTGATCGCGTCCTGGTCCTTCAGCTCCTCACCCACACGCTCCTTCGCGCGATCAAGGGCGGTAGCCAGGTCGGGGCGCAGAACCACGTAGGACACCGTGCGTCCGTGATCGTTTGCGAGCGTGCGGAACTGCGGCAGGAACCACGGCCCGACGATCCCATCGACGACCACGTCGTAGCCGCCACGGGTGTAGACCTCGACGGCTGCGACGATCGCCTCGACGACCACCTCGTTCTGACGCTGAGCCTCGGGCAGGAACGGCAGGACGAATCCCGCGCCGATGGAGCGGTAGAACAGGTCGGTCTCGAGATGAACTGTCGGAACGACTGCCGTGCCGGCGAGAAGGCGGGCGACGGTGGTCTTTCCCGCGGCAGGGGGTCCGGTCACGATGATCACTTCACCACTCATGCCATCGACGCTAGCCACCCGAGCAGGCGAGAAACAGTCTTGTCTTTCCCAGTCGGCTGCCCCGCCGACCCCGAATCCGGTACGGCAACGCCACAATCGAAGCCATGAGTACCGCATCGGCAGTCGCCGTCGCCGTCGTGTTCGTCTGGCTCGGCATGGTGCTGGCCATCTCGTTCCTCGAGGCCCCGCTCAAATTCCGCGCACCGAACGTCAGTCTCGCGATCGGGCTCGGCATCGGCAGGCTCGTCTTCCGCGCCCTCAACATCGTCGAAACCTGTTGGGCGGCAATACTGGTCGTGACGTTGGTACTCGGCCTGCCCGGCACCGCCGCCGGTGCCGCCGTCACGATCACAGTGCTCGCTCTCGCTGTCCAGGTGGTCGTGATCCGTCCACGCCTGACCCGCCGCAGCGACGCGGTACTCGCCGGACTCGACGCACCGCGCTCACACAGCCATTACCTCTACATCGCAGTGGAAGTGGCGAAAACGATCGCACTGCTCGTCGCAGGCATCGCCTTGCTGGGATCCGCCTGACACCTCGCTGACCTGAGTCCTCTCCGAGCACGTCGACCCGGGTAACGCCCGCTCGACAGCGCGACGATCCACCTCGGGACAGACCTTCGAGCTGGAGGGGGCGCCGAGATGATGATCGAAGGGGTCAGTCCGACTCGGCCGCGAGGATGAGCTCCCCTGAGGTCGTACGCAGCTCAGCCAGACGCGACGAGTTCCTCGACCATGGGACCAACTGTCTGCTTGGTGGTGCCGAGGCGAGCGGTGACCTGGGTGACCCGGCAGGCGTGCTCCCGACTGCGGAAGACGTGCAGATGCACCGAGCGCAGGTCGGTACGGATGTCCACCTGGTCGCGCGCTGTTCTGCCGGCTGAATTCAGCGGATCGCTTGCGCCTCCGCACCCTCGCGGACATATACTATTAAATATTATATTTATGAATCCGATGGGTCGTCCTGCGCCCCGTCGATCTGCGTCCATGCCAGGCATGGAGGGAAGCGAGAGACCATGTTGCGTTTCGACGGGAAGGTCGCCATCGTCACGGGCGGCGGCCGGGGGCTCGGCCGTTCGCACGCGCTGCTGCTGGCCTCGCGGGGAGCATCGGTTGTCGTCAACGACTTCGGATCTTCTGCCGCCGGGCAGGGGTCCGATACCTCCCCGGCCGACGACGTGGTCTCGGAGATCATCGCGGCGGGCGGAAAGGCCGTGGCGAACTACGACAGCGTGACCACCGGTGCCGAGGCGATCGTGCAGACCGCGATCGAGGCATTCGGACGGCTCGACATCGTGGTGAACAATGCGGGCATCAACCACATGACACCTTTCGGCCCGGACGCGATCGACGGGATCCGCCAACACATCGAGGTCAACTTCCTCGGTACCGCGGCCGTGACGGCCGCCGCGTGGCCGCATCTGATCGCCTCGGGCGCGGGCCGAGTCGTCAACACCGCTTCGCCGACCCTCGTCGGCTTCGAACAGCAGAGTGCCTATGTCGCCTCGAAGGGTGCCGTCTTCTCGTTCACCCGCACACTCGCCATGGAGGCGCTCAAAGACGGCATCCGCGTGAACGCGGTCGCGCCGACCGCCTATACCCGGATGGCGGCGGAGGCGGAGATCCCCGACGATCTCAAGAAGAAGCTCGAGCAGACGATGACCACCGCGATGGTCTCCCCGACCGTCGCCTACCTCGCGCACGAGGACTGTTCCATCACCGGTGAGACGCTCCTCAGCCAGGGTGGTCTGATGCAGCGCTTCGCGCTCACGATGAACGAGGGCTATACCGATCCCGACGCAACGCCGGAGGACATCCAGGCGAACCTCGACGCGATCCTCGATGATGCCAGCAGCAAGCCGGTCGGCATCATCGGCACGGAGAACGAGGGTTCGCTGCTCGATCTGTTCAACTGACCGGGACCGGCCGGGGTGAGCTGATCACCCCGGCCGAAGATCTGACGCACCGCCGACCCAGTTACCGGAGGAGCACGATTGACCGACACCATGCGCGCACTGGTATCCGGGATCGGACCCGACTGGGTACTCCGGGAAGTCCCCCGCCCGCGACCGGCGTCGGGTCAGATCCTGATCCGCAACCAGGCCGCGGCCACCAACAACGCCGACCTGCCGATGCTGGCCGCGGCCGACCCGACCCACGGCGGGCACGGCAATCAGTTCATCGCCGGCTTCGAATACGCCGGTGAGGTCGTGGAACTCGGCGACGATGTCCGCGCCTGGCAGGTCGGTGATCATGTCATGGGGTCGATCCCGTCGTCGTTCGCCGAATACGTCGTCGCCGATCAACGTTTCGTCCTCCCCCGCCCCGACGGCCTCGACCCCACCGTGGCATGCGCGTTGCCGACTGGTCTGCTCACCGAACACGGCGCACTCACCGTAGCCGGCTTCACCGCCGGCCAGAGTGTGCTCATCACCGGCGCTGCCACCGGCATCGGGCTCATCGGCGCCCAATTGGCCAAAGCCCTAGGCGCGGCCGAAGTCATCGGGACCACCCGTAGCGCCGCGAAACGCGAGATGCTGGAGGATGTTAGCTCTGGCGGAGTTTCGGCACGCCGCCGATCGGCTCCGATCGGGTGAAGCGGTCGGAAAAATCGTCCTGCGCATCGTCTGACGGCTGAGGCACCTCGTCGTCGCGGGGCGACTCCCCCTCAACGCAGCTGTCGCAATGCTCGCTCGGCGGCGTTGGCACCACACATTCCGTGGGCACCGGGTCCCGGCGGGGTTGCCGCCGAGCACAGATAGTGGCCGGGTATACCAATATCGTAGGGCTGCAGGGTCTTTCGGGGGCCGAAGAGCAGCTGGGACAGATTCTTGGCACCGGTCATGATGTTTCCGCCGACGTAATTGGGGTTGTACTCGGCGAATTCTGTAGTCGTGCGGGTGGTCATGCCGACCACGCGGTCCCGGAAGCCTGGTGCGAAGCGTTCGATCTGGGCGATGATCGCTGCGGTGGCGTCTCCGGTGTAGCCGTTGGGGACGTGCGCGTAGGTCCACACCGGGTGTATCGAACCTGCTGATCGCCCGGGATCCGCGAGGTATTGCTGGCCGACCAGGACGAAGGGACGCTGCGGCATTCGACCGACGTGGATGTCGCGTTCAGCTGCGGCGATCTCGTGGAAGGGGCCGCCGAGATGCACTGTGCCCGCACGGTGAGCATTCTCGTTCACCCATGGGACGCCCCCGTCCACGGCGAAGTCGAGTTTGAAAGCACCAGGACCGTATCGGAATCGCCGATACGCCCGGGCCGTCCGCGTGGGCAGCCGGTCGGCGAGAATCCGCGCGACCGCTGTCGGCGCGAGGTCCCAGACAGTGATGTCGGACATCGGCAGGTCCGCGATCGAGCGCACGTGCACCCCGGTTTCGATCTTGCCGCCGTGATCGGCCAGGACATCGGCCATGCTGTCGGCGATCCGCTGGGAGCCGCCCACCGCCACCGCCCAGCCGTAGCGGTGGCCCGCGGTCAGGATCCCGAGCCCGATGCTGGCGCTGAGTGGCTGTTCGAGTGGCTGGAAGGCGTGGGCGACGACGCCGCCGAACAGCGCACGTCCGGCTTCGGTGCGGAACGCGCGCGCGAGCAGTGCGGCGGGCATGGTCGCCGGAATACCGAAGCGGGCCAAGCGAATCGGATGATGGGGAATCCGCAGCAGTGGGCGCATGATGTCGTCGCCGATCTGGTCGTAGCTCGCGACCGGCCGTTCGAACAGGGTGCGCCAGAGCTGTTCGTCGGCGCCGAGGCCGGTGGCGGTGTCGGTGACCGAGCGGTGCAGGACGCCTGCGCTGCCGTCGTCGAGTGGGTGGACGCAATCGAGTTCCGGCCACGCCCACCGCAGTCCGTACCTCTCCAGGTCGATGCGGCGCAAGAACGGCGATCCGACGGCCATCGGGTGGATGGCCGAACAGTGGTCGTGCAGCAGTCCTGGCAGGATCGCCTCGCTCGAGCGGGTGCCGCCACCGATGGTGTCGGCCGCTTCGAGGACCGTCACCTCCACGCCCGCCTTGGCCAGGGTGATGGCCGCGGCCAGTCCGTTGGGTCCGCTGCCGACCACTGTCGCCGTTGTCATCGATCCGTCCTCTCTCGTGGTGCTGGTTGCCTATTCGGCGGGCTGGGGCACGGTGTCGCCCCGGCGCGGTTCGACCCGCGCACCGACGTCTTCACGCCGCCAGGTGACCCGGTGTGGGATGGGCCCATCGGGCAGCCACGGCTGCGCCGCGACCGCGTCGGCGACCTCCCAAGTCCCGCGTTCGATCACCCCGAGAGCGGCGTCGACGACCATGTATTCCTGGGTGCTCTTGTGTATCGGCTGCGACTCCACCCACACCACGATCCATTCTCCCGGGGCGAAGCCGACCCGCGCCTGGACCGCGTTGACGAGGTCGAGATTGTGCAGGTGACCGTCACCGAAGTTGAAGCCGATCAGCGAGTTGCAGGCGAACTCCGCTTCGCGCACAGTCCAGCGATCGATCTCCGGAACGTGCTTGTACAGCAGGGAGAACAGGCCGCGCCCCTGGCTGTGCATGGAACGCCAGGCGATGGTCTGCTGCATGGTGATCTCGGCGACGGCGGGCGGGTAACCCATGGCCTGCAGCTGGTCGACCTGGTTGTCGGCGGGCCGGTGGGCGATGGTGTTGAGCTTGGCCTCCGCACCCGGCGCGAACGCCCACAGGGCCGAGGCCCAGTTGCCCGCGTACTGGCGCATGGACGGCAGGAACGACACCAGGTCCGGGCGCAGATTACCCAGCACCGGGAAGAAGAACAGCGCGGCCGCGATCGCCAGGGTGAGCCACGGCGAGGACATGTCGAACACCCCGTAGCCCTCGGAGTTCGGAAAGCCGAGGAACAGGAAGACGGTGAGGTAGGCGAACAGGATGTTCCACTCCAGCGGCACCGCGAGCGGGAAGGTGGAGGTGATGAACAGGTGGAAGATCACCATCATCGCGACGCCGGCCAGGGTCAGCCAGTGATTTGTCGAGAACAGCAGCACGATCGGGGTGAGCACCTCGACCGTGGTGCCCCCGACATGGGCCATGAACGAGGCCACGCGCGAGGGGCGGATATCGCGGGGGAAATCGCGGTAGTGCGCGCGCTTGATCGACCGGAACGGCATCGACGGACTGTTGGACACCATGGGCGGCACCACATTGGTGAAGTGCTTGCCGAACTTCGACACCCCGGCCCCGATCCACACGATCACGATCAGCAGCTTGGCCGCGATGATCATGTCGGTGAAACCCAGCACCGCGAAGAAGACCAATGCGGGCAGGTACTGCTCGCCGCGGGCAGCCAGGAAGATGGTCTTGTCACGCAGACCGCACAGGATGAGCAACACGATCGGGGCGATCAGCAGCGCGGGCCGGATGAGCCCGGAGGTGTTGTCGGGCAGCGCGTCAAGCAGCGAGGTGGTGGTACGTCCCGGGGCCACCAGGGCGACAGCCAGCGAGGCGAGCAGGCCGAGGTACAGGACGACATCGAGCAGGGTGCGCGAGTCGCCGTCGGTGAACGGCACCCGATGCCAGGGCCGCAGGCGAATACTGCCCGGCCTGGCCCAATACAGGATGCCACCGGTCATCGGCTTGAACTTGCCCGCGAGTGGCCCCCAGGAACCGGCCAGGCCGATCGCCTCGAGCAACACCGTCCACAGCACCAGCTTCTGGTAGACGATCGGCTCGTTCCACCACTGCCCGACGTCCCAGAACGGTCCGACGCCCGAGGTCGCCGTCGCCGCCAGGACACCGCCGAAGATATAGAGCACCAACAGTTTCGCGATGTAGACCGTGTGGATCATCTTCGGCGTGCCGAATCCGTATTCCACCCAGTGCAGCGCCAAGGCCCGTACCCGGTCGCGCAGTGGGAGATCCAGAAATGTCTCCGTGTCGACCGGCGGAAAGTCTGCCGTTTTGAATCCCATGACCCGATTCCCTTCTTCCTGTTTTCGGGTGCGGACAACCGCGACCGAAAGTCCGGCTTTCGTTCGAAATGAATTGCGGCGTAATGCCGCTCAGGCGGAGGTCGCCAGCACCCGCAATCGCTTCTTGTCGATCTTGCCCACCGGATTGCGGGGCAATTCGTCCACGAACACGATCGCGCTCGGCACCTTGAACGCGGCCAGTTCGGCCCGGCAGTGCGCGGTGAGCTCCTCGGCGGTGACCGTTGCCCGCGGGGCCGCGACCACATGGGCCACCGGCACCTCACCGAGCACCGGGTCGGGGACGCCGACCACGGCCGTTTCATGGACCGCCGGGTGCCGGTAGAGCGCGTTCTCGATCTCCTTGGGGTAGAGGTTCTCCCCGCCCCGGATGATCATGTCCTTGATCCGGTCGACCAGCACCAGGTAGCCGTCGGCGTCGAAATGGCCGACGTCGCCGGTGTGCAGCCAGCCGTCCACCACGGTCGCGGCGGTCTCCTCCGGTTTGCCGAGGTAGCCGCGCATCACGTTCGGACCGCGCACCACGACCTCACCGGGTTCCGCGCCGCTCGTCAACGCCCCGTCCGCGTTCATGATCGCGACCGTCTGCCCGGGCAGCGGCAGTCCGACGGTTCCCGGTTTGCGTTGCCCGTCGACGGGATTCAGCGTGGAGGCGCAGGTGCCCTCGGACAGGCCGTAGCCTTCGACGATCGGCACGCCGAAGCGCTGTTCGAAGCGGGCGATGAGTTCGGCGGGCATGGGCGCCGCGCCGCAGATCGCCACGCGCAACGAGGAAACGTCGCGACCGGGCGCTTCGGGCTGGGCCGTCAGCATCGCGTAGATGGCGGGCACCGCCGAGAAGTAGGTGGGCCGGACCGCGGCTACGGTGTCGAAGAAGCCGGAGGCAGAGAACTTGCCCGCGACGGTGGCCTGCCCACCCGCCAGCAGGGGCGAAAGGACGCTCACCACAATGCCGTTGACGTGGAACAGCGGCAGGACCAACAGGCTGTGATCGGTCTCGTTCAAGCCGAGCGACTCGATGACCATCGCGCACATGGCGGCGAGATTGTCGTGGCCGAGCAGCACACCCTTCGGCCTGCCCGTGGTGCCGCTGGTGTAGATGATCAGCGCCAGGTCACCGGTCGAGGTGGCCGCGGCGACCTGGCCCGCCTGCTCGCGCAACGCGGCGACATCGAGAGTGACCGAGGGACGGTCGGTTTCACCGACCACGACCCGCGCACCGGAGTCCTGGACCTGGTATCGGATGTCGTCGTCGGTCAGGCCCGGGTTCACCGGCGTGAGCGCGGCGCCGAGTCGCCAGGCCGCGAACAGGGTCACCACCAGGTCCACCCGGTTGGGCAGGACGACCGCCACGACGTCGTCGGGCCGCACACCCGCGCGGTGCAGGACCGACGCGGCGGCCTCGACGCGAGCCAGGAACCGCGCGTTCGACAGGGTCTGAGTATCGTCGGCGATGCAGGGCCCGTGTGGGTCGGTTACTGCCCTGACCTGGGGCAATTCGGCGATGTGTCGCATGATTCCTCACCGGTCGCGAATGTGATCTGAGTTACATGACCAACGGTAGGGTGCGCGGTGAGCACCGACTACGGGCCGGGAGTCCAGCGTTGCGGACCCGCGTTGTGCCACGAGCACAAACGGCACCGAGCACGGCCGCACCGGGGGTACTGTCTGCGGCCATGGTCCACGACAACGATCCCTTGGTGCGCGCGGTCGCGGGCCGGATCAAGACCGACCTGGCCGGCCTGGCACCACGAATGACCACGATGTTCACCGAGGTCATCCCAGAATTCCGGCACGACGACGAGGTGCGAAGGCTGATGGAGGCCAGCACCGAGTCCAACCTGTCGGCGATCCTGGACATGCTCACGTTGGCCATCGGGCTCGACGACATCACCGTGCCGCCCGCGGCCGCCGAGTACGCACGCCGCTTCGCCCAGCGCGATCTGTCCCTCGAGGCGCTGCTGCGCGCCTATCGGCTGGGCGAGCACATGTTCGTCCAGTGGACGATGACGCTGCTGGCGGAACTGAACCCGCCCACCGACGTGGCGCTGGCCACCGCCGCGCGTATCGCCGACCTGGTCAACAGCTATATCGACCAGGTGATCGAGGGCCTCATCGACATCTACGAGAGCGAACGGCGGCGCTGGGACGCGCGCACCGACGCGGCCCGCGCCGCCCAGGTGCGGGCCGTCCTCGACGCCGACGACCTGGATGTGGGTTCGGCCGAGCAGATGCTGTCGGCCTCGCTTCGGGGCTGGCACCAGTTCGCGATGCTGTGGACACCACCTGGAACTCTTGACCCGCGCGCGGCACTGCGTGCGGGCACCGGCCTGTTGGCAGCAGCCACCGGCAAGACGCCGATGACCGTCGAGGTCGACGACCACAACCGATGGGTGTGGATTTCCTCGGTGGCACGCCCGGCACTGGACACCGCGCAGCTCGCCGAAGACCTGCGCGCCCACCCGAATCTGTCCATCACCCTCGGCGAACCGGCCAGCGGCCTCGACGGTTTCCGCCAGACCTTCCGCGACGCCCAGCAGGCGCGTGCCGTCGCGCTCACCGGCCGGCGCCACGGCCTCACGCTCCACTCCGACGTGGCGTTGACCGCGCTGTTCGCCGACCGGGTTCCGGAGATGCAGGGCTGGGCCCGGCGTGTGCTCGGCGCATTGTTCGGCCCCGACGAAACAGCGGCGCGGCTGCGCGAGACCGTCCACGCGTTCCTCGACGCGGGCGGCAGCTACACCGACGCCGCCGCCCGCTTGCACGTGCACAAGAACACCGTCCACTACCGGGTGCGCAAAGCCGAAGAGCTGCTCGGGCATCCGCTCGGTGAGCGCAGGCTCGACGTCGAGGTCGCCCTGCTGGCCTGCGCCCAGCTCGGGCTCCCCGACGCTACCCGCCGCGTCGACGGAGCCAGGTGAGATAAACCGAGGGCCTTGTCCCGCAGCGCGCCCACCGGCCAGCCCTCGGGTTGCGCAGCACACGGGAAGTGCCGGGCCGGTGGCGAGCAGATCGAGCGCAACCCGCTAGCGCGAATTCGGAAGCCATGTCACGACATCGGGCCACAGGATGAAGCCGATGGCGACGATCACCATGGCGACCGCGTAGGGGGCGGCTCCCTTGAACACTTCGACGGTGTCGCGCCCGGTGGCGCGCGCGACGACGAAGACGTTCAACCCGAGCGGTGGGGTGATCAGGCCGATCTCGCCCATGAGAACCACGAAGATACCGAACCAGATCACGTCGTAACCGAGCGTCTGCACCAGCGGCAACACGATGGGCACGGTCAGCGCGATGATCGCGATCTGGTCCATGAAGAAGCCGAGCACGATGTACATCACCAGCAGCGCGAGCATGATGGCGAGCGGGGGAACCGACAGGCCCTCGATCCAGGTGACCATCGACCCCGCGACCTTCGTCTGCGCGAACGCGTAGCCGAACACGTGGGCCGCGATCACGATGGCGAAGATCATCGCGCTGGATTTGACCGAGTCGACGACCGAGTCGACGAACCCGCTCACCGTCATCTTGCCGCGCGCCACGACGAGCAGCGCGGCGACCAGGCAGCCGATCGCCGCCGATTCGGTCGGCGTGACGATGCCGAGATAGATCAGCCCGACCACCGCGAGGAACACCACCGCGATCGGCAGCGCCTCCACGATCGCCTTGACCTTGGTGAGCAAGGAAGACCGTTCGCCACGGGGCATGCGGGACGGGTCGCGCAGGGCGGGCAGCATCATCGCGATCAGCAGCGCGACCGCGATGATCAGCCCGGGAACCAGACCGGCGATGATCATGTCGCCGACGCTCGTTTCCGCGGTGACGGCGTAGAACACCAGGATGACGCTGGGCGGGATCATGCCGCCGAGGGTGCCGACCGAGGCCACGATGCCGGTGGCGGTCGTGGGCCGGTACCCCTCGTCGATCATGCGCTTGCTGGTGGTTTCGGCCAGTGTCGCCGCGGCGGCGGTCGAGGAGCCGGAGATCGCCGCGAAACCGACGCCCGCCGCGGTGGAGGCGATGCCGGTTCCGCCGGGGATCCGGCCGAACATCGTGCGACCCGCGTTGAACAGCGAGTCCATCATCCCGGACAACAGCATCAGATGCGCCATCAGGATGAACAGCGGAATCGCCGACAGCGACAGCGACTGGACCGACCCGAGCGGCACCGCCTCGAGCACACCGAGGCCCGCGCCGAGCGACAACTGCAACAGCAGTCCCGCGAGCCCGGCGCCGAGGATCGCGAACGACACCGGGACCCGCATCGCGATCAACGCGATGAGCAATACTGCCATGACGAGCGCGATCATCGCGCACCTCCCGCGATGTGGGTTTCGGAGTCGCTTGTGGCCGTGGTGTTTTCCACGGCGTCACCGGGGTCGTAGTCGGTGGCTGTCACGTTCCACGGGGCGATCAGCTCCCTGGCCAGGTCGATGAGCACCACGATCATGCCCAGCACCATCGACAGGGGCAGGATCGCGCGCATCACCCACCCGGGGATGAGCAGCTCCGACGAGCCACGCACCGGTCCCTCGTCGATGTCGATCGCGAACAGCAGGCCCTCGGCGCCCGCGACGAGCAACGCGCCCATACCGAGCAACAGCACGAGGTAGGCCAGGATCAGCAGGATTTTCCGCAGTCGGACGCCCATCCTATAGAACAGGCTGGTCACCGCGACGTGGGCGCCGCTGCGATAAGCGGTCACCAACCCGAAGAAGGCGACGATGGTCAGCAGGTACATCTCGATGAACGCCACCGACCACCCGAGAGTGATCGTGAAGAAGGTGCGAAGCGTCACATCGATCAGGGTCAGCACGACGATCGCGACGATCGCGACCCCGGAGATGACGCCGCAGACGGCCGAGATGCCGTTCTGGATTCGGTCGAGACCAGGATGCTCTTCGGTGCGGTAGCCGAACATGGTGCGCTGGGCCGCGCCCTGGCGGAACGGATGGACGATGGTCATTTCGCCGCCCCTTCGACTCGGGCTTCGATCGCGTCGAGGACTTCGCGGGCGTCCAGGCCCGCCGATTCCAAATCGCGGACCCATTCCGCCCTGATTCCGGCGAGCGCGGCATCCCATTGCGGCCGGGTCTCCGGGCTCACCTCGTCGAAGTGGATTCCGGCGGCGCGCATCGCGTCGACGGCTTTCGCGTCGGCGGCGGCGATCGAGGTGCACGCACCCGCGCGCGCCACCTCGGCGGCCTCCCGCACCACCCGACGTTGGGTGTCGTCGAGTTCGGCCCAAGTGTCGGCGTTCATGGTGAACCAGATGGTGCTCGAGCCCAGATTCGCCCGCAGCGTTCCGTACCGCAGCACCTCCTGGAAGCTATAGGAGAGCACGGCGTAGCGCGGCAGCAGCGCGCCGTCGATCGTTCCGCGCGAGAGCGCCTCGTACATGTCGCCCACCGGCAGCGAAACCGGTGCTACACCAAGGCCTTTCGCGACTCGGTCACCGACTCCGCCGGGTGAACGCACCAGCAGGCCCGCGAGATCCTCCGGCCTGGTGGCGCGGCGATCAGCGGTGAACACCTCGATCCCGGAC
This sequence comes from Nocardia sp. NPDC050378, assembly GCF_040655675.1. NCBI lineage: Bacteria > Bacillati > Actinomycetota > Actinomycetes > Mycobacteriales > Nocardiaceae > Nocardia > Nocardia sp. NPDC050378. The sequence goes on from NZ_JBFAKI010000005.1 coordinate 490,963, forward strand.
ACCGCGGCGCCCCACAGCGGCACCACACCGCGCTTCTCGATTTCCTTGTCGTAGATGATCCCGCCCGGCTTCACCAGGGGGTCGAGAACCTGGATCGTCGCGCACGGGTCCTCGGTCAATCCCGGCAGGTCACCCACGCCGGTCAGCGGGAGTTCGTCGGCCAGGTAGGCGGGCAGCGCGAATCCCATGTCCACGGCCCCGGTCCTGACCAGCGTCAGCATCTCCTGGGTCTTGCCCAGTTGTCCGGCGCCGTAGTAGTCCAGATGCAGGCCGACCGCGGGTCCGTGCTCACGCAGATAAGCGAAGAACGGCGCGGATCCGCCCTTGCTGACGGGGTGCCCGCCGGAGAATCCGTCGGCCACCACCAGCGTGATGCCCTCGGAGTCGTGGTGCGACGAGCCACAGCCCACGGTGGCGATCATGACCGCGGCGAGCGCGGCCAGCACAGCTTTCGGACGACGCTTCATGGGCTTGCCACCACCCGAGCAAGCTCCGGGCAACCGGTCGATCGCGGCAGTCGAGGCTGCTGGATCGCACTCGGATGAGATGACGCGATGGTTGGAACCCACGCTGCTCTCCGTCTTCATCAGGGGTGGCCTGCGCCACAGTTCCGCATAATATATAAAGCACTGTATCAAGAAGTGTGACGCGTCACTAGGGAAGCGGTGGAACCCACCTGATCACCCGCTGCGGACGAAGTTCTCGAAAACCCGATCTGCAACCTTGCTAATCGAATATATTAAATTTTCTGCTCCGCTCCGATAGCGGTCCGGCGCAGATCCCGCGCTGTCCGGCGGCAGATCCTGCCTGTCGGCAAGCCTCCCTCGCTACCCGGTGGCCTGCGCGTCGAATTCGAACCTTCCCGAGGAGAATCGTGAAATCCACCCGTCTGGTCGGCGCCTGTGCCGCCGCGTTCAGCGCCCTGGTCCTGACCTCGGCCGTTGCCGCTGCCGACCCGCTCAGCGTCGACATCGCCCCCGGCGTGAGCTACACCGCTTACAAGGATGGAACCGCCGCCGTCATCGAGATCCAGCACGGAGCGCTGATCGTGGACAACGGTCAGTTCCAGATCCGGTCCGACCGTGGCGAGATCTTGGCGGGCGTGCCGCTCGAGTTCAACGTCGACGACATCGCCTTCCCGATCGACGTGACCATCACCGGCGATACCGCACGCCTGACCCCCGCACTCGATCCCGCCCGCGCCCACTACCGGCCCGTCGCGCTCCCACACCAGGAACAGGCACCGTGGAAGTCCCCGTACGACCGGGAGCAGGCCGCTTGGTCGCGCATGACCTCGACCATCTCGATGGGCGCGGCCGTCGGCGCTCTGGTCGGGGCGGTCGGCGCGGGCACGATCGGCTGCCTGCTCGGCGGCGTGACCGCCGGTGTGGCCACCGGACCGCTGGCGTTGCTGTTCGGTGCGGGCCCGGTGGCGGGTTGCCTCATCGGCGCCGCAGCTCTGGCCCCGATCGGCGTGCTGAGCGGCGCGATTCTGGTCGGCGCTCCGGTGGCGATCGCGGCTGTCATCCAGTACCAGGACACCGTCAACGCACCCTTCCCCGCCCAGAAATAGGCGGCCGGTGGGCGGCTCATCGGGAGCCGCCCACCTCGCGCCGCGAAGTGACCCCAAGCTCCCGAAGGACACGTACGTGACACAACTCGCGCAAGAGCAAACGCCGGCCGCCGCACCCCTACCGGCCCCCGGCCCTGGAACAACCGGGTGGGGCCTGACCGGGATGCTGGTGGTCCTCTACCTCCTCAATGCCTCCGACAAGGCGGTGTTCGGCCTCATCGCGCAGCCGCTGCGCGAGGATCTGGGTCTGAGCGCCTCGCAGATCGGGTTCACCGGCAGCCTGTTCTTTCTCGCCTTCACCGTGGGTGGGTTCCTGGCGGGCCCGATCAACAAATTGCTGGCGCTGCGGTGGTCGATCGCGTTGATCGCCGTGCTGTGGGGTCTGGTCATGCTGCCGCTGGTGGTGTGGGCGACCTTCGCCGTGCTGCTGCTGAGCAGGATGCTGCTCGGCTTCACCGAGGGGCCCACCTCGGCGCTGCTGCACACCGCGGCGTACTCGTGGCATCCGCCGAACAAACGCGGTCTACCCAGTGGGCTCATCCTCACCGGCAGCATGCTGGCCAAGATGGCCGTCGTTCCCCTGCTGGCGCTGGTTGTCGCCGAATACGGGTGGCGCGCGGCGATCATCGTGCTCGCCGCGGCGACCGCGCTGTGGTGCGTGCCGTGGCTGCTGACCTGGCGGCCGGGACCGTACCAGGTGGGTGGCAAGCGTGCCGCGCCCGCGGACGGCTCGACGGAACCCGCGGTGCCGTGGCGTCGGCTGCTCACCTCGAAGACCTTCGTGTCGGCGGTCGTCGTCGCGATCACCGCGTACGCGTTGATGTCGGTCGTGTTGACTTGGCTGCCTTCGTATTTCGAGCAGGGCCTCGGCTACTCGCGGCTGGAGTCGGGTGCGCTGTTCGCCGCACCGAGCTTTGTCGGGATCGCCACTCTCGTCGGCGGTTCGTGGCTCAGCGACCGCGGGGTGAGTCGTGGCCTGTCGACCCGGCTGGTGCGCGTGGTCGTGCCGTGCGTCGGCGTCATCGTGGCGGGCGTGCTGCTGCTGAGCCTGCCACTGCTCGGGTCGCCGCTGCTGGCGGTGATCGCGGTGTCGGTGGCCTACGGTTTGGTGGTGGCGATCTTCCCGCTGCTCAACGCCGCGGTGATCGCGACGTGCCCGCCGCGTCAGACCGCCGGGGTGATCGGTGCGTTCTTCGCGCTCCAGGCGATCGGCGGCATCGTGGGTCCGTGGTCGATGGGCATCGTGGTAGACGCGTCGGCCAGCAAGGTCGACGGCTACACCGCCGCTTTCCAATGCCTCGGTGTGGTTGGCGCGATCGCCGCGGTGGCGGCGCTGTTCCTCGCCGACCCGCTGCGGGATCGTGAACGCCTGCGCATGACTCGCTGATCCTCGACGAACACCAAGAACGGCCGGGAGACAACGTTGTCTCCCGGCCATTCGCACTGGGCGGCTCAGCCCAGGTTCATGTAGACGGCCTTCGGGTAGAGGTAGCTCTCCACGTGTTCGCGGCCGCCCTTCCAGCCGTAGCCGCTCATCTTCGTTCCGCCGAAGCCGACCGACGGGTCGAGGATGCCGTAGCAGTTGACCCAGACGGTGCCGGCGTTGATGCCGCGCGAAACCTTGTGCGCGGTGCTGAGATCCCTGGTCCAGACACCGCCTGCCAACCCGTACGGGGTCGTGTTGGCCAGGCGAAGCGCCTCGTCGGTGTCGTCGAACGGGATCACCGTCGCCACGGGGCCGAAGATCTCCTCCTGTGCGATGGTCATCTCGTTGGTGGCCGAGGCGAACACCGTGGGTTCGACGAAGAATCCCGAGGCGCGGTCGCCGTCGAGCCGCTTGCCGCCGCTGACCAGTTCGGCCTCGCCGGAGCCGATGTCGATGTAGTTCAGCACCCGGTCGAGCTGGCGTTGCGAAATCAACGGACCCAGTTGGCTGTTCGGGTCGAGGCCGTCACCCACCCGGATCGTCTTGGTGAATTCGGCCATGCGTGAGACGAATTCGTCGTGGATCGAACGCTGGACGAAGATGCGGGTGCCTGCGACACAGACCTGGCCGCTGTTGGTGTACACGCCCATCGCCGCGCCGGGCACCGCCAGGTCCAGATCCGCATCGGCGAAGACGATGTCGGGCGATTTGCCACCGAGCTCGAGTTGCAGGCGTTTCATGTTCCCGGCCGAGGCGCGCACGATGGTCTGGGCGGTGCCGACCGAACCGGTGAACGCGATCCGGTCGACACCGTGATGCTCGGCCAGCGCCGCGCCCGCGTCCTTGCCGTACCCGGTCACCACATTGACGACGCCGTCGGGAACCCCTGCCTCGGTGAGCAATTCGGCGACTCGCAGCACCGACAGCGACGCGTCCTCGGCGGGCTTGAGCACGGCCGTGCAGCCGGTCGCCAGGGCCGGGCCGAAGATCCACCACAGGCCGATGAGTGGACCGTTCCACGGGATGATCCCGCCGACCACGCCGACGGGTTCGCGGTAGCGCAGGGTCAGGAAATCGCCGGGCAGCGAGTTCGGCGGTGTACTGGCCGTTCCCGCGTCGACCTGCGAGGCGAAGAACTGCAGCACCTGCGAGGTCCACTCTTTCAGGCCGCGGGTTCGGGCCAGCGGGGCGCCCATGTCCAGGGTCTCGATGGTGGCGAGTTCCTCGAAGTTCTCGAGCACCAGGTCGTGGACGCGCAGGATCAGCGAGCGACGCTGGTGCGGGGTCCAGCGGCTCCATTCGCCCTCGAAGGCGGTGCGGGCGGCCGCGACGGCGGCGTCCACGTCGGTGGCGCCGCTCGCGGCGATGGTGCCCATGGTGGCGCCGGTGGCGGGATTGACGACGTCGATGGTCTTCCCCGAGGCGGCGGGCACCCAGCGCCCACCGATCAGATTGTGTTTGGCCGTGCCGACGAAAGCGGGCACCGGATGGGTGGTGGTCATAGATCTCTCCGAATCAGCGAAAGGACGTGGCAATCAGTCGAAAAGGAAGACGCCCTTGCCCGCGTCCTGCTTGTCGAACCACCGGTAGGCCTCCTCGGCCTGATCGATGGTCCAGGTGTGCGAATACAGCTCGTCGACCGGAAGCTGGTGCGCCACCACGTAATCGGCGCAGCGGGCCTGTTCGATCGTCGACATGGTCCAGGACGTCATCAGCGTCCACTGGTTCTTGTAGACGGCCTGGGTCGTGAATTCGACGTGACCGGGCAGGCCGATGAACACGGCCCGGCCGAAGGTGCCGAGCACGGCGAGGGCGTCCTCGCCCGCCCGTCCCGAGGTCTCCAGCACGACCTCGGCCTTACGGCCCCCGGTGTGTTCGGCGACGACCTCGGCCACGGACCGCTCGCGGGAATTGACGACGATGTCGGCACCGAAGCGTTCACTCTCGGCGAGCCTGCGGTCGTCGACGTCGACGGCGATCACCCGAGCGCCCATGGACGCGGCGAACATCGTCGCCGAAAGGCCGACGGGCCCTTGCCCGAAGACCACCGTCGTGGTGTCCGCGACGCCACCGACCCGCTTGATCGCGCCCCATGCCGTGCCGGTGCCGCACCCGATGGCCGCGCCCGCCTTGAACGACAGTCCTTCCGGCATCGGTAGCAGGGCGGCCACGGGCACCAGGGCGAAGGCTGTGTGACCGCCGTTGACGTGCACCGCCATGGTCTTCCCGGGCGCGGTCTCACACATCTGCGGCCAGCCCGCACGACAGCGGCGACAGGTGTTGCAGCCGAAATAGTGGTGGATCATCACGCGGTCGCCGACGGCGAAGCGGGCCGGGTCGACGCCCTCGCCGACCGCGTACACCTCGCCGCACGGTTCGTGGCCCTGGATCACCCCGTGGTCGAATTCGAAAGCGCCGTGGTAGAAGTGCAGATCGGAGCCACACATTCCCGAAGCGCGGATCCTCACCACGACTTCGCCGTAGCCCGGTTCGGGTTCGGGGAAGTCCTTCAGTACCGTGGTCCCGTCTCCCGGGAACAAGATCCCCTTCATCAGTTTTCTCCTGTCTCGTGCGAGCAACTCAGGCGCAGGGGCGGGCGCGCAGCCGCGCTGTCGCCTCGTGATCGATGCGCAGGCCCTCGGGGTCCAGGCGCGGGTCGCCTTCGACGACGACCCCGTAGTCACGCGCGGCGCCCGCGATGCTCACGTACTCGTTGCGGACATCGGCGAGGACCCGTTCGGGATCACGCCGCAGCGGATCGCCCCATCCGCCACCACCATTGGTGAGGCACCGCAGGATCGTGTTCGGCCCCGTCGACCACACCTGTTCGGCGGCGAAGTAGTGGTAGCGGCCATCGACCGGGTCCAGGGCCTTGGTTTCCGGATCGAGCACCCCCGCGACGGGCACACTGTCGGCGTAGACCTGCGCGTCGGTGCCGAGCAGACCGGGGGGCGCGGCGTCGTCCCCCGGTGGGAACAGCCACATCGCCCCGGTCGGCCCGGCCTGTCCGCCGTTGGCGCCGACCCCCGAAGGTTGTTTGGTGCGGAACGGTGACAAATAGTGTGCGCCCGCGGTGAGCCACAGCGCGTCCTTCAGATTGGCCGCGCCACCACGGAAGGTGCCCGCGCCGCCGGTATCGATGGCGTGTTCTTTGCGCAACAGCACCACCGGCGACTCGCGTTCGATCGTCTCGGTCGCGGGGTCGAGGTTGTTGAGCGTGAACAGGACGGTGTAGCTGTCGCCGTCGCCGACATGGGTGGCGCCCCAGGGTCCGTGCTCGCCGCCGCACTGGGTGGCCGAGGTCCACGGGGTGCCGTCGGCTCGCAGGCCGGAGGCGTTGTGAGTGTTGGTCGAGCCGTAGTCACCACCGACGCCGTGTTTGCCGAGGACGGGGTTGAGCGCGTCGAAGATCGCCGACGCCACGGCGCCGGAGGCCTCCCAGAACATCATGATGCCGCCGTCGGGTGGCAGCGAGGAGACGATGGTGCCCGGTGGCACCGCGAGGTCGACATGACGCCAGGTACCCGAGGTGAACGGGACCTTCGGGTCGAGGAGCATCGTGAGAGCAACGCCCACAGCGGTTTTGGCGTCGAGAACTCCGCAGTTGATGCAGGTCCTCGCCTGGGGGGAGGTCCCGGAAAGGTCGATCTCCATGTCCTCGCCGCGTTTGCGCACAAGCACCCGCACGGTGTAGTCGACGGTGTCGTCGAGGCCGTCGGCGTCGATCAGCGCCGAGCCCGCGTAGTCGCCGTCGGGTACCAGCGCGATGGCGTCGCGCATGCGCTCGGCGGAGGTGTCGCAGGAGTAGTCCAGCGTGCCGAGATAGGCCTTCAGGCCGTACCTTTCGATGTTCTCCAGGATCAGCCGCTCCCCCAGTTTCAGCTGCTGGAAGATGCTCTTGAAGTCGGGCAGCAGCATGCCGCCCCAGCGGGTGTTGTCGAAGATCAGGCTGAAGGTGGAACGCACCGGTTCGTCCTGTGCCCACAGCAGCATGGGCGGGATGACGAGGCCGTTCTCGTAGACATTGCTCTTGGTCGCCGAGAAGCCGCCGGGCACTGTGCCGCCCATGTCGAGCTGGTGCGCGCACATGGTGACGAAGGAGACGATCTCGTCGTCGACGAACACCGGGCGGGTGAACGCCACGTCGTTCACGTGCCTGCCGCCACGATACGGGTCGTTGCAGATCAGCACATCGCCGGGACGCAGGTTCTCGGGCCCGTACTCCTCCACGGCGTTGCGGACCGCGTCGCCCATGGTGCCGAGGAACACCACCAGGCTGTTGCTGACCACGGCCATCGGGTAGCCCTTGTTCGCGGGACCGCTGATGGTGCAGGCGAAGTCGTACCAGTCGCGGATGATTGGTGAGAACGCCTCACGCATGAAACCGGTGGACATGTGCTCGACCGCGTAGCGCAGCCGGTTGGTGATCACCGTGGCGCTGAACCGGTCGGCGCCGTAGCGAGCACGGAACTGGGCGTCGGTGAGGTCGCGCAGCCGGGGGGTGGTGGGGATGGTCGGACTGGACATGTCACTTCCTCCGGATCACGATTTCGCCGTACTCGCCGACGGTGGCCTGCTGGCCCGCGCCGATATGAGTGGTTGACAGTTCTTCCTCGACCACGGCCGGGCCGTCGAGTACGTCGCCCGCGCGCAGGCTCGTGCGGTCGTAGACGTGGGCCTGCTGGGCGCCGACGCCGTCGGCCTCCAGGTCACCCAGGTATCGCAGGGTCACGGTGCGGGTAGGGGTGAGCGGGCCGTCTGCCGCGGACCGGGCCGGGAGCTCAGCGTATTCGACCTTGGGCGTATCGAGGATCGCGCGCACCCGGAACGTCACGCCTTCGACGGGCATGATCTCGAAGCGGTTGCCCGAGCGGGCCTCGTAGGTGTCGTGGAAGGCCGACACCATGGTGGCGACGGCGGCCTCGTCGATGGTGCCGCTCGGCACGGGCACGAAGGGGGTTTCCCAGCTCTGCCCGGCCAGATGCGCGTCCATGCTGCGCAGGATTCGCACCGAGTCGCCGCCTGTGCGAGCCCGTAGCTGTTCTTCCATCTCGGCGAACAACGTGTCGATCGCGGGAGCGGCCTCGCCGGTGAGCATGAGGTAGGCGCTGCGGTCGACCGTGAAAACCTGGTCGGTGGACAGCAATCCGACCGCGGAGAACAGACCGGGATTCGGCGGCACGATCACCTGCTTGCACTGCACGGTGTCGAGCACCGCGGGCAGCAGCATCGGGCCCGCGGCGCCGAAGGCGACCAGGCTGTAATCGCGGGGGTCGACACCGTTCTTGATGGCGACGTTGAACACGCCCTCGGCCATGTTGTCGACCGCCATCTCGTAGGCGTAGCGAACACGGTGAGCCAGATCCAGCTCGGTGTCGAGGGACTCGAAGGCCCGCCGGGCGGCGTCGGCGTCGAGCTGCAGTTCCCCGCCGGCGAAGTCGTCGGCGTCCAGGATGCCGATCAGCAGGCAGGTGTCGGTCGTCGTGGGCTGGGTGCCGCCGCGGCCGTAACAGGCCGGTCCGGGCTGTGCCCGCGCGCTGTCGGGGCCGACCTGGATCTCGCCCGCGGAACCGATCGACACGATGCTGCCGCCACCGGCGCCGATGCTGGAGATGTCGTTGGCCAGGGCGTTGACCACGAGGTCGTGCTCGAGTTCGAAGGTGGTGTTGACGAACGGTTCGCCCGCCCTGACGACGCTGATGTCGCAGGAGGTACCGCCGACATCGGCACACAGCAGGTCGTTCTCGTCGATCAGCGCGCCGAAATGCGCGCAGGCCACGGTGCCCGCCGCGGGACCGGAGAACACGATCCGGAACGGCTGCCGCATCGCCTGGGCCGACGGAACCAACGTCGCGGCGCAGTCGGCGAAATTGAGCTGGCCCGCGAAACCTAGTTCGCCCAAACCTTTTTCGAGCCCGGCGGTGTAATCGGAGTAGATGATCTTCATCAGCGTGTCGATCACGGTGGTGGAGGCGCGGGCGTATTCCTTGGCCAGCGGCGACACCTCGCTCGAGATCGAGCACGGCACATCACCGAGCACCTCACGCACCAGCTCACGCAAGCGCAGTTCGTGCACGGGATCGACGTAGGCGTTGATCAGGCAGATCGCGACACCGGCGACCTCGCACCGGCGCAGTACCTCGAGCTCGGTCCTGGCCTGGTCCTCGTCGAGCGCGATCAGCACGCCGCCGTCGGCGGTGATCCGCTCGTGGATGCCGCGCCGCAGGTAGCGCTGCACCAGCGGCCGCGAGGCGTCGCCGAAACTGCGCCGCCAGTGCGGGTCGAGGATCGCCTCGGCCGGACGCCACACGCGGCCCATGTCGAGGATGTCGCGATGCCCCTCGGTGGTCAGAAAGCCGATCTTGGGCAGCTGCCGAGTGATCACGGCGTTGAGGCCGTGGGTGCTGGCGTGGTTGAACACCGGCGCGTCGGTGACGCCGAGCACCTCGGCGCCGCGCAGCACCGGGCCGGTGACGTCGGCGTAGTCGGTGGAAATCTTGGCGGTGTGGATCCGCCCGTCGCGCCAGGCGACGACGTCGGTGAACGTGCCGCCCACATCGACTGCGATCATGGTGTCTCCTGAAGTGGTTCGGTGCTCAGACGAGATCGACGAGCAGCTGAATGGGGCCGAGGCGGTGCCAGGGTTCCCGCGACACGGAATGCAGGCAGTGCTGGCACTTGACCACCTGCACCCAGCCCTGTTCCGCGACGACCGGGTACGCGCACAATTCGGCGGCGCCACATCGTGGGCAGGTGCCTTCGCGGGGTTCTCGATTCACGGCGGGTGATGTCGGTGCGTCGGGCATGGTGGGTCCTCCTACGGCGATGAACGGGCGGCCGGGTGCCGTGAGGACGACGGTAGGATTGGGAGACCTGGGTCACAATCCGCTCGGCGAAGGTGCACTGTCCGTCGAGCGAAGCATGACTCGAATCGGAGAAAGTATATTATATTGATTATGTGATACCCATCACGCCTGAAAGGAGGGTCTGCCGTTGTCGTCAGCACCCGCGGCGTGCGTCAACACTTTTCGCACGGAAGATCCGGCCGCCGCACACGATCACGTGGCCGCCGCCTTCGCACACCACGAGCTCGCCCTCGACGAGCGGCACCGGATCGACTTCGCCCTGGAGACAGCGCGGTCGGAGAGCCTGACCGTCGGCCGGATGGCCTACGGCACCGACGCGCGCATCGACGGACCCCCGATGCAGACGTGTTATCACGTGAATCTGTCGGTGGCGGGCCAGAGCACGGTGGCACAACACGGCACCCGCCGATCCTTCGGCGCGGGTGAGGCAGGAGTGGCGTTCGTGCACGACGCCCCGGTGTCCGTTCGCTGGAGCGCCGACGCCGAGCACTATCACATCAATCTGCGCCGCGTGCCGTTCGAACGCCACGCTGCTCGACTGCTCGGCCGCCGGGACACCGAGCCGGTCCTGTTCGACCTCACCTTTCCCATCGACACCCCCGCGGGCCGCGCGCTGCTGGCCTCGACCCGGTTCGTCTACGACGAGTTGGCCCGCGACGGCGGGGTATCGACGATGCCGCTGGCCTGCCGCGAACTCGAGTCGACGCTGATGACACAGCTGCTGCTCACCGCGCCGAGCCAGCTGACTCCGATTCTCACCGGTTCCGCGCCGAGCATCGGGCACACGCGGGTGCGCGAGGCCGTCGCCTACATCCACGCTCACCCCGACGCCGACATCTCCACCGCCGAACTCGCCGCTCGCGCCGGCGTCACCGCCCGGGCGCTGCAGTTGGCTTTCCGCGACGCGGTCGGCATGTCGCCGAGCGCCTACGTCCGATCCGTGCGACTCGACCGGGTGCGTGACGAATTGGCTTCCGGCCGAGCCGTATCGGTGAGCGACGCGGCGATGAAGTGGGGCTTCTTCCATCTCGGTCGGTTCGCACAGCAGTACCGCGACCGGTTCGGTGAACTGCCGTCGGAGACCGCGGCTCGCGTCGGCCTCGATTGACTACAGCCGGAGTACAGGAGCCGAGTATGTGCAGCGCATCGAATCAGTGCGGCGTCGCCGAATTGAACGCCACCATCGCCGAGATCGCCGAGCACGCCAACAGCGTTCTCGATCGGGATCCGGCCGAGCACCAGGCGTCGCTCGGCGCAGGGAGCCTCGGCGCACTCTGGGACCTGGTGACCACCCGCGCACTGCGCGACGCCGAGGCCGAGGGCTCCTCGCCCACCCGGCTGGCCGAATTGATCGATCTGCTCGACCGGATCAGAGCGGCCGAATCGATGCAGGCGCGGATCCGGCTCGCGAACCGGACCCAGCGGCTGAGCAAGGTGCACGCCGCGCTGTCGGAACTGAGCGCGGTGACCACCGTGGAATCGCTGCTCACCCGGATCCCGGAAGCAACCTGCGGCCTCGGTTTCGACCGCGCGTTGGTCTCCACGGTGGACGGCGCGTGGCGATTGCACACAATGCATGTCGTCCGCGATCCGCGGTGGGCGGCCGACATCGTCGCGGTGGGACGGGAGAACCCACCGATCCTCGACCATGGGCTGGTCGAGAACGACACGGTTGTCGATGCACGTGCTGTCCTCGTGCACGAGGTGCAGGACAACCCGCGAGTCAACCGCCCGCTGGCGGAGGTCACCAAGTCCTCCTCGTACGGGATCGCACCGTTGCTGGTCGACGGTGAGGTGGTCGGTCTCGTGCACGGAGACTGTTATCACCAGCAGCGCGTTCTCGACGATGTCGATCAGCTGCTGCTGTCGGCCTTCGCTCAGGGAGTGAGTCAGCAGCTGGCGCGCGTGTCGATGTTGGAGGGGATGTCGGCGATCCGCGCCCAGCTCGAGGGGTTGGGCAGGTGGTCGACGCCGAGGCATGCTGTCACCCGATCGATCGCGATGAGCCGCGACGACGACGAGGTGCTCACCCGCCGGGAAGTACAGATCGTTCGACTGCTCGCGCAGGGCGATTCCAACGCGCGCATCGCCCGCAGACTCACCATCTCCGAAGGCACGGTCAAAACCCATATCACCCGCGTGCTGCGCAAGCTGGGCGCCGCCAATCGCGCGGAAGCAGTCTCGATCTGGTTGCGGAACTCGAACTCGTCCGGGTCGCCGCGCACCTGATGCGACCGGAACCGGCCGAAGGTCGTACGAATCTCTTACCCGCGCCAGATGTCGCCGCGCCCGCGCAGCGGAAAAGTGACGTGTGACATAGAGCGGCAGCACTGCCGCCGCACACGGCACGGAGGCGCGGTATGACACAGAGGGAACGGGGAGCCGACTGGATCGTCGGCATCGACGTCGGTGGCACGTTCACCGACATCATCGGGCTGAACCGGAACACCGGTGAAGTCCGCGACGGGAAGGTGCTGTCGACCACCGAACAGGAGGTCGGCGTTCTCGCGGCACTGGCGGCGATCGAGGTCGCCGTGCCCGAGGTCGCGGAGATCGTGCACGGGCACACGGTGGGAATCAATGCACTGCTGAGCCGCACAGGCGCCCGGACCGGCCTGATCGCCACCGGTGGCCACCGCGATCTGCTCGACATCGGGCGCATGCACCGCGAGTTCGGTGACCGCTTCTACGATCCCACCTGGCTGCGCCCGCACCAGGAACGCCCGATCGTGCGACGCGAATCCCGCTTCGGTGTCCCCGGCCGACTGCGCTACGACGGCACCGAGTTGCTCGCGCTCGACGAGGACGCCGTGCGTCGTGCCGCTCGCGAGCTCGGCGAACAGGGCGCCCGTTCGGTGGCGGTGTGCCTGATGAACTCCTACATCGACGCCGCGCACGAGCAGCGCACCGCCGAGATCCTCGCCGAGGAACTGCCCGGCGCCTACATCCAGACCTCGGCGCTGTATCCGGTGACGCGCGAGCACGAACGCACCACCACGGTGGCCTTGGACGCGTACGTGGGTCCGGCCGTCGTCGGCTATCTCGAGCGTTTGATGGCCCGGCTGTCCGATCAGGACTATCGCGGAACCTTGTGGATCATGATGATGAACGGCGGTGTGGCGACCTTCGCCGACGCGGGCCGGGCCCCGGTGTTCCAGCTCGTCTCCGGTCCGGTCGGCGGGGTGAGCGGCAGCGTCAAGCTGGCCAACGAGAGCGGCGCGCCGAATCTGCTCACCATCGATGTCGGTGGCACCAGCACCGATGTGGCCGCGATCCGCGGCGGCAAGACCCCGCTCACCGACACCTGGACCCTCGAGACCGGGTTGACCCTGACCATGCCGCTGGTCGACGTCGAGAGCATCGGTTCCGGTGCGGGCAGCCTGATCGGGCCCAGCGCTCTCGGCACCGTCGCCGTCGGCCCCGCCTCGGCGGGATCCGATCCCGGTCCGGTCTGTTACCAGCGCGGCGGCGTGGAACCGACCCTCACCGACGCCTGTGCCGCGCTCGGCATCCTGCAACCGGACCTGTTCGCCAACGGCGCGATCCAGCTCGATGTCGACGCCGCCGTCGAGGCTCTGCGCACGACCGGCAAGCAGTGGAGCATGTCGGCTCTCGAACTCGCCTCGGCCGCTTACGAAATCGCCTGCCAGGACATCGCGGCGAAGGTGCGCAGTATCTCGGTGTACCGCGGGCTCAACGTTCGCGAGTTCGCGCTGCAACCGTCCGGTTCGGCGGGGCCGATGCTCGCCGACCGGGTCGGCCAGATCCTCGGCCTGGACAAGGTGATCGTGCCGCGCAGCCCGGGGCAGTTCTCCGCGCTCGGTCTGCTGCGCAGCGATCTCATGGTCACCCGCGCGCGATCCATCATGACCCCGCTCGCACCCGACCGCGCCGAGGTGGTGGAAGCCGCGTTCACGGCCTTGCAGGACAGCATCCGGACCGATCTGCAAGACCAGGGCATCGACGTGTCGCGCCTGCGTTTCGAACGTGCGCTGTTCGCGATGTACCGCGGCCAGACCTGGGACAACCGGCTGCCGATCGAGGCAGGCGCGGTCACCGCCGAGCGGGTCGGCGAGCTGATCCCGCATTTCCACGAGTTCTACCAGGACTCCTATGGTTTCGCCGCACCGGAGATCCCCGTGGTGGTGTCGACCGTCGAGGTGACAGCAGTGATACCGCGCGAACTCGGCGCGGCCGACCACACCCCCGAGCAGGGCGAGTCCTTCCTGCGCACCACCCGGCTGACCGTGCCGGGAACCACCGAACCCGTCGAGGTTCCGATCCACGTCCGCGAACGTCTCGCGCCGCACCACCAGGTCCCGGGCCCCGCCCTGATCGCCGAGAAATTCGCGACCACCCTCGTGCTGCCCGGCAGGGCCGCCCACGTGGACGACGACCTCAATCTCATCATCGAGCCGCAGGCCTGAGGAGCAACCATGACCACCATCGAAACCCCCGGCCCCGCCGTCGACGTCGAGCTCGACATCCTGCGCTACGGCCTCATCGAAGTCGCCCGCGAAATGCTGGATTCCCTGATGCGCAGCGCCTTCTCCCCGGTGTGCCGCGACATCCTCGACTGCACCAGCGCCATTCACATGCGCACCGACGACGGCTGGGAGACGGTCGCGCTGTGGGAGGGCTGCATGCAGCACGCCTTCACCGCACCTCACATCGCCAATTTCGTGATGGACGACTGGGACATCGACACGATGCAGCCGGGCGACGTCATCTTCGTCAACGACCCGTGGCGCGGCACGATCCACCAGTCGGATGTGAACCTGCTGCGCCCGGTGTTCGTGAACGGGCGCGTGGAGTTCCTGCTGCACTCGACCTCACACCTGGTCGACCTCGGTGGCGCGATCCCCGGCGGCTTCTCCAACGGAACCCAGACCCACTTCGAGGAGCAGCTCAAACTGCCGCCGACGCTGTTGTACGCCAACGACGTCCCGGTGCGACCGACCTTCAACTTCATCCTCGAGAACAACCGGGTGCCCCAGCTCGTGCTCGGCGACCTGCGCGCACTGCACGGCTGTCTGGTCGTCGGCGAACGGCAGCTGCAGGAGCTTGTCGCCCGCAGCGGTCTGGACAAGATCCGGGCGGCGGGGCGCTATGCCATCGAGTCCACCGAGGCGAGCATGCGCCGCGGTATCGCGAGCATCCCCGACGGTGACTACACGGCCGAGGATTTCCTCGACGAGGACGGGGTCAGCGACGAGGCGATCCCCGTGCACGTGACCGTGAAGGTCCGCGGGGACTCGATGGAGATCGACTTCTCCGGATCCGGCCGTCAGCCGCTGGGCAACTGTGGTACCGCCTGGTGCGAGGCCACCCGTTGCATCGAGGCGGTCAAACTGATGGTCGACCCTTCCACGCCGGTCAACAGCGGCACCTTGCGGCCGGTCGAGACGATTCTGCCGCCCGGCAGCGTAGTGCAGGTGCTGCCGCCGTCGAGCTGCTCCAACCACGCCGATATCGGCGCGCGCGGCATCAATGTGGTGACCCAGGCGCTGAGCCAGGCCACCGACGAGGCCTTCGCCTGTGACACCGGCACCGCGGTGGTCGTCAGTCTCGGCGGCATCGATACCCGCGCCGGGCACGAGGGCACGCCGTGGGGTGCGTTCGCACTCGCCGGCGGCGGTTGGGGCGGTACCTGGAAGGAAGACGGTGTCTCGTTCTGCGTGATCCCGATCGGCAACTGCCGTACCTCGGTGCAGGAGCATCTCGAGATCGAAAGCCCGCTGGTCGTCGTCCAGCACGAGATGGTGGTCGACACCGCCGGTGCGGGCCGGTATCGCGGTGGCGCCGGTTCGGTGTATTCGATCTACGCCGAGTCGGACACGATGGTCACCGTCACCGCCGACCGGATCCGCGTCGGTGCTCCCGGGTCCAACGGCGGCGGCGCGGGTGCTCCCGCCTTCGGTTGGTACATCGAGAATTTCGATCTCGCCCGGCACGGTGATCCGCTCGATCTGCGCGGGATCGAACCGTTGTTCGGCATGTTCGACGCCGACGGCAGGCCCGACCCCAACCACGGTGAGTTCGGCCGGGGCGCGCGCTATCAGACGGGCAAGTTCTCCGGCCTGATCCTGAAAGCCGGTGATGCCCTGCGGTTCGTCATCGGTGGCGGTGGCGGCTGGGGTGACCCGCTCGAACGCGAAGCGGACAGGGTCGCGGCCGACGTGCGGGCAGGACTGGTGAGCCCCGAATTCGCCACTGCCGGTTACGGAGTTGTGCTCCGTGACGGCGCGATCGACGAAACCGCCACCATCGCGCAGCGCGCGCGCCTGGCAGCCGAGCGCGCCGAGGGCCGCTGGCAGGTACCGGTCGCCACTCCCCTCACCTGGACCCTCTGAAAGACAAGGACCACTCCGATGTCAGTCGATCGACTCCTGTTCCCCCGCCCCGAGACCGACCGCGTGTATGTCGAACGCGTGCCCGTCGACGGCGCGTGCCCGGCCTGCGGTGCCGCCGAGCTGGCCCGCTACCCCGTCGCCAATTTTCTGGGCCCACGCATGGTCGTGAAGTGCCAGCGCTGCTTCCACCACGTGTCGGTGACGCGTCCCGAACCCGAGGACCACTGGCCCGCGTGGCGTTCACCCGCCCACGACTGGCCCGCCTCCCGCGTCGGATAAGCCCTCCCCCCACCATCTTTCGTTCCGAAAGGACTCACATGTTGCTCGACGGGAAAGTCGTTCTCATCACCGGCGCCGCAGGCGGAATCGGCACGGCCACCGCGCAGCTCGCGGCCGAGGAAGGCGCGCGGCTCGCGCTGTCCGATGTGTCGAAGGATCGCCTCGAAGCCACCGCCGAGCAGGTGCGCGCCGCGGGCGGGGAGGTTCTCGCCGTCCCCGCCGACCTCACCGACGGCGCCGAGGTGAACGCGCTGATCGATGCGGTCGTCGCCGAATACGGCCGCCTCGACGGCGCGTTCAACAACGCCGGGGTCAGCGGCGGACAGATCGGCCAGGGTGGCCGCCGCGTCGGCGAATGGGACGAAGATGCCTTCGATCGCGCGATCGCGGTGAATCTGAAGGGCGTATGGCTGTGTCTGCGTGCGGAATTGGCGCAGATGGAAGCCCAGGGCGGCGGCGCGATCGTGAACACCGCGTCGCTGGCCGGGTTGGCGGGCTTCAAGACCACCGCCGGGTACTCGGCAGCCAAGCACGGCGTCATCGGACTCACCAAGACCGCCGCCCTCGAGTACGCGCCGACCATCCGGATCAACGCGGTGTGCCCCGGCTACACCGACACCGACCTGATGAAGGACGCCAAGCGCCGCAGCGGCGACACCATCATGGCGCGCATCCCCTCGGCCCGGCTCGCCCAGCCTCGGGAGATCGCGGAGATGGCGTGCTGGCTGCTGTCCGACCGCGCCGCCTACGCCACCGGCGGCGAATTCGTCGTCGACGGCGGCTATATGGCGGGCTGACCGTCCCTTTCTCGAATTGATCTCTACCCGAAAAGGATTCACGCATGACAACCATGATCGGCGCGGCGGCCAGTTACATCGATGGTCGCTGGAGCGATGGTGACGGCGGGCCCATCGCCACGATCAACCCAGCGACCGGGCTCCAGGTGGCGCTCACCCCCGCCTCCGGCCCCGCCCAGGTGAGCGCGGCCGTCGCCGCCGCGCGCCACGCCTTCGACGGTGGCGAGTGGAGCCGCCTGACTCCGGCCGAGCGCGGCGCCCTGCTGCACCGCCTGGCCGACCTGCTAGAGGCGAACCGGGAAGCACTGGTCGGGCTCGCCGCAACTGAGATCGGCACCCCGATCAGCAGCGGCCCCACCCTCCACGTCGACCTGCCCGCGAAGTTCTTCCGCTGGTTCGCCGACGCCGCCATCCGCGGCCCCCGCGACGGCTACGAACAACCCATGCCGCTGCACCACGACCCGATCACCACCAGCAGCTTGCTACTACGCCAACCCGCCGGAGTGGTTGCCGCGATCGTCGCCTACAACGTGCCCATCATGATGAGCGCCTACAAACTCGGCGCCGCCCTCGCCGCCGGGTGCTCCACGGTACTGGTCACCTCACCCAAGTCCGTGCTGCTCACCGCCGCATTCGTCCGGCTAGTCGAGGAAGCCGGATTCCCCGCGGGCGCAGTCAATCTGGTGTTCGGACCACCGTCGGTCACCGAGCAGGTCGTCACCGCCGCCGAAGTGGACATGGTCACCTTCACCGGCTCCCCCACCGTCGGCAGCCGCATTCTCACCCTGGCCGCCCCGACGCTGAAGAAAGTCGTCCTCGAGCTCGGCGGCAAATCACCCAACATCGTGCTGCCGGGCACCGACCTCGAACGCGCGGTCCCCGCCTCGGCCCTGCGGTTCACCCGCAACAGCGGCCAAGCCTGCGGCGCGACCACCCGAACCCTGGTGCCCCAGAACGACTTCGACGAATACGTCGAGCGGTCCGGGGATTTCCTGCGCACCCTGACCGTCGGTGACCCGATCGCACCCGACACCGTCCTCGGTCCACTCATCACCGGCGAACACCGCGCCAACGTCGAAGGGTTCCTCGCCCGCGCACGTGACGCGGGCGCCGAGGTCCCCGTCGGCGGCGGCCGACCAGCAGGCCTCGACGACGGGTTCTTCCTCGAAGCGACCCTGGTCACCGGTGTCCCCAACGAAGCCGAGATCGCCCAGGAAGAACTGTTCGCCCCCGTCGGTGTGGTCATGCCCTACACCGACCTCGACGACGCCGTCCACATGGCCAACGACGTCAAATACGCCCTCAACGCCAACATCTGGGGACCCACACCACAAGCCATCGAGTTCGCCCGCCGACTGCGCTCGGGCACCGTCACCATCAACGGCGGCGGCGGTATGCGTCCGGACGCCCCGTGGGGCGGCCCCGGTCACAGCGGCATCGGCAGGGAGGGCGGCGAAGAGGGCTTCCGCGAATTCTTCGAGGTCAAACACCTCCAATGGCCGCTGTGAGCTGTTGGACGGCAAGGTCTCGCTCATCACCGAGTTCCGCTCCGGTTCGTGAGTAGGTCCGCCTCGGTCGGCCACGGTTGTCAGGCGGCAACCGTGGCCGATCTCGTGCCGCCCATCACCGGCCTCGTCCGCCCCGCAGCGGCGCGGCGGCTGGTCAGTGTGGTGGTTCGCGGCGGGTCGTCAGGTGGGCGACCAAGAGGACTGTCAGGACCGCGGTGCAGCCGACAGCGCCGACAGCCAGGGCGATGCCGATACCGGCGCCGCTCGGGTAGCCGTCGGGGGCGAGATGAGCGGCGAGGACCGCGCCGGACATCGCGCTACCGAACGAGCCGCCGACGGTGCGCAGCACCTGGTTGAAGCTCACCGCGCTGCCGAGTTCACGATCGGCCACGCTACGCGCGATCAGTGCGGGCATAGCCGCATAGGTCGTGCCGATGCCCGCGCCGAAACCGAACATGCCGAGCAGGATCTCCCACAGCTCGTCGTGAGCCAGCCACAGCAGCAGGCTGGACGCGGTGACCAGGGCGGCGCCGGGAATCAGCAAGGCCCGCATAGGGATACGCGCGGACACCACCCGGACCACCCGATTCGCCGCGAAACTGCCGACCGACAACGGCAGCATGACGAAGCCTGCCCAGAACAACGGCAGCGCGATGCCGTAGCCGGTGGTGGCCGGTGCCTGCGCGATCAGGCTGGCGATCGACAGGCAGGCATACATCGCCGCGCCCAGGCCGATGGCGGTGCCGTTGGCGACCAACGCGTCACCGGCACGCAGCACCCGCAGATCGACCAGCGCGTGCTCGGTGCGCAGTTCCACCAGCGCCCACAGCGTCAGGATCGCGAGCGAGACCACAAGCAGACCGAGCGTCCACGCCGAGCCCCACCCCCATCGCGAGCCCTCACCGGCCACGAGCAGCAATGCCGCGAGACCGGCGCCGAGCAGCAGGGCGCCGCGCAGGTCGAACGGCGTGCGCGGGGCCCGCTCGTCCGGGCCGTCCGGCACCACCTTCCACACCACGAGCACCGTCGTCGACAGGAACAGCGCTGCCGCCCAGAACGCGAACCGGTAGCTGAACACATCGGCGAAGATTCCGGTGAGCGGATAGCCGAGACCGAGGCCGGTGGTCACCGTGACCGACAGGGTGGAGATGCCGTTGCGCACCTCGTCGGCGGGGAGATAGCGGCGGGCGAGCGCGATGGTCACCGGCACGATCCCGTAACTGAGTCCCTGCAACGCGCGCCCGAGAAGGAATACCGCGAAATCGGTGGCCACGGCCGCGACGACCGACCCGATCAAGATGATCGTCAACGACCACAGCAGCAGCCGCTTCTTGTGCGGCCCGTCGCTGAGCCTGCCCATGACCGGGGTCGTCACCGCGCCGACCAGCAAGTTGACGGTGAGCATCCACTGCGCCGCGCTCACGTCGACCTGCATCTCACGCGAGATCGCGGGCACCAGCAACATGCCGAGCGAGCTGACGATGGCCGAAGTCAGGGCGGTGTAGACGAGGGCGGGGGTGAGGCGGCGCGCGGAGATCATTCGATCGGCCCTGCGGCGGCCAGTTTCCGCAGCGCGGGCAACGCCTCGCCCAGGGCGTCGCGTTCCGCGTCCGTGAGTCGCTCATCGATGGCGCGCGACAGCCAGTCCAGCCCCACCGCCCGCTCCTCGATCAGCCGGGCGCGGCCGGCGTCGGTGAGTTCGACCCACACGCGACGACGGTCCGCGCTGTCGGGCGTGCGCACGACCAGCCCGAGAGCTTCGAGTTCGCGCACGGCGGTGGCGATGGCCTGTGGGCTGACGGTCTGGACCGTCGCCAGCGTGGTTGCGGTGGCGTGCCCGTGAGTGGACAGGTAGCCGAGAACGCCGAGCTTTCCCGCTGAGATCGTCCGTCCGGCGAGCAGCCGGCGGGCAATCGGATGCAGGACTTCACCCAGCTCTCGGGCGGTGGACGGTACGGAAGTCATTAGCCAACCATACAAGTAAATTAAACAACTTAGTTGCATAACTGCCGTGATGCCGACCATAGCGCCGACATGCGAAAGGCCCCTCCAGCCGATGCCGGAGGGGCCTTGGGCACTCTGGTCAGCGTCGGGGAACCACCGACAACGTTCGTCCGTCGGCAATATAGGTGCCGGTGTATACCGCCACCGACTCATCCAGGTCGAGGACGCCGTCGGGGCCGATCGTGAACCGCCGCAGAATCTCCTCTCCGCCTCGCAGCGGATCGGTGCCAAGCGCCCAGAGCACCTCACCGCTGGGCGACATCACCGAGGACTCGGCGAAAGTGCCGGGCTTCTCCGGCGCGAACGCGACGTCGGGCAACGGCGTCAGCACACCGTTCGGCTCCACCGCGAAGGAGCTGATGTGCCCCGACCCCATGTTCGGCACGTACAGGAAACGACCGTCGGGCGTGATGCTCGTGACGTGTGGCAGCAAGCCGGTCGGGAACGGCGACCCCGCGATCTCGGTGAGCGTGCCGTCCGCGGCCCGCGTGAAGCCGGACACCGAACCGCTGATCTCGTTGATGACATACACATGCCTACCGTCGGGGGTGACCCGCGGATAGATCGGATTCAGCCCGGTCGACAGCCGCTGCTTGACCGGAGACACCGAACCGTCGGCTTTGATGTCGAACACCAGCAGCTGGCGGGGCAGCAGGCTGGCTACGTACAGCTGCTTGCCGTCCGGCGAGACGGTGCCCGAGGCGACACCATCGAGCGACTCACCGAACGGCACCGGCGAGCCGTTGACGGTGGGCGTGCCGTCGGCGCCGATGCGTACCGGCACCACCTGCGCGTTCTGCAGGCCGACCACGACGAAGGCGTCGCGGCTGTTCGGCGCGAAGATGATGTCCACGGGGACATCGGGCAGCGCGAGCGGCGTTCCCTCGGTGAGTTCGCCGTCGGGGCCGATGGCGTACGGGATCAGCTGCGGGTTGGTTCCCGGGGCGACGAACAGGAACCGCCCGTCCGGGCTGGGCGTCTGCGGCCAGTTCAGGGCGCCTGGCATCGGCCTGCCCTGGATCGGCGTCGGCTGGTCTGTGTCGGACGCGTTGTAGCCGACGATGCCGTTGCTGAGGAATCCGTGGGCGTAGAGGTGATAGCCGCCGGTGTCGGCCGTCGCGGGTGAAGCTGCCGCCGTGAAGCCCGGGAGAACGGTCGCCGCGAGGGCGAGCACCCAGCCCGCTCGCGCGCGCCGCGTTCCCGAACCACCTGTCGACGTTGAATCTGAGGTCATACCTGGGAGGCTATGGCCCGAGCTGTCGGCGAAATGTCCAGAAAGCTGCACACCGACTCCGGCACGAAAGGCAGAAGACCCCTCCGGCCGGAAGCCGAAGGGGTCTCGCGTCGAGCGGTCCGCTCAGTCCTGAGCGGGCATCAGGCCGAGCTGAGTCAGGAAGCTCACGTTGTCCCAGTACACACGGTGCTCGGGCACCTTGCCGTCACGCAGGGTGAAGGTGTCGGTGAGCGGGCCGGACGGGAACTGCGCCGCCACGTCCTCGGTGAACGGGCTCGCGGCCATTTCGAGATCGCCGCCCTCGAGACCGGCGTAGTGCACATTGACCAGGTCGAGCAGATCGCTCATTTGTTGACCTTTCGAAGAGGTTCGCATACAGACTCAGGATACCGACATAATATATTGTGCGTTCCTAACTCACACCAGAGTCAGTGTGCCCGTTAACAATTCACATAGGGAGTGAGCGAACCCGCGTCGTACTGGCCATGATGTACTCGAACAGGCAGACGAGCACCTCCTTGCAGGACGCGCGATCACGTGCATCGCACAGCATGATCGGCACATGAGTCGGTACACCCAACGCGGCGCCGATCTCCTCCGGCGCGTATCGATCCGCGCCGTCGAAGCAGTTCACCGCCACCACGAACGGAATTCGCCGGGACTCGAAATAGTCCACCGCGGCGAAACTGTCGGCCAGCCGCCGAGTGTCGACCAGGACCACCGCGCCGAGCGCACCACGCGACAGCTCGGGCCACAGGAACCAGAACCGGTCCTGTCCGGGAGTGCCGAACAGGTAGAGAATCACGCGGGGATTGATGGTGATCCGCCCGAAATCCAGTGCGACGGTGGTTGTTCGCTTGGCTTCGATGCCGCGCAGGTCGTCCACGGAACTGCTCAGCTCGGTGAGCTGTTCTTCGGTGCGCAGCGGGGGGATCTCGCTGATCGCGCCGACCATGGTCGTCTTGCCGACCCCGAATCCCCCGGCCACCAGGATTTTTACCGCCAGTTCGGTGGACATGGACGCCGAATCGCGCCCGTCAGAGGTTACGTATGCCATCCAATACCGCCTGCAGTAGTTCGGGGTCGGGGCCCGCTTCGGCCCTCGGTGGAGATCGGAAGATCACATAGCCGGCCGCGATGAGGTCACTGACCAGCACCTTCACGGTGACCAGCAGCAACTTCAAATGAGCGGCGATTTCGACGATCGACATCGGCTGATGGCGGCACAGCTGAAAGATGCTGGCGTATTCGCGGTCGAGCTTGTTCACGTCGGAGTCGTAGCCGACCGAGATCACGAGGGTCAGGATGTCCAGCTCCGGCAGGTCCCTGCCCGCGCGCCCGCGCGTCAGCGCGAACGGCCGAACCAGAGGCCCCGGGTCGTCGTCCTCGTAGCCCCACACCTCGTCCGGCCCCTCACTCACGACACTCGCGTCGACATCGAGGTTCTCGGCGCTGCCGACAGATGCTCACGCACTTGGCCGACGATCACATTCATTTCGTAGGCGACGAGGCCGAGATCGACCTCGGCGTCGGTCAGCAGGGCCAGGCACGCGCCGTGACCCGCCTCGGTGACCAGGAGGTAGCCGTGCTCTAGCTCGACCACCGTCTGGTGCAGCACCCCTTTGCCGAACCGGGTGCCCACGCCGCGTGCCAGGCTGTGCAGGGCCGACGACATCGCGGCCAGGTGCTCGACATCCTCGCGTTCGGTTCCGTCGGATCCGGCGAGAGCCAGACCATCGGCGGACAGGACCACCGCGCGTTCGGCGCCCGATGTCGCCGTCACCAGGTTGGTGAGCAACCAGTCGAGTGTGCCTGCCGGTGCCTGACGAACCATCATGTCCTCGTTCATGTTCTGACCGTTCTACGGATGGGAATGGGGTGGGCGCACGCGCGCCCGTCGCGTGCCGTTCTGCAACGAACTCATCGCTGTTCGCACCGTCTCGGCCGCTCGGATGCGGGCTGTCGCCGCCGGAGCCGCCGAGTACGGATCCCCTTCTCCCACATCGGTACTGAGTTGGGGAGAAAGGTGCGTGAGCCGTTCCCGCCTGGGCAGGGCCGGCCTGCGGTCCACTTCGGCGACCGGAGGTCCATCGGGCCCGGCCGAAGACTCCCGCCTCGCCACGTGGCGGCCGTTGCGTCTCACCGGTTCGGCCCTGCGGATCGGCATCGGTTCGGCGGGCGTCGGCAGCGGGTCGTGCCTCGGCGTGCCGGGCAACGCGGCGACAGCGGGAGCCCGATGCACGGCGTCGCGGGTGCGCACGGGTTCGACCGCCGCGGTCGGGTTGTCGTCACCGGCCTCGAGCACGGCCCACGGCACCAGCACGATCGCGCGCACCCCACCGTACGGCGATTCCTGCAGCGTCACCGAAATGCCGTGGCGCGCCGAGAGTCTGCTCACCACGAACAGCCCGAGATGACGATGTCCCGCGAGCGCCATCTCGTGGAACTGGGGTGGCTCGGCCAGCATCGCGTTGAGGCGTTCCCGTTCCTCGAAGGAGATCCCGAGTCCCTGGTCGTCGACCTCGACCACCACTCCCCTGCCGACCGAGTTGCCGTGCACCGCCACCGGCGCGTCCGGTGGTGAGAACGCGGTCGCGTTGTCGATCAGCTCGGCCAACAGGTGGATGAGGTCGGCCACGGCCGCGCCGAGCACGCTGACCGCAGGCAATCGGATCGCGCTCACCCGCGCGTACCCCTCGGTCTCGGACACCGCGCTGCGCACGATCTCCTCGAGCGCCACCGGGTTGCGCCAGCGCCGTCCCGGCGCACGACCGCCGAGGATGAGCAGGTTCTCGGAATTGCGGCGGGCACGGGTGGCCAGGTGGTCGAGCTGGAACAGCAGCTCGAGGTCTTCCGGGTCGTCCTGGCGGGCCTCGGCGACATCGAGGACGTCGAGCTGTCGGCGCACCAGGGCCTGGCTGCGGAACGCGATATCGAGGAACACCTTGTTGAACCCGTTGCGGGTACTGGCCTCACCCACCGCCGTTTCGAGCGCGGTCCGCTGGGCGACGGCGAAGGCGGCGGCCACCTGGCCGATCTCGTCGCGACCGCGGTCGACCGGGGCTGTCTCGACCTGCGCGTCGACCTGTTCGCCGTTGTGGATGCGGCGGATGAGGTCCGGCAGCCGGTCGTTGGCGAGCTCGAGGCTGGCCGAGCGCAGGACGCGCAGGCGCCGCAACAATCGATTGGCCAGGACCAGCGAACCCGACACCGCCAGAATCGTGACTACGAGCATGATCGCCGAGACGAAAAGCAGCTGGTCGATCAGTCGGTCGGCGGCCGCACTCGTCGCGTCGACCGTCACCCGGAACTGATCGCGGATCACCGCGATCAGGCGGGTGTCGACCGCGCGTTCAGCGGCCAGCCACTGCTGCACCGGCATCGACAACTCGCCATGTTCGGCCATCTCGTCCTCACCCGTGGTTCCGACACGCCAGTCGGTGCCGCCGGTCAGCGCGCGGACGCTCGAGCGAACCGCCGTCGACAAGCGGGTGTCGACGAGGTCGAATTGTTTGCGGTAGACACCGATATGCTGGGCGAGCACACGCCGCTCACGCGGCGACAAACCCTCGGCCGCCGCGGTCCCCCCGGCCACGAGACTCACCACCCGCGAATGACTTTCGGCCGCGCGGAGCAGATCGATCGCCGTTGTCTCGGCGTCCATCGTCGTGGTGTCGGAGGACTTCAATCGCGCGGATTCCTGGCCGGCGCCGAGCATGGCGGCGATGAGGTCGCTGAAGTACTGATCGACATCGCCCGTGGTCGCCTTCCTGCTGTCGACCGATTCCCGGATCACCTGCATTCGCCCGATGAGATCGGCCATCGCCTGGATGGACTCGGCGCCGGTGTTCTGATCCATATCCTGTGCCGCCGAGGCGATCCGGGCGGTCTCGGCGATCGCGCGGTCGGTGTCGTCGCGGCTGGTGCGCAGTTGCGCATCCGCGCCGGGTGCGTGATCCTGCGCGGTGACACTGGCGAGCCGTTCCGCCTGGATCGACGTCACGAATCGCAGCAGCGGGTCGATCACCGTTCCCCGATAGTCGGACCATTCCTTCACCGACTGCGCGCGGAGCCCGACCAGGGTGACCGCGACCGCGCCCGTGGCGAGCAGCACCAGGCTCGGGATCAGGGCGATCGCCAGCACGCGGGTCCGCACGCTCGTGCCGAGACGGGCGCGCAAGGGGCGACGTGAGCCCCCGGCACCCCAGCCGCAGCTCATCATCGCACGCCTTCGTCACGGCCGATCTGGTGACCACCGTGTGCGGGGCCGACATCCACCGGAACCACTTCCGCGCCGAACGCGCCCTGGCGCCAGGC